>DAOUFB010000104.1:0-15896 GCA_034430135.1 Flexilinea sp. | reverse complement strand
AAGCCCGACGGCAAGCCCAGCCAAAGTCGCGAGAAAAACGTTCGTTCCTGAGTTGATCAATCGCGCCATGACGACGCCGGAGAGCGCCATGATATTTCCGATCGAGAGATCAATACCGCCGCTGATGAGCAGGATCGACATCGCCATGGTCAGAATCCCGATCACTGAAATCTGCTGAAAGATGATAATTAGATTTTTAATGCCGATAAATTTGGGGTTAATGACCGCGACGACGCTGATAATCGCCAGGATGACGAGAGCTAAAAGTGCGCGCTGATCCTTGAATATTTTTTTTACGTCCATCTTATTTCACTCCTAAAGCCATTTCAATAATCATGTTCTCATTGATATCCGCACCGCACAGTTCTCCCTTAATCGCTCCTTCACGGATTACGAGAACGCGGTCGCTCATCGAAATCAATTCCGGCATGTCCGAACTGATCATGATGATGCATTTGCCCTGCTTCGTTAGATTGGACATTTGCTTATAGAACTCAGCTTTGGCGTTTACGTCGATGCCGCGCGTCGGTTCGTCAAAGATGTAAATATTTTGCTCGGCGAAAAGCCATTTTGCCAGAACGACTTTTTGCTGGTTGCCTCCGGAAAGGTAAATCGCCTCAGTCCAAAGAGACGGGGTCTTGACGCGCAGGTCACGGAATAACCCCTCGAAAAGGGGCGGGAACTTCGCGACATTGACAAAAAAGCCTTTGATTTTCTCTCTCAGCCCGACGACAGCCGCGTTTTCCAGAACGCTGATTCCGAGCATTAAGCCAAGCTTTTGCCGGTCTTCCGTGATATGGGCGAAACCAGCGCGGACGCTGTCTTCCGGATTGTGGATCTCGACGCGCTGACCATCAAGGTAAATCTCACCGCTAAATTTTGGATCAGCTCCAGTCAGCGCACGGACGATTTCCGTTCTTCCGGAGCCGACCATTCCTGAGAAACCGAGAATCTCTCCTTTTCGAACGCTGAAATCAATCGACGGAGAGTCCTTTTTAAGTTTCAGGTTCCTGACTTCGAGGAACGGCTCGCCGATTTCATGGCGTTCTTTTTCGTAAAATGTCTCGATAGGACGTCCGACCATGTCGCGGGTTATTTTCGTAAGTTCGATATTGCGATTTGGATTGGCGTAGGTGTTCACGACAGCGCCGTCGCGGATGACCGTGATCCGGTCGGCGATCTGACGAACTTCTTCGAGGAAGTGGGAAATATAGATGATACCGATACCGCGAGACGCAACGGTTTTCGTTAAGGTCAGGACTTTATGCGCATCGCGGACGTTAAACATCGAGGTTGGTTCGTCCATGATCAGAATTTTGGGTTCGGTTGAGAGCGCTTTGAGGATCTTGACGAATTGCTGGTCCGAGACGGAGAGGTTTTCGACGGTCTTCATCGGATCCAAATCGAGACCGAGCGTTTTAATTTGTTTTTTCGTCCGTTCGAGCATCTCTTCAAACTTGATGAAGCCGAACGCATGAGTTAGTTCACAGCCGACGAATATATTTTCAACGACATTCATCGTCGGAACGAGGTCATTTTCCTGATAAATAATGTTAATGCCGAGCTCTTTAGAGAGCGTCGGAGTGAGAGATTGATATTCCGTATCGAAAAGACGGATCGTTCCGCCGTCTGGGGTATAGGCGCCGCTAAGGATTTTCATTAGCGTGGATTTCCCGGCGCCGTTTTCCCCAACGAGGCAGTGAATTTCGCCCGCGGAGAGATCGAAAGTGATTCCAGAAAGCGCGCATACGCCTGAAAATTCCTTCCGAATTCCGTTCATTTCAAGAATAGGAGTGTTGAAATTCTTTTCTTCCACGCGAACCTCTTGATTTTTACGAATTGTATTCGTCCGTGTCTGATTTTAGAAGGGACCGCCATTCGGTTGGAAAACAGGCGGTCCCTCAGTTTTTAGTCCGTTCGATTCAACGAGTCAGCGGATTTGATCCCGCCAGACTGAATCGGGTTACTCCTCCGCGTTATAAACGAAGTTATAGGCGGCTTCGTAATTGTCCCAGGCGATGAATTCGTCTAATTTATCCGCAGAAACCGGAACGATCGGGAGCGGGGTGAATTTTTCGCCGCTGACGCCGTTGACGACGAAGTCATACAGGTTCTTGAACGTTTTGATGCCCTGAATTGAAACCGGCGCGGTCATATTCGCGGATTCGATCCCTTCCTGAAGCATTTTGAAGTCATCCGGTGAACCGCCGGTCGAAACGATCGGAATATCTTTCATATCTGCGTCTTCGAGCGCCTGATAGCAGCCCTGCGCCATCATGCCGTTGTTGGCGAAGATGTAATCGAATTCCGTACCGGAGGAGATCAGATCGGTCGTGACGTTATACGCCTTATCGGTGAGCCAGTCGCCATGGAGCGTCGCGACGATTTCAACCGTGTCGCCGTATTCTTCCATTGCACGATCGATTCCTTCCTGATATTTTTCGTAGACGCCGGCGCCCTGCTGTCCAGCGCAGAAGAAGATTTTCGCGCCCGGTTTCTGTTCGGCGATGTACTTGATCGCGGCGTATCCGATGTCGTCATACTGAGCGGCGACGGTCGCGATATAATCGCCCGGATCGTCAACTTCCATTTTGAAGTTTTCGACCGTGACGGGAATGTCAGCTTCGTTAGCGAGCTTGACAAGCTGTGCGCCCTGTTCATTCGAAATCGGGAAGATCGAAATGCCGTCGACTTCCTGCTGGATGAGCGATTCCATCGCCGTAACCGATTCTTCGAGGCTGTTCTTTGAATCGAGGATAACCGTCTTAACCTTGACGTCAGCCTGAGACGCGGCGTATTCGAACGCACGGGCAGAATACTCGTTCCAAATATCGGTCATATCATAGGCAATGTAACCGAAAGTGTACGAGTCTTTTTTCGGCGTTTCGCTCTGATAAGCGGTTAACATCAACGCCAAAATTCCGACAACAACTGTGATAACTAACAACTTACGACTTTTCATCCTTCTTACTCCTTTTGATTTATTCCGGCGGGGGTATAGTTGCGCCGGATGTTGAAACGCCGGATCAGGCGTTATAACACGAATCCCTGCGCTTTCAGGTATTCCGCTGACGCTCGGACGGCTTCGTTGACAGCGTCGAGCGAACCGGCTCCTTCAGGCGTGAATTCAATCTCGATACTGAATGGGGCGTTGTTATTCGCTTTTTTCAGGTTTTCAAAGATCGCGGGGAAATTGACCGAACCGCGTCCGAGCGCCGGAAAGTTCCATTCTTTGAATCCGCCGATTTTGTCCTTGAGGTGCACGTAGGCAATTTCGCCGATGCAGTCCATCATGTCGGTTTCCGGCTGAACGTCGCCGTAGAAAATGACATTGGCGGTATCGTAATTGATGGCGACGCGGTCTGATGCGACGCTTTCGACGATTTCTTTGAGGATTGCGCCGGTCGAATGATCGCCGTGCGTTTCGAGCACGAGTTTAAGTTGGTTCCGTTCAAGATGAGGCAGGAGAGACCGGATATTTTCGGTAATTCCTTTGAGCCCTTCCGTGTTCTTATCTTCAATATGCGCTTCGCCGACAGAGGAAACGATATAGCCGCAGCCGAAGAATGCGGCGAGTTCGATATTCAGGATGAAATCCCGGAGCCGGTCCCGATCCATCAAGTTGCAATGACCGCTCATCGCGAAAGGATTTAGGTTCAGTTCACGGAGAAGTTCCTTAATCCCGACCAGATATTCAAAGGATTGAGACGGGAAAACGTGTTCTGTCCAGCCTTTTGTCGCGGTCAGTTCGACGTATCGAAACCCGGCGGCGGCAATGCCGCGCAGTGCGTCTTCAATCGCATAGCCATGATACGAATTGGAGTTGACAGCAATGATTCGTTCCATTTTTATTTCTCCTTTTACTTGAATTCCTTAGAGATAAACGCCGGATTCCGGCGCCCCAGTAAATTCATAATGATGATCCATGAAAAACTTCGCAGCTCCGGTAAAAAGCGCGTCCTCGTTGAGGTTCGTAAATTCGATATTGACGAGCTGCGTAAATCGGCGAAAACCGAATCTTCGGACTTGACGCTGAACCTTGTCGAGGTAAATTTTCCCCAGCATCCGCCCCATACCGCCGATGACGACTTTATCGAGATGAAAAAGCGTCAACAGGTTCCCAAGCCCGAACCCCAAATCTTCCGCGAGAGCGTTGATCAGCGCGATTGCGCCGACAGATCCGGATTCGGCGAGCTTCCCGACGTCCGTAAAACGGATTCGATCCGGATTCTCAAATTCGGACAGGATGCCAAATTCCTCGACGCGCGTCCGGAGGACCGATTCTCCGATGTAGTTTTCCAAGCAGCCTTTATTTCCGCAAATGCAGTCGACGCCTTCTTTTCGTATGGAGAAATGACCGAACTGCGTCCCCATTCCGGTTGCGCCGTTGACGAGGTTCCCGTCTTGAATGAAGCTCGCGCCGACGCCTTCGTTGATGTTGATGTAGATAAAGTCATGCGAATCGCCGCTGAAAGCGTCCTCCGCATAGGAAAAACAGCAGGTGTCGTTGAAAAAAGCGACGGAATATTCATCGCTCAATTCCTGCCGGAATGCGTTGATGAGCTCGTTCGGATCACGGAGCGGGAGGACGACCGATACGATTTCTTCGCGCTTCCCGTCGATAATTCCCGGAATAATGACGCATATACCATTGATGCGCCGTTCTGGCGGAACGGTTTGAATGATCTTTTTCGTCTCGTTGACGACGAAAAGCGCCGTCGCGGAGCTGCGTTCGAAAGGTATTTCATGGAGCGATTCGACGTGATAGGCGCTGGAAACCAGCGCGAATTGGATAACCCGTGCGCGCAGGTTGCAAACGAGGACAGCGTTTTTTTCCGCATCGACGGCTAAGGCGTTGGGACGGCGTCCCTGAACGGTTTTTTGGGAAACGCCCGTGTCAACGATATATTCTTCGCGGATTAACTGCTCAACAATAGCGGAGACGGTCGTCTTGGAAAGGTATGTATCGGCTGCAAGATGCACCCGAGATATTCCCGGGTTTTCGGATATGAGCCTGTAAAGTCTTTTTTTGTTGTTGAGTTGGATGGTTTTTTGATTGAGCATCATGAGATGACCGACGACCGCCTCCAATCTTGAAGAAATTGTTAGTCCAGTGAACTAACGAAAGTCAGTTTATTGCTTTGTGAAATTTTTGTCAAGCGACTTGTATAGAAGAATTTTTGCTCGATGACGTGTTTGTCGTCAAGACGTTTGTCATGAACTTTTTATGCTTTCTGTCCAATAAAATCAGGCTTTGATTCCCTTAAAAAGAAAAACCGCTTGATATGCCGGATTCATGATTCGTTTATCCTGTATATCAGGCGAGTTTTACGATCTTGATGCAATACTGCGGCAGACGGATGCGGCCGGACAGCAGGTATTGGCGCCCTTATCGCAGTACTGGAAACAGACTTCCAGGGAGGTTGAGTGCTAAACGGTTTCTCCCGCCCCTTTACCTTTTCGCTTCGATGTAGGGCAGGAACCAGTGACCCGAGCCCGGATTCTCTTCTCCGCCGGTTGCGTCCGCGATCTCCTTAAGCTCATTTCCAACGCGGATCAGGTGAACCCAGGTTCGCCCGGGTTTCAGCGAGAACGGTTCCCCGTTCGACAGGTAAAACTGAATCGGGCGGAAGCGGTCGGTCGCGGTTTCGGCCTCGGTATTTCCCGTTGACCAATAGCCTTCGATCCGGATTCCGTCGCGGAAAAGGAGCGCAGGCTGACGGTCGATAAAGTTCAGGAGCGGTTTATATCCATCTATTTTCTTTTCCGTCTCATGGAACATCAGGATGACGTTATGCGCCGTGAGCTGTTCCTGACTGAGCGTATCGATATCCGGCGTGATGGATGGGTTGGTAATCGAGTTGCGCGAGTGAAAATACAATCCCACGCTTGGATCGTACTCCCAGAGTGCCTGATTCGTATCGGCATAGCGGATGAGGAGGCTTTTCGCCGCCTGCCCGGAATCCGGAAGCCCATAGGAAAACGTCAGCTGCAGCAGGGAGCGATCGGGGGTCTGAATCTTTTTCGCCCACTTGTTGATAAATTCTTCTAATTTCTGGATGGGAAGCTGAGGAAAGAGGTCACCGCCGCTTTCGCCGTACCAGTGTTGGACGTTAAATAAGCCGTCCTCAGCAACATGCGCGCGGTTCCCCGCGGTAATCATCAATGCGCCGTAGTGATTCCGAAGGTCTTCGACGCCATACATGGCGCTCGCGATCGGTCCGATAAAGTCATGTGATTCATTCGCCGCTTGAGGAAGATGACCGTAGAAAAGCGCGACCGGACGCGAAATTCCGCCGATGTCGTAAAATTCGTAAACCCATGCGGCGTCGTTCAGTCCCGCGGTCGGTCGGTACTTATCCGGAAATTTCGCCATGGGAATCAGGACCGGCGGAAGATTCATCATTTCGGAATTCTCTTCCGCGAGTCCGGTGAGCGGATTCAGGTTCGCCTGCGCCTCGGCAGCGATCGCCGACATGAGCCATAAAACGCAGCAAAGCACGGTCAGATAAATTTTTATATGTTTTGTCATCTTGTGCGCTCCTCGTTAAAAGTATACTTAGCATCACGTGAACGATCATCTGGAAAAGACGAAATCATGTTAATCCTGCTGGTTTTTGGGTTCCCGCGCTTCCGGTTTAGCGGCGAGAAACCCGGGAAGACTGGTTCAGTGCACGAGGTAAAAGAAATAAAATTCGCGACCAACCGGAGCCGATCGCGAATCAATTGGAAATATCAAATTCCGTGATGCCGTGGTTTAGAGGAGCCGGAGCGCGGCTTCATCCGCGAAAACGGTCACGTCCGGGTGGAATTGCAGGATGGACGCGGGAACCATTGGGTTAACTTCGCCGGTCAATGAGGCTTTCAATATTTCGGCTTTATTTTCACCGGTGGCGATCATCATGATTTTCTTCGCCGCCATAATCGTCCCAATTCCCATGGTAATTGCCTGCGTCGGAACGTCGTCGATCGATGCGAAAAAGCGCTTGTTGGCTTCGCGCGTGCTTGACGTGAGTTCGACGATATGGGTTCGCTTCGGGAAAACGTTTGTCGGTTCGTTGAAGCCGATATGCCCATTTAAGCCGATCCCTAAGAGCTGAACATCGATTCCGCCAAGCGACGCGATCTTCTCTTCATACGCGTTGCAGGCAGCTTCGGCGTCGCCCGCCATCCCGTCCGGAACGTTGGTATTCGCTTTGTCGATGTCGACATGATCAAACAGGTTCGTATTCATGAAGTAGCGGTAGCTCTGATCATGCGTTCCCGGCAGTCCGACGTATTCGTCTAAATTCACGGTACGGACGCCGCGGAAGGAGACTTTTTTCGCCTGATTTGCTTCGATGAGCGACTGATAAAGCGGAATTGGGGTTGAGCCGGTCGCCAGTCCTAAAACAGCGTTCGGTTTGTCGTTGATGATGTCAATCATGAACGCAGCGGCAAGTTTTCCTACTTCGGCGGCATTTGTGCCGGAAATGATCTGAATTCCATTCATACGGTTTTTTCCCTCCGTGCTAAATTTACTGAATTTTACCCCGATCCGGTCCTGAACGATAAGGAAAAACGACACGGATACCCTGAAATTTGACGAACGTTTACTCAAACAGGTACGACCATGCGCCGTAACCTTCCGCTTCCATCTCTTCGCGCGGGATAAAGCGCAGCGATGCACCGTTGATACAGTAGCGCAAACCGCCGGATTCAACCGGTCCATCTTCAAAAACGTGACCTAAATGTGCGTCGCCGGTTACGCTCCGAACCTCGGTCCGAACCATGCCAAAGGATGAATCGGTAAGATATTCGATCTTCTTTTCTTCGATCGGCTTGGAGAAGCTCGGCCATCCGCAGTCCGAAATAAACTTGTCCCGGCTGCTGAAAAGCGGTTCACCGGTCGTAATATCGACGTAAATTCCGTCCCCGTCCTCGTCCCAGAGCGGGCTGGAAAATGGGCGTTCTGTCCCGTTTTCGCGAACCACGTTCCAGGCTGCCGGGCTGAGCGCCGCTTTAAGCTCTGCGTCGTCGGGTTTCGTAAACGAATCCGGCTTGAACGCTGGCGCCGCGGTGGGTTCGAGCGGCTTCTCCGCCATATTTAAGTCAATATGGCAGTAGCCTCCCGGATTTTTTTGAAGGTAATTCTGATGATATTCTTCTGCTTCGAAAAACTGAACGAGCGGCTTGACTTCAACCGCGATTTTCTTCTCATACTTTTCCTGCTCGGCGTCGATACGCGATTGAATCGTCGGGAGATCCGCCTCATCGGTGTAGTAAATTCCGGTTCGGTACTGTGAACCAACATCGTTTCCCTGACGGTTGAGGCTGGTCGGATTGATAATTCGGAAATAGTGGCGGAGGAGTTCGTCGAGCGTTACGACGCTCGGGTCATAGGTGACTTCGACCGTTTCCGCATGACCGCTGTTGTTATAAATGAGGTCCTCATAGTGCGGATTTTCGGTTTTCCCATTTGCGTATCCTGAGACTGCGTTGAGAACGCCGTCGATCCGTTCAAAATATGCCTCGACGCCCCAGAAGCAACCGCCGGCGAGATAAATTTTTCGGGTGTTTTGCGCCATGTCAGTCGCCCTCCGATGTTTCGCCGTTCATCATTTCCGAACCGAAAACTTTCCGGATCATGTCGTTCCGCAGGTCGCCCTGGAAAACTTTGACGGCGCCGTTGGGGTCGATGAAAAAGGCGGTCGGATATCCGCGAATCCCGTACCACTGCGCAATTTCGCCATTTTCGTCGATCAGGACGCGGAAATTGTGATGTTCCTGTTTCGCGAACCATTTACGGAAGTCCTCAATGTCCATCTCGTTCCCGTAACCCGGCGAGACGACGGTCACGACTTCAAAATCGCGATCCGGATCCTGACTCAGCGCTTCGAGCTCTTCCATGCCCGCGAGACAAACGGTACACCAGCTTGCCCAAAATTTCATATAAATTTTCTTCCCGCGGTAATCGGATAGACGGAAGCGTTCGCCGTCTAAATCGAGCATGTTTAACGCGCCTTTCGACTCGGCGACCGCGGTTTCTTCCGCGGGCTGCTCGCTGACGCTTTCTTCGCTTGTCAAAGGTGCGGTCTCTTGGACGACGGCTGCTTTCGGACCACAGCCGGAATTAAACGCAGTGATTAATAAAACGAGGAGCCAACCGAACTTGATCAGCATCGGTTTACGGAATAATTGATTTATGTTTTTTTTCATAGATAAATCCTTTTCGTAATAAATAAATTAACCTAAACGGTTCATCATCAGGAGAATCCCCATGACGACGAGGAACGCACCGCCGATTTTTTTTATCAACGGCAGGTACGGGTGAATCTTTCGGAGTTTCGTCAAGAAAAAGTCCGAAAACAGGGTGATGATTAGAAACGGCAGCGCCAGTCCGAGGACATAAACGAGCATCAACCCGCCGCCTGCTGCGGTTGAACCGCTCGAACCGCTCAAAAAGAGGATCGACGCCATGATCGTCCCGATGCACGGAATCCAGCCGATCGAAATTAACAGCCCAAGCAGGAACGAACGCAGCGGTCCGCTTCGCAGCGTGATTTTTTCGGAATGGTCGCTAAAACGGGCGAAAAAAGGTATCGTGAAAAGCCCAATTTGGCTCAGCCCCATGATGATCACGAGCGCTCCGGCGGCGAGACGCACCCAGGTTTTCGAGACGAAGACGCTGACCGTCCCAAACCCGAACCCTAACACGGCAAAACTGACACCGACCCCGAGCACAAAACAAACCGTGTTCAGCGCCCGCCAGACCGCAACCGGCATTCGCCCGCTGTTTTTCAGGTTGGGATCCGTTTCCGAGAGAATCCCAAAGTAGACTGGCAGCAATGGCAAAATGCATGGGCTGAAGAACGAGAACAATCCTCCGAGTAACGCGCTTCCGATTGATAAATTAAAATCCATTCTTCTACCTCCCACGCACAATCGTTCTGTTCAAATTGTGCGCTATTCATTTTTACCATAATGGAATAATAACAAATAAAAACTTATTACAAACTATTTACGGAACTCCGGTTGGACTCAG
Source organism: Flexilinea sp. (assembly GCA_034430135.1). GTDB lineage: Bacteria > Chloroflexota > Anaerolineae > Anaerolineales > Anaerolineaceae > Flexilinea. The sequence goes on along the minus strand of DAOUFB010000104.1, from coordinate 5,872 downwards.
TCATTTCACCGTCCAGATTTTCCCGTCGCCGCCGTCGAAGAGGAGCGTCATCCCGCCCGTTAATGCCTCGGCGATGGCTTTTCCGTTTGTCCCATAAAGATCAACGAGTTCATCCTCGAAGCTGTCGAACAGCACGAGCAGCGTGCCCTTTTCATGCAGTGCGGCGCGCGCGGGATCATCCCCGATTGCGTCCGTGTCCGCGTAAGGAAGCGGCAGCGGGTCGTTCGCGTTGGCGTAAATTTCGCGCAGCTGCCAAACCGGTCGGTTCAGGTAAAAACGCAGCGCGGTCTCCTCGTTCGTGACGATGATGGGGTCATCGTTGCGCCATGTCCGAAGCTTGGCGATTGTTTCCGACTCACGCCAAGCCGGCGCGTCGAAAGCGAATCCGGCGATCGCGTTCTGACGCGCGATTCGGACGCCGCGAAGTCCGAGAAATCCGCCCAGCCCGAGCGCGAAGACCGTCAGGAGCGCGAAACGGACGATCTTTTTCTCCGAATCAGCCCAATCCGCGCCGAAAAGAACGGCAAGGAGCGTCATGACTGCGAGATAAACGGGCAATAACATGCGCTGACCAATCGTGATCGGCGGATAGGTCAAGAGCGAAACCGCGCCGATTAGAACGGTATAGATGAGCGTGAAGACGGTTGACGCCAGGACGAGCGCGCCCATGGGTTCGTCGTTCTTTTTCCCGGGAGCAAACCGTTTAATTAATGCTGCGGTGAGCGCGGTAAGGACGATTCCGCCGATGAGCGGGAAGATCCACCCGCTGATGAAGCTAAAGCGCCCGCTTTCGAGCCATGAATCGGGGAAAAACCAGCCGCGGACGATGGTGTCTAATTGATGCAAATAGCGCAGGAGTTCGAGCATCAGGTTCGTGCCGGTTTGCGCGGAACGGGACGCGGTCGTCGCGGTCATGGCATGGTCATAAGCCATCCATGCGCCGAGAGGCAGAACGCCAATGACCCCATAGCCGACAGCACATCCGAACCGCTTGAGCCATGGGGTGCGCATCAGCACGAGGATCAGGACAGCGCCCGTGGCTGCGACGCTCAACATTGAATAGCGCGTCAGCGCCGATAGACCGGCGCAAAGCGCTGAAAGGAAGAACGAGCCGGGACGAAGCCGTTCGCGATCCGCCCCCGCGCGGACAACTTCGATTAGCGCGATGACGGCGAGCGTATTCGCTAAAACTTCGGACATTGCCCAAGATGAGCCGGGGATTAAAATCGGCGATCCGGCGAGGAGAAGCCCGAGATAAAAGCCAGTGTAAAACCGCTTCGTGCCGTGCGCCGCTGTCAGGCTCAGCAGGAAAATCGTCAGCCCCGCTCCGCCGAGATTGATCGCTTTCGCGGCAGTAAGATCGTCAATGCCGAACCGCAGGAAGAGCGAGAGCACGAACGGATAGAACGGCGGAAAATACGGGATGAGTCGGAACGAACCGTCGGGTTGAATCAGTCCCATGCCCCGACCGGCTAAAAAGTTCCGCGCCGATTCGAGATAAATAACCGCGTCACCGCCGATGCCGACGCTGTGACGCATGCTGATCGTCAGGATCCAAACGCCGATTAACGATGCGGCAAAGGCGCAAAGAACCGAAAGAATCCGGTTTGTCCGCTCTGAAAGGAATCCGCTCAGCGTGGGCTTCATTCCGCGTCTCCGTAGGTCAGGACGGTCACGCCGTCCGCGTCAAAAAGCTGAACCAGTCCCGCTTCGAGGCAGTGCTCAAGAAGCGTCAACCGTTCCGCTTCCCGCGTTTCCGCCGGACGGTCGGGGTCGGTTTCGATTAAAAAGTAACGGACGCCGAGCTCCCGCGCCAGAGCGATGCCGGATTCCGACGGGAATGAATCGAAGACCGGTTTAATCTCCCGGTACTGCGCTGTGGGAAAGGCGTTGAAGAAGCCGCCGACGAACGGTTTTTCATGGGTCAGCGTGTAATACGTCCCCGCCTGATCATCGTTCAAGTAAAACGGGAGCCGCATGACGGCGCCGTCGTCCGGCTGAGCCGCGAGGTAGCGATCCGCCGGGCGCGGCGCGACGACCGCGGTTTCGGGGAGCGCGCGCGGGGCGTACTCAAGGAGGATGAGTATTGAGAGCGCGAGGAACAGCGGCAGCGCCGATTTTTTCGCGGTTTTTATCCGTGTTATCAACGCAGCCGTGCCGATACCAGCGCCCGCCGCGAGGAGCAGTCCGCTGAATACCCCGAAGCGCATCATGGCGCGGATTTTCGCGAAAAAGGGAAAATACTTAAATAGAAAATATCCGGGGAGAAGAAGCGGAAACGTCTCCCGTCCCAGCCGATCGGCTATGAATTGCGGGAGCGCGAGTTCGACCGCCCGTTCGTTCCAATGCAGATCGGTTCCCATCGCTAAAATCACGGACGAAAGGACGCCGAGAACGAGAAATCGCCATATCATTCGGTTCCCCCCCCCCGATCGGCGCAGGAAGTACCCGATGAAAAACAGCGTCAGGGCGATATAGCCGAGATAGAGCGACGATTCAATCCAAAGGTCGCGGTTAAATAATGCACGGACGCGTCCGCCGAAAAGAAAATGAGTCGTCGCCGGGAGAAGGAAATCGCTGATGGACGCGGAATATTGCCGCACGGACGAAATGTCGCGGTTGGGCATCGCGCCGCTCGCATCCAGCATTAGAAAAGGCGCTTCGGCGATCACCAATAGCGGCAGCGCGGCAAGTCCCATGATGAAGAGCGATTTCCAAAATGGCGCCGACGTCAACAGGCGGCGGTTCCAACAAAGCGCTCCGAGAAAGAGGATCGCGCCGATGAAAAGCGTCATGAAGATATAGTACTGGGAACAGAGCGCGGTCAATCCTAATCCGAGCGCCGCCATGATTGCGGCACGTACATGGATTCGGGTATCGCTTTCGTCGCGGCGGAGCAGGTCGATCCACCCCCAGAAGAATAGCGGGAGCCATTGCGTTCCTGCGAGGTTGAGATGACCGGCAAGGAAATGCGCCTGACGATAAGGGAGACAGGCGAAAATCAGACCCGCGACCCAACCGGCGCAGCGCGAGCCGGTCCAGCTCGAAATCCAGAGATAAACGATCCATCCCGAAAGCGCGAAGCTCAGGAGCAGCGCAACGTTATAGCCAAAAGTCTCTCCGCCGAGAAGCGCAAACGGGACAGCTAAGGCGAGCTGAGCCGGGGCGATTTCCGTCGACGCGAGGTTCCAGCCCACCGGGTAGTTCAGGAACCAGACCTGCATGGGGTCGGCGCCGAGCGAAAAATACGCTTTTTTGAACCAGCCAACCAGCCAGACGAAATAAATGTTGTCGCCGATGCGACCCGCGACTGAATCGAATATTTCGCAGACAAGCGGGCGGGTCATCCAGAGCGACAGGAGAAAAAAGCCGGCAAGCGTCAGCGCGTCGATCGCAATACTGCGCCGCGGTTTGATCTGAATCGCGCTCGCTTTAGAGTTGGACAAAACGCCCCTCCGCCATGGAACGGCGAACGGCGTCAATCATCTGCATTGAGCGCAGACCGTCGTCAACCGTACAGGATGGGTCAGCTTTTCCGCTCGCAACTTCGATAAAGTGGCGCATTTCGTCGAGGAAAAGCCAATTGCGTTCGAAGCCTTCGGACGGAAACCAGATTTCCGTTTCCTCGTTCGGTCTGAGCAGGCAGACTTGCCCGTCATCGTTACGCCAGCGGAGGATGCCTTCCGTGCCGACGATTTCGGCGTCGTTCCGCCCGACGCGGCGGTAGTAATCTAAATGAATTGAGCCGATGACCCCCGAACCATGCGCCAGCCCGATTTCAGCGACGTCGTCCACGTTTAGTTCAAGGTCTGAAATTTTTCCGTTATAGCCCCAAATCTGCGCGGTGTCCCCGAAAAGCCACGTGCAGTAGTCGAGCGGGTGGCAGAGCGTCGCCAGAACGCCGCCGCCGAGATCGGCGCGGGCTGCGTAGGATTGGCGGTAATCTTCCCATGGATGCCAGCCGGGGAGATATTCGCCCCAGGTGACGCGGTAGGAGAGGATGCGCCCGATTTCGCCGCTTTCGATTCGGCGCTTGACTTCGAGAAGCCCCGGGTGAAAACGGTACTGGAATCCCATCAGCAATTGTCCGTATCCGGCTTTGAGCGTTTCCGCGGCTGCTTCTGCTTCGGCGGGATCGCCGGTGATCGGTTTTTCCATCATGACCGCGGCACCGGTTTCTAACGCTGGAATGGCTAAGGGCAGGTGAAGCGCGGTGGGGTTGGCGATAACGATGCCGTCCGGTTTTAGCGCGAGAGCCTCCTCGATCGTGATTACGACGGGCAGCTCTCGAACCTCGTCGTCCGGCAGGGTGGAACGACCAGAGCGGAGGAGGACAAGATCCGTTTGACCGAGTTCGCGTAGATTTCTTAAGTGACGCCGACCGATGGATCCGAATCCGGCGATGATAAATTTCATGGTTAACTCCTTCTGATGGGGAATCTTGAGACTCCCGGTTAGCGTAATTATACATTTGAAAGCCATGAATCCAAAGCGAAGATCATCCCGAGTATCCGACTCATCCTATCGTGGAATCTTGCGATCGGCGGACGGCTTTTAAAAAGCTTCAAGGCGCGGAATCACGCCTTGAAGTTGCGCATGAAGCGCACATGGAGGGGAATCGAAAAGGGCGCGGCGGGCTTTAACTCGCTTTCACGCCCAAATTAGCTAAGATCTTTTGAAGCGCGTTAAACGCGATCGTATACGTTTCAGCCCCGGTGAGTTGGAGGAGGACCTTGGTCGGGTTCCCTTTTTCGAGCGCGCCGAAGCCTGTGAATCCGGCTAAATGCGGCTCGAGCGAGAGGAAGCCGTTATAACCGGACGCGAAAAGCCTGCCGAGGATTTCCTGAACCGCGCCGTCTCCTTCGCCCGCTGGAACGACACGTCCATTGTCCATGAGTGCGTCTTTAATATGGACATAAGCGATATACGGATGCAGTTTTTCGTAGGCTTCGAGCGTCGGCTGTCCGACCTGGATAAAGTTCGCGAAGTCAAAAACCGCCTTGAAATTTTCGCCGTAAAACCGTTCCATCAGCTTTAAGCAGCGCGGTGCATTATCGCCGTAAATATCTTTCTCATTCTCGTGGAGAAGGACGATGTCCTGTTCCTGGGCATATCGGACGAACTTTTCGAGGCGGGCGAAAACTTCAGGTTCGAACGATTCCGGATCTGCGCCTTCCGGAATGAAAAAGCTGAACATGCGGATATAACGCGTGTTCAGGATCTTGGCGATTGCGACGGTTCTCTTGAAAAGTTCGAAATGATCTTCGAACGGGTCGGTAATTTGAATCTTCCCGATCGGCGAACCGACGGACGAGAGCTTGATACCGTTTTCGTCGAGCGTCCGTTTAATCTCCCAAACTTCATCGAGCGAATGAGCCACGAGCGGACGCCCGTTCACACCGCGCATCTCGATATAGCTGATGCCTAATTGCTTTAGCGTTTCGATTTGGAGAGAGAGCTCGGGCGCGATTTCGTCCGCGAACCCGGTTATGATGAGCTTGTTATCCATTTTGCGTTTCTCCTTTTATTTCGTTCCGAACGAACCTTCGGCGTTGAAAACGATTGTTTTATCTTCTTTTGCGCGAGACGTCTCGCGGCGTTTCGTTAATTCGGCGAGAAACTCGTCTTCGTCGACCGGAACGTCGACCGTTTTCCCGAGCCAGGATGATAGATGAATCGCGTTCGAGAGCATCAGTCCGCGAATCCCCTCCCTGCCGTCCGCGACAAGCGGTTCGCCGCGCAGGATTCGCGCTGCGAAGGCTTTCATGACGCCAACATGCTCCTCGTTTTTCCCGTCGGTTTTGACTTCAATCGTTTCCATCGCCGGTTTATCAAAACCGCCCTGGCAGGTTGCGGAATGGGACGGGATCGG
>DAOUFB010000103.1:0-21967 GCA_034430135.1 Flexilinea sp. | reverse complement strand
GTGAAACTGATTTTTGAACGGACGTAGTCCGAAGATTCTTTGTAAAACGCTGCTGTAAACATTTTCGGTTACCTGCTTTACTTCGAATGATGAAACGACTTGCGTAATTTGAACGAATTGTAGAATATCAGCGCGAGAATTGTCGCGGCGTACGGAATTGCCATGGTGAGTTCTGAGCTGATGGATGAGTTTTGGAGGAAGTTGGCGAGAGATTGCGCCAGTCCAAAAAAGAAGCTGGAGACAATTGTTCCAATCGGATGTGCTGCGCCGAGGGAAGCGGACGCCATGGCGATATAGCCGCGCCCGGCAGTAATATTTTGAGCGAAGAGGGTAACGCCGCCCATCGTCAGCAGGACGCCGCCTAATCCGGATAACGCGCCGGAGAATACAATCGTCAGGATCTGGATTCGATCTGCGTTAATGCCGAGACTGTTCGCGGCTTCTTTATTGATTCCGACGGAGCGCATATGAAAACCGGCGACGGTTCGGAACAGGAAAAAGTTCAGGACAAACGCCAACAGGAAGGCGAACAGGTCGAGCCAGGTCAATGAGTCGAAGAGCGTAAAAAGAAACGGCGATCCTCGAAGCCAGCTGACGTTAATTTTCGGCAGGCTGACCAGTTCCGTGCTGACGAACGCGCCTCTTACCCCGAAGATTAACTGCATCAGGAAGGTCGTCAATCCGATCATTAACGTATTGATAGACACGCCGACGACCAGCATCGCGCCGTTAAACTTGACCATGAAGACGCCCGCAACCCAAGCTACGACCATCGACGTGACCATCGCGAAGAGGACCGAAAGCATGACGCTCTTCGTAAGGTAATTCGCAACAATCGCCGCGAACGCTCCCGTTAACATCATTCCTTCCAGCCCGATATTGAAAATGAACACGCGATTGCATAGCGCGGATCCGAGTGCAACGAAAAGAATTGGCGTCGTCAGGCGAATCGTTGAATTAAGAACGACTGCTAAAAAAACCGGGTCTAAGTTCATGCGCTTGCTCCTTCTGAATTTGGAAGCGTTTCCTCTCCATGTTTTGGTCTTGATCGCCCCAGGTGCTTGAGCCGGTGCGGAAGCCTGAATTTAAGGATGATCCGGGCGGAGATGAAAAGCGTAATGCAACCCTGAATAATCGCCGAAATTTCGATAGGAACGTTCGTCGAGCGGGCGATGAGGGAGCCGCCGGTTTGAATTCCTGAGAGGATGATGGATGTGAATAAAATTCCGATCGGGTTATATCCGGAGATTAACGCGGCGTTGAGCCCAACCCAGGCGTAGCTGGCTGATACGTAAATTCCGTTGACGTAACGGTATTGGACGCCGAAAACCTCGACCATGCCCGCGAATCCGCAAATCATACCGCTCAGTAAGAGCGTTCGGTACATAATTTTCTTCCCGTTGACGCCGCCGTACTCACAAAAGCGAATGTTGAACCCGCTCATTCGCGACTCGAAGCCGAACGAAGTCCGATACATCAGGAACCATATGGCGAAGACGAGCAGGATCCCCAGAATGAACCCAAAGTGGAGGTTGTAATTTTGAATGAGCAGGGGAAACCGCATTTCTTTGGGAAGCATTTCGGTTTGAACCATCTTGCCATCTGTGGATCGATCCAGAAATACGTTTTGCGTGTAATGCAGCATGACATATTGCGCGATATAGTTCATCATCAGCGTTGAAATCGCCAGGGACATTTTAAATTGATCCAAAAGCCATGCTGACAGCGCGGAATAAACGCCTCCTGCGGCGACCGCAGCGGTGAACGCAAGAATCCAGCGCACCCAAACCGGTCCCGGCGCGTAAAGCCCGACGATAGCGCTGACAAACCCGCCAACGATCATCTGACCCTCACCGCCAATCCCCATGTAGTTGGATGCCCAGGCGATCGCTGCGCCTAATCCGCAAATTAGAATCGGCGTCGCGCGAGTGAGCGTCGCGAGCAGGTAATATTTGCCGCCGAATGCGCCTTTTAGCATGGCACGGTAGATCAACAGCGGTGAGTTCCCGGTTAGCAGAATTGCGATCGCGCCGACAAGGAGCGCAAGGAAAATAGCGATAGTTGGCTGGGCTATCGTTCCGATGATTTCGCGGATCTTTCGTTGAATAAATTTCTCTGAATTATCCATATTTCTTCTCTCCTCCGACCATGAGATAGCCTAATTCTTCTTCTGTAACTTGATCATGCCGAAATTCGCCGTTGATTTTTCCTTCGAACATGACGTAAATCCGATCCGAGAGTTTCATAATTTCCGAAAGTTCAGACGAAACGAGCAGGATCGCATCTCCGCGATCGCGCTTTTCGACTAACTTTTCATGAATAAACTCCATTGCGCCGATATCAATACCGCGCGTTGGTTCGGCGGCGATCAAAAATGGCGTTTCATGAGATATTTCGCGGGCGACGATGAGTTTTTGTGCGTTTCCTCCGGAAAGCGAGCCGGTTTTGAGCGAAATATCATCCGTTTTAACTTTGTACTGTTTGATGATCGATTGTGCGAAATTTCGGATCGCGCGGATATTCAGAAGCCCGAATTTAGAGAACGCGGTTTTTTTCTGATGTCCCATGATCGAGGATTCGCTGATTTTCGCCTGACTGGCGATTCCCCAAATGTTCCTGTCTTCCGGGATCATGGAGACGCCGATGTCTCGAATTGACTGGACATCGCGGTTCGCGACATCTTTTCCATCGATGAGGATCGATCCGCTGTCGACTTTATGAAGTCCAAAGAGCGCGGCGATCAACTCAGATTGACCATTGCCCGAAACGCCGGCGATACCGACGATTTCTCCGCCGGCGACGTGAATTGAGACTCGATCCAAAATAGGTTTCGTATTCGAGCCCTGGATTGACAAATCGTTTACAACGAGAATGTCCTTTCGGGGCTGATTATGCAGAATGGGATTCTGGTTCAATGTCCGCTCGACCATCAGGTACGAAAGCTCTTCGACCGAAGTTTCCGCAACATTGACGTTCGCGACTTCTTTCCCAAGGCGGAGAACAACGGCGCGGTCGGCAACATCCATGACTTCGTTCAGTTTATGCGTGATGATAATGATGCTTTTTCCGGAAGCGGCGAGGTTTCTAATCGTCTTCAGAAGTTCCCGCGTTTCCTGAGGTGTCAGCACCGCGGATGGCTCATCAAAGATGATAATTTCGGCGTTCTGATAGAGAACTTTAAAGATTTCGACCCGCTGACGGAGCCCCACCGGCATTCCTTCAATTTTCGCAGTTGGATCTAACGGGAGATCCGTTTTGCGCGATAGTTCTCGGACGACTTGGGCGGCGCCATCCAAATCAAAAACCGGACCTTTGTGCGGTTCTCGGCTGTACACGATATTTTCCGCGACGGTGAACGGGTCAAAAAGCATAAAATGCTGTTGAACCATACCAATCCCCAACGCGATTGCGTCGGCTGCGTTTCGGATTGAAACTTCTTGTTCGTTGACGTAAATTTTTCCTTCATTTGCCTGTTCCAGCCCGTAAAGGATTTTCATTAACGTCGTTTTCCCTGCACCGTTCTCACCGATGACGGCGAGGACTTCGCCTTTTTTTAACGTCAGATCGATGGAGTCATTCGCAACGAGCGTACCGAATGTCTTCGTGATTTTTTCCATTCTCAAGACGGTTCGATCATCGCTTCCCTGCGGGGGATGGTTTGAGTGAATTTTCTCTTCTGTCATGAGATACTCTTTTGATTAATAATATGGTGTGTGATGGACACGGTTACCCTTTGATACGGAAAAATTGCAGCCAGGATCAGCTGCAATTCTTCCGTATATGTTCAAAGACGATAGGGGTCAGCGCCTAATTTGATTTCATGTATTCTTCCTGGAGCGGAACTTCAAGGACGATTTCTCCGTTCTTGATTTTTTCCGCGGCTTCACGCGCTGCCTGAACGATCTCGTCGGTCAGAATTTCCGTATTGCGCGGGTTGACGCCATCGTCCGTAATATACGTCGCGCCGACAACGCCTTCTTTTAATCCGAGATTAATAACGGATTTGGAGAGACCTTCTCCGAAAAAGTCTTTCAGGATCATTTCGGTAACGACGCCGGTGTATTTGACCTGGGTTGTGATGATATACGGATTGTCCGGAGTCGTCTGATCGGCGTCCTGACCCGAGGTATAGAAACCTTTTTCGAGCGCAGCTTCGAACGTTCCCTGATCCGCGACGGCTGACGCAGCGTTGATGAAAACGCAGCCTTGTGCCGCCTGTTGCAGCGCCAGTTCTTTCGCTAACGGAGCGTCGGTATAGGACTTCGTGTAATTGAAGATGAATTTATCATTTGTTACTTTGGGGTTAACTGCCTTGATTCCCTCAATGTAACCGTACTGCCATTCGAAACCGCCCTGTCCCGGGTTCGCGTGGACGCCGCAGAACGGACCATCGGGTTTACCTAAATCGCGGCTGACCGAACCGGCGATGATACCGATGAGGTAAGCGGCTTCCTGCGGCTTGAAAATGTAGGACGTGACGTTTTCGTTGTCAGCAATCGTGTCGATAATAGCGTAAGCGGCTTTATCGGGGAACATGGTCGCAACCTGACTGATCGGGTCGGCACCCTGCCATCCAACGGCGAGAATCAGGTCGTAGCCTTCTTCGACGGATGCACGGACGTTTTCGAACCATGCCGCCGAGTCGGAACATTCAACAATTGAGTAATCCATCGGATACGTTCCGGCTTCTTTAATTTCGGCGATTTTATCGACGACCTGGGTCAAGAAGGGGTTTACGCCGACTGGGTCAAGAATGACGGCGACTCTTTTGACGGATGTAGGTTCGGTATTTGACGGTTCGCTGACAGCCTGTTCCGAAGCTGCGCCGGTATCCGATTGGACATCTTCCGGCTCTGCTTTTTTCGAGCAGGACGTCAAAAAGACAGAAAGAACCAGCAAAGTACAGATAACGACGTAAAACAATTTCTTTTTCATCAAATCCTCCGGTTTTAGATTAGGTTAGAAACCTCTACCAAATTAGAACAGATTATACGCAGATTATCGAAATGCGAAAGTGATTTGTTGCCATTTTTCTCGATGACGAGCGTCACGAATCTAATTCGAAAAAAGTTTAGTTCCGTGTGAAACTTCGTTGAGAAGAGGAGTTTGAAATCGCTCCCGCTCATCAGGACTGACAAGGAAAGAGGGTTATTTCAAATAACCCTCTTTCAAATTTACATTCGCTCAGCGCGGTTTACTCGTAAACGAGTTCAGAGATCTCCGGATCGCTCAGGTTTTCAGAGTTGTACCATTTCGCGCCCGTGTCAACGATTTCAGATTCCGCCGGCTTGCCTTCCATCGCCCGAACGGCGAGTTCAACAGCCTTGAAGCCGATCTGATACGGATCCTGGGTTACGGAACCGAGGAACCATCCGCGTTCAACGGCGGTGCGCTGGGTTTTACCGGCGTCGAAACCGATAGCGATGATGTCCTTGAATTTGCCCTTTTCCTTATCGAAGTCGGAACCGTCGTTTGAAGCGGCTAAGATACCGCCAGCGGCGTTTTCGTTCGAGCTATAGATAGCAGCCGGTTCGAGGGCGAGGAGAGCTTCCGCGCCGGTCTTCTGGTCAGCTGCGGAGGTCGTCGCAGGAACGTTGACAACGATCTTGACGGTCGCGGCGTCGTTGGCGCGAGCGTACTTGTCATGACCTTCAACCGAGGTCAGGTCTTCGCCGACGAGTTCGACGAGCTTGTCAATGAAACCGGTCGTGCGGGAGACGATCGATTCAGAGGTGGCGTCCTGTGAAAGAACGGCGACGGTCAACGGCGCGTCAGCGGTCGCAGCGGCAACCTTGGCGGCGAAGCCTTCGTCCGCGAAAAGATTTTCGGCGGCGATAGCGGCAGCAGCCTTGTTATCGGTCGAAGCGGTCGCGTAGATTGAACCTTCCGGAGCACCCGGGACGCCGGAGTCGAAACCGACGACCGGGATACCAGCAGCCATGAGCGTGGCGAGCTGTTCCTTGACAGATTCGGTGTCAAGAGCGGCGAGAGCAACGGCTGCCGGCTTCTTGTCAATGGCGGATTTCAGCATGTCAACCTGGATCGCGATATCGGATTCGGTCGGAGGACCGTCGAACGTGATTTCAACGCCATACTCATCGGCAGCAGCCTGCGCGCCCTTGGCGACAACCTGCCAGAACTGGTGCTGGAAACCCTTGGAAACGATAGCGACGTAGGGTTTATCCTGAGCGGTCACGGTTGCGACCATGGATAAAACCAGCGCAGCAATCAACAAAACGGCTAAAAATTTCTTCATGTGATTCCTCCAAAAGATTTTGTTTTGATAACGGCGGCCGCTTATTTTTCGATTCAGCTGCCGCCGAACTACCCAATGAATTCGAGCTTAGTCCTTCTTGACCGCGTTCGCTTTCTTGTTGCGGTAGATGTCTAATAAGACAGCGAGGATAACGACGAGACCGGTGAAGAACGTCTGGAAGTGACCCTGAAGTCCCATGGACATTAAGCCGGTTTTCAAGACGGACATCAGGAAAGCGCCGATCAGCGTTCCGCTCATCGTACCAATACCCCCCGACATCGAAGTACCGCCGATAATGACCGCGGCGATTGCGTTCATTTCGAGACCGTTGCCGGTTCCGGGAATGATCGTCGTATAAGTTGCCGCGTAAACGATCCCAGCCAGACCGCAGAAGAAACCGCAGACGGTGTAGACCGCAACTTTCCAGAACGAGACGTTGACGCCGGAAAGTCGGACGGATTCTTCGTTCGATCCAATCGCGTAGGCGTAGCGTCCAAAGCGCGTTTTGGCAAGGAGGACGTAGGCAACGGCAAAGAAGACGAGCATGTAGATAATTCCCGACGGAAAACCGTTGCTGGCTTTGTAGAATATCTGCTTGTAGAGTCCGTCGGTATCGAAAGCGGATGGAAAACGCTGGGTCTGGACTTTGGTGATAATTGCTCCGAACCCCTGGCTCATCATCATTGTACCGAGCGTGGCGATGAACGGCGGGAGCTTGAGTTTTGCGACGAGAAGCCCATTGATGAAGCCGACGATCGTCGCCAGCAGGACTACGACGCAAAGGACGAGCCAAATATTCGTGCCTTTCGTATAGAGATAGCCGCCAATCAGCGCGGACATCATCATGTTCGTACCGATGGAAAGGTCGATACCGCCGGTAATAATAATGAAGGTGATCCCGAACGCCATGAAACCGACATAGTAGGTACTGTCGAGAATCGAAACGAGCGTACCGGTTGAGAAGAAGTTCTTCCCAAAGAAGCAGAAGAAGACGTAAAGAATGACCAACGCCGCCGGAGCGAGAATTTGCTGGAGGTCGATTTTGCGTTTGATATTTTCCATGTGTCTTTTTTCCTATTCCCTTTTATTAGTTCCGCCGAGTGGCGTATTTCATGATAGTTTCCTGGTCCGCATCTTCGATGTTGAGGACTTTCGTAATCCGCCCTTCGCACATGCACACGACGCGATCGCTCATGCGCAATACTTCCTGAAGCTCTGAGCTGATCATGATGATCGATTTTCCTTCTTCCGCGAGAAGGGTCATCAGCTTGTAAATTTCGCTCTTCGCGCCGACGTCAATCCCGCGGGTCGGTTCGTCGAAGATAAGAATGTCGCAGTTGCGGACAATCCATTTGGCGATGATGACTTTCTGCTGATTGCCCCCGGATAAATTGCGGATGAGCTGATTGACCGACGGGGTTTTAATATTGATCTTTTCAACGTAAGTTTCGGTCGTCTTGCGGATCTTCTTATCGTCGATAAAACCTTTCTTCGTGAATCCCTTGAGGTCAGCGAGAACGGTATTATCCGAAACGGAGAGTCCGACGGCGAGACCAAAACGTTTCCGGTCTTCGGATAGATACCCGATACCTGCGCGGACCGCATCGATCGGCGCCTTGATACTTAATTTCTTCCCGTTCTTGTAAATATCGCCGCTTTCGATTGGGTCAGCGCCGAAAATCAGGCGGGCGGTTTCCGTTCGTCCAGCGCCCATGAGACCCGCGAATCCGAGAATTTCGCCTTTCCTGAGGTCGAACGATACGCCATGAACGTCGCGCGAGGTCAAATTCCGCACTTCGAGAACGACCGGCGCCGTCTCCGGAACCGCGGAAGCGGTTTTCGGCTCCACGTAAATGACGCGTCCGACCATCGCTTTAATGATCTCGTCGAGGTTGGTATCTTTCGTGACCAGCGTCGTTACGTATTCACCGTCGCGCATGACCGTGATCCGGTCGGTAATCGCCTGAATTTCGTCCATGCGGTGGGAAATGTAAACCATGGTGACGCCATGGGAACGGAGGTCGTTCATGACGTTGAAGAGTTCAACGATTTCGGCTTTCGTCAACGCCGCCGTCGGTTCATCGAGAATCAGGATTTTCGCGTCGAAGCTGATCGCCTTGACGATTTCAACCATCTGTTGCTTCCCGACGGTCAAATTCCCGACTTTCTCGGTTGGGTCAATATTCATCTTGAGACGTTCAAAGAGACGGCGCGTCTTTGTGTTAATATCATCGTCATTCGTGAAGAAGGAATTTCCTTCGCGCCCGATAAAGATATTCTGGGCGGCGGTCAAGTGATTCATCAGGTTGAGCTCCTGATGGACGATGGCGATTCCGGCGTTCTGAGCTTCTTTTGGATTCTTGAACGCGACTTTTTCACCGTTATAGATGATTTCGCCTTCATCTGCCTGATAAATCCCCGTCAGGACTTTCATCAATGTTGATTTCCCTGCGCCGTTCTCGCCGACCAGGGCATGAACTTCGCCTTGGCGCAGTTCAAGATGACATTTCTTCAGGGCATGCACCCCTTGAAAACGCTTATCAACGTCCCTCATTTCGAGGACGACCGGGGCTCCGTTCGTTTCGGCAGCTGAATTCACTAAGCACCTCACTTCCTTTGATCCTCTGATTGCAAGCTGAAATCGGGTCACGTTTTTAAAACACGCTATTTGACAGCTGGAAGTTTAGCACGTGAAAATCGTGGTCACATGGAGAACGAATTGAAAAATTGTAATAAAATTCACATCGGTAAAGAGTTGTGACATTCGTCATTTTGGAATGACGAATGTCACTAAAATTAAAATTTCAAGCTGGATTGGAACGAAATTTGAAAAATCAAGAATCTTTGTCGTCAATGTGAGCTGCGTTCTGACGAAAGTCACGGGCAGAGACACCTTTGTAACGCTTGAACGTCTTAGAAAAATACGATAAATCGTTAAATCCGCAGCTGAGAGCGATTTCGGTTACGGGGTCTGACGTTACGATCAGTCTTTCCGCTGCACACTCGATTCGGTAATAATTCAGGTACTCGATCGGCGTCCGTCCGGTCACGGCGCGAAAAATACGGCAGAGGTATTTCGGCGCGAGTTTCGCGTCATCGGCAAGGTCCTGAAGCTTGAGATCCATTGCGTAATCCTTTCGGATACGGCGCAAAACCTGTTTGATCTGGTCGACACGGCGCCAGTCTTTTGTCATTGAATTGGCCCCGGTAACGGCGTCTTTGTCGATAATCGATCCCATAAGCTGCCAAATAAGACCGTTGACGACGAGCTCGTAGCCGAATGGCTGAGTCCTCATTTGAACCATGATCTCATCCGCGATCGCTGACGCTTTTGTGCCCTGTTTGAATAGGTGATGATTGAAGATGGTCTCAGTCATCGTCTTCATAAGCGACTGTTTCGCGATCGTGGATTCCTGAAGGAAGCGGGAGAAATCAAAAACGATACATTCATAGACGCAATCTTCGGCGATGCCGCCATGGATGTAGCCATCAGGGATGAGGACAGTGTCCCCCTCGTTCAGCTGGATCGTTTCATCGTCCAGACGGAGGGTGAAGCTGCCATGGCGGATTAGGACGAGCTCGTACTCAATATGCCAGTGGAAAGGCATCTGATAGCGGGGGTGATTCTTATCGACGAAATAATATTCGAGCGGGAAATCGAAAGTGCCGCGCGTCTGATTTTCCTGGAATACGTCTGTTTTATGCATCTCGGTCTCCTTCAATCCATTTAAAAAGAAATAAATCTTGATTCGACTTTGATGTGAATATTATAACAGTTTCTGTTCGTTTTATCCATGCTAACTTCGGAGTTTCTTTTTTATAATTCTCATGGAGAAGGTGACGCAATACTGTAAATTTATTCACAGCTCATAAACTACGAAGGAGAGACTATGGAAATCAATGTCGTAAAAGACCAAATTTGTGACGTCTGTCATAAAATGTGGCTGTTAGGCTGGGTCGCGGCAAATGATGGAAACGTATCCGCCAAGTTGGACGACGGAACGTTCTTAGCGACGCCGACCGGAATCAGCAAGTCGTTTATCACGCCGGATAAGCTGATTCGGATTAACGCAAAGGGCGAAGTTTTGGAAGCGGCGGATGGCTATCGCCCGTCGAGCGAAATTAAGATGCATTTGCGCTGTTACGAGAAGCGCGACGACGTATTCTCCGTCGTTCATGCTCATCCTCCGGGTGCGACCGGTTTTGCCGTTGCGCATCGCCCCATGGATATGTACAACATGATCGAGGATGTCGCGGTTATCGGCTCGGTTCCGCTGACCCCGTATGGGACGCCGTCGACGAAAGAAGTTCCGGACGCGATCGAACCTTATTTGGAAGAACATGATGTCATGCTGCTGACGAACCATGGAGCGCTTGCGGTCGGTGCGGACGTCTATACAGCGTTCTTCCGCATGGAATCGCTCGAACTTTGGGCGAAGATTACGATCAACGCCGAAATCTTAGGCGGTTCGAAAGATATTAGCCGGGAAAATATCCAAAAACTCATCGATCTGCGCGCTTTTTACGGCGTAACCGGACGTCACCCGGGCTATAAGAAGTACAGTTAAGGAGGCACCGCCCAACGGCGGGCGAAGGAGAAAAATCATGCTGAAAAACGTACCGTCGATTCTGTCTCCGGAACTCTTGAAAACATTGATGGAGATGGGTCATGGCGACGAGATGATTATCGGGGACGGGAATTTCCCGGCGGAAAGTATCGGGAAAGACGCGAAAGTTCTCCGCGCTGACGGTCATGGCGTGCCCGAGCTGCTGGACGCGATCCTGACGCTGATGCCGCTTGACCAGTATAGCGAACGTCCGGTTGGACTGATGGAAGTTGTCCCGGGCGACCCGACCGTTCCGACGATTTGGGACGAGTACCGGAAGATTTTGAAGAAGCATGACCCGGAACACTGCGAGATTGAGATGATTGAGCGGTTCGCTTTTTATGAACGGGCGAAGAACGCTTATGCGATCGTTGCTACGGGCGAAACGGCGATTTATGCGAATATCCTGCTGAAGAAGGGTGTCGTGAAATGAGCTCGGTGAAGAAGGTTTTAGCGCTCGATTTGGGCGCCTCATCCGGCCGCGCAATTTTGGCGTCGTATAACCTCGAGACTGGCGTGCTGACGACCGAAGAGGTTCACCGCTTCGAAAATAATCCGGTCGAGAAGAACGGGACACTCTATTGGGATATCGAGGCGCTGGTCTCGAATATCCGCGAGGGTGTCGCGAAAGCGGGTCCTGTGGATTCCGCGGCGGTCGATACCTGGGGCGTGGATTTCGCGCTTCTGGACGCGGATGGGCATCTTATCGAAGCACCGGTTCATTATCGCGATCGCCGCACGGAAGGTGTCTCGGCTCAGGTGATTGACCAGATCGGCGCCGAAACGCTGTACCGCCGGACGGGGAACCAGTTCATGGATCTGAATACACTGTTCCAGCTGGTTGCGCTGAAGCGGGATCATCCGGAAACGTACGCGAAAACGGCGACGACCTTGTTCATGCCGGATTACTTCAATTATTGCCTGGGCGGGAGGCCGGTTTCCGAAATCACGATCTCGTCAACGTCCCAGGCGCTGAATCCAATCACGCGTCAGTGGGATCAGGAAACGCTCTCCGCGTTGGGGCTCGACCCTGCGAAATTCGCGCCGATCGTCTCATCCGGAACGGTCATCGGCGAAAAAGACGGCATGAAAATTATCGCCTCGGCAGGGCACGATACCCAATGCGCCGTAGCGGCGGTTCCGAGTGATCGGGATGATGTCGCCTTTTTGTCCTGCGGAACATGGAGCCTGCTGGGAACGGAGTTGGACGAGCCGATCCTGACGAAAGAAAGTCTGGACGCGGCGCTTTCCAACGAAATCGGCGCAAACGGACGGATCAACTATTTGCAAAATATTATTGGTCTCTGGTTGATTCAGGAGTCTCGGCGTGAATGGAATCGGCAGGGGAAAACCTACTCATACAGTGAGCTGGAAAAATTAGCGGCGGACGCCGCGCCGCTGCGCTCTTTCGTAAATCCGGACGCACCGGAGTTTGTCGTCCCCGGCGATATGCCGGAACGGATCCGCGAGTATTGCCGTAAGACGGGACAACCCGTTCCGGAATCCGTCGGCGAGATCACCCGCTGCATCTATGAATCGTTAGCGCTGCGCTACCGGTATGGAATGGAACGTCTCAGCGAGGTTACCGGTAAAAAGTTTTCCGCGCTGCATATTATCGGCGGCGGGACGCAGAGCCAAACGCTTTGCCGCTTTACCGCGGATGCCTGTGAATTGCCGGTCGTCGCCGGTCCGGTCGAAGCGACCGCGCTGGGAAATATCGTGATTCAGCTGACCGCGCTGGGCGTTCTCCCGAATCTGGACGCCGGACGCGACGTCGTCAAAACGGCGGAAAAAATAAAACGTTATGAACCGCGGTCTTCTCAAGACTGGCGGACAGCATATCAAAATTTTAAAAGGAGTTTGAAATGAATTACCCGAAAATTGGGATTCGACCCGTAATTGATGGTCGATGGGGCGGCGTTCGTGAAGCGCTCGAAACGCAGACGATGAACATGGCGAAACAGGCTGCGGAATTGATTCAATCTACCTTACGTTATCCCGATGGGAAACCGGTTGAATGCGTTATTTCGCATACGACGATCGGCGGCGGCTTTGAAGCGGCCGCCTGCGCAGATCAGTTTTCCCGTGAAAATGTCGTCGCGACCTTGTCGGTGACGCCTTGCTGGTGCTATGGGTCGGAAACCTTCGATATGGATCCGAAAACGATTAAAGCGGTCTGGGGATTCAACGGGACGGAACGCCCCGGCGCGGTTTATTTAGCTGCGGTCATGGCTGCGCATGCACAGCGCGGGCTGCCTGCGTTCGCGATTTACGGACATGACGTTCAGGATGCGACCGATACGACGATTCCCGAGGACGTCGCCGAAAAGATCCTGCGCTTCGCCCGCAGTGCGATCGTCGTTGGCTGGATCAAGAATAAATCGTACGTAAACTTCGGTTCCGTCTCGATGGGGATTATGGGCTCGTACTGCGACGTGACCGTTTTCCAGAAGATGCTCGGAATCCGTGCGGAATTTGTCGATATGACCGAAATTTTGCGCCGTGTCACGCTCGGCATTTACGATCCGGAAGAATACGAAAAAGCGCTGGCATGGATCAGGAAGAACTGCAAAGAAGGGTACGATGTTAACGCCGGAAAGAACCTCCCGTACGTGATTACCCATTCGAAGCATATCCCGGCGGATCAGGATTGGGAATTCATTGCGAAAATGACGCTCGTCATGCGCGACATTATGTACGGCAATCCGAAGCTGGCTGAATTAGGCTGGCATGAAGAAGCGCTCGGAAAGAACGCTGTCGCCGCCGGATTCCAGGGTCAGCGAAACTGGACGGACTGGCTCCCGAACGCCGACTTCACCGAAGCAATCATGGCGTCGTCGTTTGACTGGAACGGGATTAAAAAACCGACCCCGTTCGCGACCGAAAACGATACGCTCAATGGTCTTTCGATGATGCTTGGGACGTTCCTGACGAACGCTGCGCCGTGTTTCCATGACGTTCGAACGTATTGGAGTCCGGAAGCGACCGAACGCGTCACGGGTCAAAAACCGACCGGTGTCCTTGCCAATGGATTTATGCACCTGATTAACTCGGGCGCGACTGCGCTCGACGGTTCGGCCGCCGCGAAGAACGAAAAGGGCGAAGGCTGCATGAAGAAATGGTGGGACGTAACCGAAGCGGACATGGACGCGATGCTGAAGGCGACGGATTGGTGCCGCGCGAACTATGAATATTTCCGCGGCGGCGGTTTCTCGAGCCACTTCAAGTGTGAAGCGGAAATGCCGGTGACGCTGATCCGCCTGAACATTAACGAAGGATTGGGTCTGACGATGCAGATTGCCGAAGGCTATACCGGGACGCTTCCGGAAAAGGCTCACCAGACGATCGACTACCGTACGGATCGGACGTGGCCGACGACCTGGTTCGCGCCGCGATTAACGGGTCATGGTTCGTTCAAGGACGTTTACAGCGTCATGGCGAATTGGGGAGCGAATCATGGCGTCACTGTTTACGGTCATATCGGCGCTGATCTGATCACGCTGGCGTCGATGCTGCGGATTCCGGTCACGATGCATAACGTCGACGATGAAAAGATCTATCGACCTCATGCCTGGACAGCGTTCGGGACGGAGTCAAAGGAAGCTGCGGATTATGCGGCTTGCAAGCACTACGGACCGCTGTATAATTAGTTCGTGAAAAAAATATCAAATCAAAACTTAGGAGCTGAAAAAAATGGCTAATCGCATCGTATTGAACACAATTTCTTATCATGGCAAAGGCGCGATCAACGATATCGTCCCTGAATTAAATGCGCGCGGATACAAAAAGGCGTTCGTCTGCACTGACCCCGATCTGGTCAAGTTCGGCGTCTCGACGAAAGTTACGGATCTGCTTGACGCGGCGAAAATCCCCTATGTCGTTTTCTCGGATATTAAAGCGAATCCGACGATCGAAAATGTTCAGCATGGCGTCAAAGCGTTCCAGGCTTCCGGCGCGGACTGCATTATTGCGATTGGCGGCGGATCTGCGATGGATACGGCGAAAGCGGTCGGGATTATCGCGAGAAACCCGGAATTTGCTGACGTTCGAAGCTTAGAAGGCGTTGCCCCGACGAAAAATCACGCCGTTTTCACGATTGCCGTTCCGACGACCGCCGGTACCGCCGCGGAAGTCACGATCAACTACGTGATTACCGACGTTGATAAGAAGCGGAAATTTGTCTGCGTCGATGTCCATGATATTCCGGAAGTCGCGGTTGTTGATCCGGATATGATGGCGTCGATGCCGAAGGGTTTGACGGCGTCAACCGGTATGGACGCGCTGACCCATGCGATCGAAGGTTACATTACCAAGGGCGCCTGGGAGATGACCGATATGTTCCATCTTGAAGCGATTCGCTTAATCGCGAAGCACCTCCGCGGCGCGGTTGCGAATACGCCGGAAGGGCGCGAAGGGATGGCTCTGGGTCAGTATATCGCTGGTCAGGGTTTCTCGAACGTTGGTCTGGGTATCGTTCACTCCATGGCGCATGGCTTAGGCGCGTTGTATGATACGCCGCACGGTGTTGCGAACGCGATCCTGCTCCCGTCGATTATGGAATACAACGCTCCTGCGACTGGCGACAAGTACCGCGCGGTTGCCGAAGCGATGGGCGTCGAAGGCACGGCGAAGATGACGATTGAAGAAGCGCGGAAGGCTGCGGTTGACGCGGTTCGCAAGCTGGCTCAGGACGTTGGTATTCCGGCTGACCTGAAGGGCATTCTGAAGGAAGAAGATGTCCAGTTCCTTTCGGAATCAGCTTATGCGGATGCTTGCCGCCCGGGTAATCCGCGCGACACGAGCGTCGAAGAAATTGCTGCGCTCTATCGTGCGCTGATCTAATTTGTTGATTTAGGAGACCGCCGTGATCTGAACGGGTCGCGGCGGTCTCGTTTCGTTTGTCAGAAACCCGATTCCCGAATAAAATACAATCATGGAACGGACAGCGCCCAGACGGGCGGTCTCAGCGTTTAATATTCCTCCCCAACCAGTGCAGCAGGTTTGGGGGCAGCTCGATCGCGGTTCGGATATGTCGGTTGTCCCGGATAATGCGGCGGATTCCGGCGTTCCAAACCCCGAAGGCGTTCCGCCGCTGCTGCCGATGACGACCGAAGAGGGACATCGGCTTCGCGCGTTCTTGAAGGAGCGGAAGATTGAAATGCTGATCCATTTCACCCGTCTCGAAAACCTGACCTCGATTCTGACGTATGGTTTATACGCTCGGACGGCGATTGAAAATGATACCCGGATTGGGCGGGTGTGCTGGAATGAACCGGAACTGCCTGTGGCGTGGCGGTCGATGATTTCGTTCAACATCTCCTATCCGAATTACCGCCTTTTTTATAAACTTCAGGCGCAGCGTGGGTATGAGTGGATCGTTTTGGTATATGATTCGGCGCTTTTGCTTCAACTCCCGTTTTACAGCTTTACGTTCCCGGCGGCGAACCTGATACGGACGCCGATCTTCCAATCCGACATTGCACCGTTCTTGCAGACTTTCGATGCGTTCGAGGCGCTTTTTTTGGATACGGAAACGGTTCGGCGTCGGCTTCTTCAAATTCCGGATTCTTATCCGACGCATCCGCATTCGGAAATTCTCATTCCGGAGACCGTCCCGAATACGTACCTGAAGGAGGTTCATTTTTATAACGAGTATAAATTTGAGCAATGGTGCGTGCAAAATCAGGCAATGGCATCTATTGTGGATAAAAACTTATGGCAGGTGGGTTTGACATATTTTTCGCCGCGGATGGATTACGCGAATTGGCGGACGACGATTCGATAAGAATGCCCGAATTTGGGAACGAAATCATTTCGGCGAACGTATAATGAGTAAGAGTACATGATTTAACACGGGAGACGACCGTTATGAAAAAAAAACTAATCTTAATTTTCCTGATCTTGGTGTTGGTCAGCGTCCATGTGGTTCAAGCTCAGGAACCGGCGCCGTTGCTTCCTCCGGACTTGACGCTGATCGCGGTTGACCTGCTTGCGATCGAATGTCAGAATGTCAGCGATTTTGGGTACGGTCTTTCAGCCGGCGTTCCCATGGATCTCACAGCGGCTCAGCAGGATTATCAGAAAACGTTGGAAAATTTAACTTTCCTGCTCGGAGCGGCGGGCAAGCCGTTCATCGAACGCATGGAGGCGATGATCCCGTTATTCTCGACGCTCCCGAACGAAATCGAGCTGGTTCATCAGGAATGCAGCGCGGTTCGGCGTGATCTTCAAAGCGATCTCCGCCAGCAGACTCAAAATCTTGACCCGCGCCTGAATGTCGTTGATTACGCCAGTTGCGCCGCAGCGGGATACTTTGTCAGCAACGGTGTTTGTTTCGTTGGCGGCAACGTTGAGACTGACCCCGACGGTTTCGTGATCGGTCTTTATAACGCGGACTGCTACGACGAATGGCAATATTATCCGGGCTCCTGCTGGTATTGTATCTATGGGAATGACGAGGAAGGCTGCGTTTCCAGGCAATAGACGGGATGACCGCGCGGTGCAGTTTCTTCACAGGAACGGGCATTGTCGGATAAGCTTGAAATTATGAACCTATACGGAAGGAATTTAGAGTTTAAACATTACAATCGGTCGAATCCGATTGTTGTGATTATATTGATGTTTCTCTGCGTCATGAGCTTGTTTGTCTTGAAATCGGTTCTGACGCAGCAGCTCGTTTCACCATGGCTTCCGACGGCAGTTCCGACGCGTGAAGCATCCTCTTATGCGCTCGAGGGCGAAGCGCAGTTCCGGGCGGGAAACCTCGAAAAAGCGATTGAGGCGTATGGAAGCGCGGCGGTACTGGAGTCGGATAACCCGGAGTATCTTTGGAAACAGGGTCGGGCGCTGGCTTACCTGACAGCGTCTCAAACGACTGACGCAGAAAAAACGGCGACGCTTAAAGAAGCGATTGAGCTGCTGGAAGCCGGACTTGAAAAATATCCGGAGGATTCGAACGTCTTTGCGGTTTTAGCGTTGGCTTACCTTTGGTATTCGGATCCGGACCTCTGCGGAGAGGAGTTGGTTGAGGAAAACGAGGCGAAGTCTGAGGATAATATCCGGCGTGCCGTTGACTATAACTCGCGCAACGCTTTAGCCTACGCGATTTACTCGGAAATTCTGCTTAATCAGGCGAATTACGAGCGCGCGGAACAAATGCTTTCTCAGGCGCTTGAATATGGTACCGCGATGGAGATTGATATGTTCGACGTCTATCGTGTCCAAGGGATTCTCCTCGAATCCTATGGGCAGTACCGCAGCGCGATTGAAGCGTATCAGCGGGCACTGAATTATTCTCCGAATATGACCTTCCTCCAGATTCGCATCGGCGTTAACTATCGTCAAATCGGCGAATTTGATGAAGCGCTAACGATGTTCGCGAGAGCTGCGCGGATTAACGACCAGTTGGGAATTCAGGACCCGCTTCCGTATCTCGCGATCGGAAACACCTATTCACAAAAAGGTGAGTTCTACGCAGCGGGTCTGAACATTAAGAAAGCGATCAGCATCAACCCATACAACGGCGACGTTTACGGACGTCTTGGTGTCAACTATTACAAGGCGCGAAACTATGAAGCCGCGATTGAGGCGCTGAAATGTGCGACGTATGGCTGCGGCGCGGTGGAGAGCTGCGCTGTGAGAGAATGCAGCGACCCGGGTAATCCGCTGATTGAAATGGAAGGACTTCCGCTCTCCGGTTCATCGGTCGTTTATTACTTTACTTACGTCGGAGCTTTGGCGTACATGCATACCAACGCCAATCATTACTGTGAAGAGGCGGTCAAGGTTGCGCGTGAGATCAGCGCGCAGTATGGGAACGACGACACGGTTATGTTTATTGTCCGCGACGCACAAAATATTTGTGCCCGCTATGGGATTCGTTAGCGGATGGCGCGCCCGATCGTAATCGGAATTACGGGTGGGATCGCGTCGGGAAAGTCGACGGTGTTGGCTTTTTTGCGCGATTGGGGATTCGTGACGATTGACGCGGATAAAACGGGTCATTCGATTTATCAAGTCGATTCGGAGGGTTACCGCGCGGTCGTCGCCCGCTTCGGCGTCGGTATCATCGATCCGGCGACACGCGAAATCATGAGACCTGAGCTTGCTCGGATCGTATTTTCCGACCCGAGCGCTATGGCGGACTTGGAGCGCCTGACGCATCCGCTTATCCTCGACCAAGTTCACGCATCCATCACGGACGCCGCAGCTCAAGGAAAAGATTCCGCGGTTGAAGCGATTCAGCTGTTTTCGAGCGGGCTGGCGGCGCATTGTGACGAAACATGGCTGGTTCGTGTTCCACCCGCGGCGGCGATTCGGCGTCTGATCGAGACGCGCGGGCTGAATCAGGACGATGCCGCGGCGCGGATCGAGGCGCAGAACGACCTGCTCGCGGAGGCTGCGAAAAGAGCGGATTGGGAGATTGACGGAACTGCTGATTTGACCGAGATCGCCGAAAGGATCAGCGAACGAGTCGAAAGGCTGCGCGCAAAACGCTAAGGGAACAGTGCGATTTTCCTATTTGGAAATCGTTTAACCCTGTTACAATTAGTTAAAATCCATTTGAGTAGAGGCTGGCTTTGGATCAGATCATTTCCGAAATTTTATTTTTAGGGCAACGCTTTAACCGGTCCAGTCTGTTGGATATTTTTCTGGTTACGGTTATCGTTTTTGTCGTGCTTAGTTTTATTCAGGGAGCTCAGGCGAAGACGCTGCTAAGGGGGACGGTTCTTATCTTTGGACTTTTGAGCCTCCTGTATATCCTCGTTGATCTGCCTGCATTTACTTGGCTGTTGGGGCATGTCGTTCCGTCGCTCCTGCTGATCGTGCCGGTCATGTACGCTCCGGAGATACGGCGCACGCTCGAACGGATTGGTCGGGTTGAATCGTTTCGTGAAATTCTGAACCCGTCGTCGCCTTTTGCGAATGAGACGGCTGAGGTTGTTCCCGATATTGTCTCCGCTTGCCGGATGCTCGCGGGTAAGAACCATGGCGCATTAATCGTTATCCAGCGTTACGACGACCTGGAGAAATTTGTCAATACAGGTGTATACATGGATGCGGTTGTGACGCCGGAAACGCTCGCAAATATTTTCTTCCCGAATACGCCGCTCCATGACGGTGCGACGATTATCCGCGGGGCTCGGATTCAAGCGGCTGCATGCATTATGCCGCTTTCATCCCGGAACGTCTTAGATAAAACACCGGGGCGTCAGATGGGGCTACGGCACCGCGCCGCGCTCGGTACGTCCGAAATGAACGATTCGTTTACGATTGTTGTTTCCGAAGAAACCGGTCAAATATCGGTTGCGTTCGAGGGCGTGATTTATAAGCACCTGGACGCAGAGAAGCTTGAGTCCTGGCTGCGGAAGTTTTTCCATGTTTCACCTCCGGTTTCAATTCGGGAACGTATCGCCAACATGATTCGTTACGCCCGGGATCGATTCTCCCGCCGTCCTGACGAGGGGGTTGCTGTCGAAGAAAGAGAACCGCATGATTAAGTTTTTTCGAGTTATGGGAAAATTCATCCCGACGTTGATATTGTCCATTTTTTTGGCGCTGACCGTTTGGATTATCGCGGTTACACAGGCTGACCCAACCGAAGAACGGCGTTTTACGAATCCGGTGACGGTCGAGCTGCGCGGGTTAGCGGAAAACCTGATCATGACCAACACATTGCCGGAAACGGTCAATGTTTTAATGCGCGCGCCAACGTCAACCTGGGCGACAATCGTAAACCAGCGTATCGGGGCGACGGCGGTGATCGATGTTAGCGGTTTGGAAGCAGGGGAACATACCGTTCCGATCGCGGTTGAAATTGATATGTCTCCGGTTCAGGTCACATCTTTCGCCCCTCAAAGCGTGAAAGTCGTATTGGAAGCTTATGAAACGCGGACTTACGACGTTAACGTTCAGGAGACGGGCACGATTTTAACTGCGTATAAAGCCGAGCTCCCTGTGGCAGATCCAGCGACGGTCAACGTATCTGGTCCGGTTTCTGTCCTGGACCAGATTGAGCAAGTCCGCGTGATTTTGGACATCAATAACGCGACTGAACCGGTTACGCAGAATCTTGTTCCTGCAGCGATTCGGTCTGACGGAACGATCGTGACCGGGAACCTGAAATTTTCAACGGATCGCGTTAAGGTGACGCAAAACATCTCCCTTCGCGGCGGATATAGAGTCGTCGTCGTCAAAGTTGCGACGGCTGGCGCTTCTCCACGCGGATATGTTCTCGAAGGTTTGTCGGTAAGTCCGGCGGTCGCGACGATTTACAGTTCGGATCGGGTTTTATTGGACAGCCTGCCCGGATTTATTGAAACGAATTTGATCACGCTGCGTGATTTTACCGAAGAAACGACGGTCAAGACCGGCTTGAAGCTTCCGGGCGGCGTGACGCTCGTCGGCGATCAGGCGGTTAACGTTACGATTCAAGTTGCGCCGGTTGAAAGCTCGAGGACGATTTCGAATGTCCCGATTCAGACGATCGGCGTGGAGGATGGATTCAGCGCTGTCGTTTCACCGTCAACGGTTGATGTATTCCTGACGGGTCCTCTGCTGACGGTGGAGGGGATTCGCGCGGAGGATCTGACCGCTGTGATCGCGCTTCATGATAAACAGGCGGGTACCTACCAGTTAACGCCTTCGATTGATGTCAGCGCCTTTGACGGCGTCAACTTGCAGTCTGTTTCGCCGATGACGGTTGACGTAACGATTTCGAAGAATCGGCGCGGATTAGGTAACTGATTGAGCAAAGAGAACGCCTCAACTCTTCAACGACAAAGGCAATTTGCTGGGGCGCTGATCGTTTGAAGAAAACTGGCTGGGTGACCTTTGACGAGAGATCATAGGAATTGTAAGATTCAAAGAGACTGTCTCAAAACGAATTTTTGGTTGGATCATATTCACTTTTTATTAAAATCAATGTCGACAATGACCTCACTCGCCTTCGGCTCGGAGTCCTGTCGACATTGATAAAAGTTTATATTATCCATACCAGGGGCCTCTCCCGCTCCGCTACGCTTCGGGGATGCAAGCAACCCTGTACCCCTCTTGGGGACACCCCAAACCCCGTTGCATCTGTATGAATACCGCCTAAATTCGA
>DAOUFB010000102.1:0-11007 GCA_034430135.1 Flexilinea sp. | reverse complement strand
CCTTTCGATGAACTCGAACTCCAATGGGCAATTAACGACAAAGCGGACGAATTCTTTTGGCACTCGTCTCCAGAAGGAAGAAAATTACACTCGATTTTCGCAGCAGCTTCGCCAAAGGATTATCTTCTTCCCGGCGACATCCTCGTTGAATATTTACGTAAGAACCTGCGGCTGCCAATGAATGTCGCCATCGCCATGGAAAGTGATCCAGATGACAGCAATCTGCCCATGGGAACGAAGGCGCAGCTGGTCGCAATTCATTCCTGCGACATTCGCATGAATATCTACGTTGAAATCATCGTTGAGTGTACGACTTATCTTCTTCCGCTTGAAGATCTTGGACCTATGGAACGCGGGATCACGAAAAATATGCGCATTCTTGGCACCTATCTGTTTTGGGTTTCTTCGCGCCAATGATAACGTCATCACAATCGCCAAGTCCGCTTACAGTGCCGATTCAGATAGGCACCGTTCCGTTCAGCTCGCGAATAATCCTTGCGCCGATGGATGGGTATAGTGACGCTCCATTTCGCCTTTTAACGCGTCGTCTCGGCTCTGGTGCATCCTTTACGGAATTCATCAACACGATTGAGGTCATGTCGCGGAACACGAAATATCAGGAGCGCTGCGTTTTCTCCGAGGAGGAAAAACCCGTCGCGATCCAAATTTTCGATGACAACGTTAATCGCCTCATCGCCGGCGCAGCGCGCATCTATGAAAAATTCAAACCAGACATGATCGATGTCAACATGGGCTGTTCCGTAAATCATGTTTCCAGTCGTGGCGCAGGCGCAGGACTTCTCCGCCATCCGGATAAAATCGAGGCAATCATCGCTGGTTTGGTCAAAGCCTTACCCTGTCCCGTCAGCGCGAAAATCCGGTTAGGTTGGGACAGCGAATCGATCAATTTCCTGACCATCGGGAAAATCATTCAGGACCAAGGCGCCGCCATGGTCACGCTTCACGCTCGAACGCGCGAACAATTATTCAAAGGGACAGTCGACTGGAACGCAATTCGCAATCTTAAAGCTGCGCTCACAATTCCGGTCTTTGGAAACGGTGATCTCCTATCGTACCGCGATGCGGAACGCATGATAGCTGAGACAAATTGCGACGGAGTCATGATCGGACGCGCCGCCATGGAAAATCCCTGGATATTCTCAGGTTATGACCCATCGACCGTCCCTTTCGCGCTTTTTTATTCGACGGTCATAGAGCATTACACGCTTGTAAAGGATAGGTACGAGCCTGCACGTGCCTGCGTTGTATTTCGAAAATTCGCGAAAAAATACCTGACGCTTCTCGGCGCACCTCGCGGCGAAATTTACCAGCTTCTTACCACCAAAGATCCAGAAGCCTTCGAAACGAAACTGACAGAATTAGCGTCGGTTGACTATCGGAATCGTTTGCTTCTCGCTGAATAGGAACCGACAAGAAAAGCATGGAGAAATTTGAAGCAACCAGATTAAACGCCTTATTCGATGATGATGAATGGGAAGCCCTTTGCGATAACTGCGGTATATGCTGTTTCTATAAAGTCGAAGATGAGGACACGGAGGAAGTCTTTTTCACCTCAATCCACTGTCCGCATCTTTCGATGGTTCATCACGGTTGTGAAGTTTACAATGAACGATTTAAACGAATGCCAACCTGCGTCAAAATTGCACCGGAAACGATCCAACGCCAATCAACCTGGATGCCAATAACCTGCGCATACCGCTGCGTCGCTGAATCACGACCCATCGCACCATGGCATCCGCTGCTTCAACTTTCGCCGGATGAGCTCGAGGTACAACCTGCGCTTAAAACGCTCCGTGAAAAATTGGATACGCTTAATTTGCTTCCAGATCATACAAGCGCGAAGGAACCGAAAACGCATCAAAAGCTTAAACGCAGAGCAATAAAAGGACAACCCGAAAATCCAAACTTTGAGTCCACCCTGATCGAGAATATTTTTCTCGATGAAATTTAGCGTTATCAGCATCTAACTGTTCGGGGCTTTTCAATTGTGCAAAATACTCATATTTTTCAAGAAATAATCCCTATTAGTCAGTTTGATCAGCTATAATCCCAAACGTCAATAATTTCAACCGAAACCACAAAGGCACCATGCAAAAAATTCATATCGCCTATTTTATCTCGTCACATGGTTACGGACACGCGTCCCGCTCTGCAGCAATTATTGAGTCCATCCTCGTTAAAAATCCAAACGTGAGGGTTTCTATTTATACAGAGACCCCACGCAGCTTTTTCGAAGAATCTCTTTCAGAACCTTTTAGCTATACGAAAACACAATCTGATATCGGCATGATCCAACTCACTCCGATCGAGATGGATATTCCGGGAACGCTTAAGAAACTCAATACCTTTATCGGTTCACTTCCTGAAGAATCCGACCGAATCGCGTCGCGTCTCATCGCTGAATCCGTCGATTTCGTCGTCGCTGATATTTCGCCGCTCGCCATTCTTAGTGCGGAAAAAGCAGGGATCCCATCGCTTCTTCTTGAAAATTTCACTTGGGATTGGATTTATGAACCGTTTGCCCGCGAATACCCTGGTTTTACAAAGGTCAGTCGATTTCTCTCGAACGTTTTCCAAAGTTCGACGTATCACGGTCAATATGCGCCAGCTTGTGACCCGGACGCTTCTTGCGATTTCATTCTCCCTCCTGTCAGCCGTCGTCCTCGAACGGATCGAGACGTAACTCGGCAGGCTCTTAGCATCAGGGCAGATCAGAAATTAGCCTTAATCAGTCTTGGCGGGGTTAAAGCGACGTTCGACCTTCCGGAACGAATTGATACAGGGCATAACGATGCTGTCTTCGTATTCACCGGCAATTTCACGGAAATTCAGCGTCACGGAAATGTCATCGAGCTTCCGCATCATTCCGGTTTCTATCAACCGGACCTCGTCCTTGCCGCGGATATGTTGTTCGGCAAGGCAGGATACAGTACTTACGCCGAAATTTATAATTTTCAGAAGCCATTTTCATATTTGCTGCGTTCGGATTTTCGTGAAAGCGCTGTACTCGGGGAAGCGCTCGAACAATTGCCAAGTGCCTTTGAAATTGACGCACTGTCCTTTGATCATTTTCAGTTCGATCCATGGATTGAAAAAATGATGACAGCGCCGACGCATCCAATTTCAACGAACGGCAGCGACATTGCTGCGGACAATATTCTATTCTTTATTCGATCGGGAAAACCGCGTCATCGTTCCGCGCTAAAAGGCGTGGTTGAATCGTCCCATTAGTCTGATTGAGAACCTGGAGTCCGAATGATTCGAACGCATCGCTAAGAATCTGACCTTGAATCCGGACATCCGCTTCAAACGTTTCAGCCATAATTTCGACTTGTTCGGAATCTGCTAAAATCTTGAACCGGTCATAGTAGCTATAAGGAATTACAATTTCGAAAATCACCGCCGAACGCAGCGCAGCTCTCTTAACAAGCGCCAAAACGGCTTTTCCTGCGTCTCCGTATGCTCGCACTAGTCCCCCGACTCCCAACTTCGTTCCGCCAAAATATCGGGTCACGACGACCGCGATATTTCCTAATCCGCTGCCCTGAACAACGGTCAAAAGTGGTCGTCCGGAAGACCCTTGCGGTTCGCCATCATCAGAGCAATAAGATGTCGTCGAATTCCCGTGTCCGATGATGAAAGATGGCACGTGATGCGTTGCGTCTGGATAACGCATTCGAACCTCAGAAATAAAATCACGCGCAACCTCGACAGTCAGAACTGGCGCCAGCGAGGCAATGAATCGGGAATTTACCACGACGATCTCTGCCTCAGCCCGCTCCAGCGGAATGAGACGCTCCGCTGCAGGAACGGAAGCGCTGGAATCGTCTTTCTTTTTAGCCATAAACCAAATGCCTAATCCGCTATTTGCTCGTTGAGCCGAGTCCACGCGCCAACCCAAGGCGTTCCCAAACGATGATTCTCCGAAACAGTCGTATCAGAAAGCGCCTGTCCTAAGCTGACCAAATCTGGGATCAGGTTTTGAATATCCTGCGCATACACTTTATCACGAATCCGATCTGCGATAATCGATGACCAGCGCCACTCACGACGGAACTGATCCGCTTTAAGCCAATAATCGCGTTTTTCCCAAGCCTCAACAGAAATATCAATCGTCTCCGTGATCCGGTCAAGCGATAGAAGAATATACGCAATCAGGTCTCGGGCTGAATCATTAACTTCACGCTGACGCATCAACTCGCGAATCGCTAATACCAAACCCTTCTTAAGTCTCGTCCGTTCTGTGCGAACGCTGTCAGTCGCGATAACTCGTCCCATGCTGAAAACTATCTCCTTTCGCTTTCCCGGCTTGATTATAGTTTACTTGTTCGATTATCAGGATAGAAGCGGCAGGAAATATGCCCAAAATTCGATAAAGAACGTCTGATTTTCTTCGTTCTTTGGTAGAATCTTCAAGGTTATGTCGAAATCAACGAAAATTGGGTTGCTGTTTATTTCCGGGACGATGATCTTTTTTTCTGTCCTCATTTTTGTCCTGATGCGTTCTCGCTTCATGGCGCACTGCGCCGCTACGCCTGTCGGGTCAACCGTCGCCGGATACCCGATCGAGGGATTATCCGCAGAAACGATTGAATCATCGCTCAATGCAATCTATAATGCACCAATTCAGATCTTTTACGAAGATAACGAAATTCAGCTTCGTGCAAAAGATCTCGGATTAGAGTTGATCGATACGAGCGTCATTGCCCCGCGCATGAAAGAAGCAGCAGGAACGCAATGCAGCGCAAAATCATTTTTGAGATCAATTTTCAGCCCCATCCAAAATCAACCATTTGCTATCGACATACCATGCCATGCCGATGATGCGGCAATACGTCAATGGCTTAAAACGGAGATAAAACCACGTTATGATACGAGTCCCATAGCTCCACAACCGAACACACAAGGAATCGGCTTCTATCCGGGGCAATCTGGGCGGGAGATGAATATTGACGCAGCCGTGAACGAGATTGCCGCTGCTTTTTGTTCTGCATCCGAGCGAACTGTGAAAATATTGGTCAACACGTCGGAAGCTCCTGCCGCTGATCTTGAAAATTTAGCCATTCAGATCCGTGCAATAATTGATCAGTACCAGGATTCAGGTCAAATCACGGAAGTTGCTCTCATCGATCCGAAAACTGACAAAACCCTCGATATTGCTCGGTGCGATCGTCAGGATATAACGCCGGAAATATCTTTTACCGCTGCATCAACGATAAAAGTTCCCGTCATGATATCTTCATTCATTCGAATTGAGGGCGAGCCCGACGCGTTTACGCTCCGTCAGCTTTCCTTGATGATTACAGAATCAAAAAATGAACAAACGGATTGGATGATGGAAAATCATGTCGGCGGGAATCTGGCACCTCTTACGATAACCGACGATATGCATAAATTAGGGCTTAAGAATACGTTCTTGGCTGGTTATTTCTATCTCGGCGCGCCGCTTCTTCAAGCAATCGAGACAGCCGCAAACCAGCGTACCGACGTAAATTTGAAACCAGATCGTTATAACCAGACGACCGCCGTTGATATGGCTATCTTAATGAATGGACTGTATCACTGCGCAACCAATTCAACCGGCATTCTAATCGAAACTTTTCCAAACGAAATCACGCAATCAGAATGCGAGCTTATGGTTGACCAGCTAAAGCACAACAAGTTACCTTATCTAATCACGGCGGGACTTCCTGATTTTGTAGAAATCGCGCACAAACACGGTTGGATAGAAGAAAGCGATGGGCTGCTCCGCACGATGAGCAACATTGCCATTGTCTACTCTCCAGACGCTGACTACATATTAAGTATCTTCACGTATCACCCCACTAATCTAATCTTCGAAAACGGAAGCCGTCTTTTTGCAATGATTAGCTCGGCAGTATACAATTATTACAACCCCTCATTAGTAAGGTAGTTTGATAGGAAACCTCAACGCAGTTCAATGTTGAGCCAAAACTCCACAAAATAAAAATCGATCCCCATCTAATGAGTATGAAAGGGATCGATTTATCGGCAGAAAGAAACTCTGATTTAGATTTAGATTTAGATTTAGACTTCGACCGTCCAGCCAAATTCGTCTTTTGCTGCGCCGGTCTGAATACCTAGAATTGCCTGATAAAGGCGCTGTGCAATTGGACCCGTTTTACCACCACTCACCTCGACGCGTTCCCCTTTCCAACAGTATTCGCCGACTGGCGAAATAACTGCGGCAGTTCCGGAAGCGAACGATTCATTCAGCGTCCCATTTCGCGCCGCTTCAAAAACTTCATCAATCGAAAGGCGGCGTTCTGAGTGCGGAATGCCCCAATGTTTAAGCAGTTTTAGAACGGTATCGCGCGTGATCCCAGGCAGAATCATCCCGTCAAGCGGCGCAGTGATAACTTCATGATTGATAACGAAAAAGGCATTCGACGTCCCGATCTCCTGGACATACTTTTTCTCGATACAATCTAAGTACAAAACCTGACTATAGCCTGCTTTCGCCGCCTTTTCCTGCGCCTTGAGACTAATAACGTAGTTCCCGCCAATCTTCGCGAATCCAGTACCGCCGGGCATCGCGCGTGAATATTCGTCCTCAACGAAAATTTTCGTCACGGGCAAATTTCCATCCTCTGATTTATAGTAGGATCCAACCGGACTCAAAATAACAACAAATTTATACGAGCTTGCAGGATGAACCCCGAGGAACGCTTCATCGGCGAAAATAAACGGGCGTACATAAAGCGAAGTATTCTTGCCGGTCGGAATCCAATCTCGATCAACGTCAATCACCGTTTTAATCGCTTCAAGCATTAAGTCTTCGTCGATATTCGGCATGCATATCCGATCGCAAGTCGTATTCGTTCGCTTAATGTTCATATCTGGACGGAAAAGCAAGACTCGATTATCTGCAGTCTTGTAGGCTTTCATGCCTTCGAACATCGTAATCGCATACTGCAGCACGACCGCAGCTGGGTCCAATGAGAACGGACCGTAAGGAACGACGCGACCATCATGCCATCCCTGACCTTCCGTATAGTCCATCACGAACATATGATCCGTAAAGATCTTTCCAAATCCGAGTTTCGTCCCGTCGGTTAAATCCGGTTTCGGTTTCGGATTTGGGTTGCGAGTGATCGTAAAGTTATATTTATTCATATCTCATTCCTTTAATATCGTTCTTTATGCCGCGTGAAGCGCCGCCACGTTTTGAGGAAGAAGCGCAGCCTTCGCGCCGTAAAATTCCTTCGCCAACGCAGTCTCAACAGACTCAAGTTTCAGCATGTTTGTCGCTCGAATGATGGCGCCTAACATGACAATATTCGCAGAGCGTTCCGCGCCAAGCTCAATCGCTATTCTGTTTGCTTCGACCGGGATAATTTGGATATCTGTCCGTTTCGGCTTCTCAGGAATAACACTTGTATTATAAAAGAGGAACATTCCCGGTTCAAGTGTGCTTTCGAATTTATGCAATGACTGGAGATTCATCGCAGCAACGACATTCGGGACAGTGACAACTGGATTCGAAATCATTCGATCCGAAACAATCGCCGAACAGTTCGCCGTTCCGCCGCGCATTTCCGCACCGTAGGACGGAATAAAGGTCACTTCTTTCCCTTCGACCATTCCTGCATAAGCCAGCATGCGTCCAATCGTTAACACGCCTTGTCCGCCGAATCCGGCGATAATCGATTTCCAGGTAGTAATCATGCGATTTCCTCCGGTTTCTTAAATATGCCCAACGGATAATATGGAATCATTTTCTCCCGTAACCAAGCCATTGACTGCGGAGGGGTCATGCCCCAGTTTGTCGGGCAGCTGGACAGAAATTCAACAATAGACAGACCTAACTTCCGCTGTTGAACTTCAACCGCCCGTTCGATAGCTTTTCGTGCTTTGCGAATCTGCGCGGGAGAATCGACCGAAACACGCTCAACATATGCCGCACCGTCAATCGTCGCCAACATTTCCGAAACACGAATCGGAATTCCATTTCGATGAGGATCACGTCCCAATACTGCGGTCGTAGCCTTCTGACCAATTAAGGTCGTCGGCGCCATCTGACCGCCAGTCATTCCATAAATTGCGTTATTGACAAAGAAAACGCAAATATTTTCACTACGTACCGCTGCGTGGACAATTTCCGCCGTTCCGATCGACGCCAAATCTCCGTCGCCCTGATACGTAAAAACAAAATTATCCGGATGAACCCGCTTAATCCCAGTTGCGACAGCCGGAGCACGTCCATGCGCAGCTTCGCACATTTCAACGTTCATGTACTGATGCGCCAAGACAGAACAGCCAATCGGGGCAACACCGATCGCAGTATTGAGAAGTCCTTTTTGATCCAAGACGCCCATAATTAACTTATGCGCAATTCCATGACCACACCCCGGGCAGTAACTGAGTTCCGCCTCGGTCATGCCGACGGTTTTTTCGTAAATGATTTTCATTTATATTCCCCCAGAATCTTTTCAGCTTCAGCCATGATGTCCGTTGGCGCCGGGATATTCCCGCCGACTCGGCTAATCAGGCGGACCGGGAAACGACCTCTGACAACGTTTTCGACATCCGTCAACATTTGCCCCATGGACATTTCAACAGAGCAAACGACCTTCGTTTTCGGTGAAATTTGATCAAAAGCGGCTTTCGGGAACGGCCAAACGGTTTTCGGTCGAATCATTCCTGCCTTGATCCCCTTCTCGCTCATTAAACCCAACACTTCCGCAATGATCCGCGAACACGAGCCATAAGCTACAAACACGATTTCAGCGTCTTCCAAACCAGTTACCGCCGCGTCCGCGAGCTCCGTCTCCATCTCACGATATTTGTCGAAAAGATGATGAACCATTGACTCAAGTTTCGCGGGGGTAGGCGCGTATGCCCGGAATAGGTTCCGCTCAGCTTTTCCGTTACGTCCGACGAGTGCCCACGGCTTATCACGAGCAATGGTTTCAACCGACTGCGGACTGCGTTCTTCAGGAAGGACAATCGGCTCCATCATCTGACCCATCATCCCGTCCACCATAATAAAGACCGGATTGCGGTACTTGTTCGCAATTTCAAAACTCTTATAAATACAGCTCACCGCTTCCTGCATCGTTGCCGGCGTGAAAACCGGAATATGATAATCGCCATTGCCGCCGCCGCGCGTCATCTGATAATAATCCGACTGAGCCGGCTGAATTCCGCCGATTCCCGGTCCCGTTCGCGATACATTAATCGCAACCATCGGAACTTCCGCCATGCATGCGAAGCTGAAACCTTCCTGCATCAAAGCAATGCCCGGTGAAGCAGATGAAATAAAGACATCTCCGCCCGCAACGCCGATGCCATAGGCAATATTGACCGTCGCTAATTCGCTTTCAGACTGAATAAACGTCCCGCCGCGCTTTGGCAGCTCGCGCGACATGTATTCGACCAACTCGTTTTGCGGCGTAATCGGATAACCGACGTAAAAGCGGCAACCCGCACGGATAGCGGCTTCTCCGAAGGCTTCGTTACCCTTCATCAATACTTTTTGTGACATTTTACGATCCCCTTTTAATTGGATTCGACCTGATAGACACTAATCACCGAATCGGGACAAATCGTCGCACACTGCGCACAGCCAATGCAAATTTCCTGATCGACGATGTCCATGGGATGATAGCCTTTCCGGTTAATACGATTCAGATTGATCTTCAGGATCTTCTTCGGGCAAACAGATGCACACAAGTCGCAGCTTTTGCACCGATCCATATCAAACTTCACTAAAAATTTCGCCATACCTACTCCCTTTTAAGACAAAGTTAATACTTGATCCAACCACGAAGCCCGCATAATTTCGCGAACAGGAAGGATCGGAACTGCCTTATCTTCCTCTGATAAGGACGCTTTCAGCGCCGGAACCAGCCGCTCAGGGCAACAATTAAATTGGAGCGGAATCTTTGTCTGCGCCGTAATGGCATGACAGAACACAATTCCGTCATGAACCGTTTCAACTGTCGTCTCCTTTAAGAAATGAGAATTATTTACCAGCCCCGTGATCTTAAGCGTCGTCCACGCTTCAATCAGCGTCATCATGCGAACCGCTCTCTCGACTGTGCCTGTCTCCGGACGATTCGCGTTTACAACACATAAAAATTCATATGGCGTCTGCCCAATTGCGCTGATGAACTGAACCATAACTTTCGCGCCGTCCGGATCACCGCCCAGATCAACGATCGCAATCGTTTCAGGATCTTCGAGCGGTGCTCGAACGTTTGGATTCAGAGCAGGAACCTCCATCGTAACTTCATCTTCAAAGAAGTTGCCATAAATTTGTATTCCTTGCTTGGCGAAACTGTCTATCTTTTCACGACTGCGAAAATATGGATTCGCAATATCCAAGTCAACAACCGCGACGTTGGAATGCGTTCGACGAAGTTCGAGCGCCAAATTTAAACAAAACTCAGTTTTTCCGCTGCCATAATGCCCGCCAATGATATAGACCTTCTTAGACATTGTCCTCGGCTCCTCAAAAACGTTTTAGCGGCTCAAGCGACTCAAACCTGATCATATTATACGCGCAACGGCGAATTGAGGAATTCCAGGAATTATGACGCAAATCACAAGAAAAGTATGACACCTGACAAGTTCTTTCTGTCGGAAAGTTAAAAGCCTGTAAGCCTCAACGCTCCGTAAAATGGCATGAAAGAAACCCGCACACAGGAGATAATCGTAAAAAAACATCGAACCTTTCGATTCGATGTTTTCTTCGTAATAAGTTGAAATCTTAGCGAACAGCGACCGGATTTTCGGCGTCGGTGGCGAGATCGAAAATATGGAAATTCGTCATATCGAAGACGAGATCGATCGTCTGACCAACGGTGTACGAAGAGCGCGGATCGACGCGGGCAACAAATTGCGTATTTCCCGCGAGGCAGTAGACGAAGATTTCGTTACCCATAAGCTCCGTGACGTCAACTTTCGCCGAGATCGGAGCCTTGGTAATCCCAACCGGAGCAAATTCAGGGTTGTGAATAT
>DAOUFB010000101.1:0-8478 GCA_034430135.1 Flexilinea sp. | reverse complement strand
AACGGCGTAAAAATCCGAACGAAACCGGTCGAAAGGTAAATCCGCGTTTTCGGCTTTCCGGAACTTTCCGCGATCGCGTCCAAAATATCGCGAATCCGATAAAACTGGTTCGTCAGGAAATAGGACTCCCCGGAGCGACCCGCTTCGAGCGCGCGAAGAATCCCAGCCGCAACATCACGAACATCCACAAAATCAAAGCCGCCCTTGACCGCGATCGGGAGTCGCCCGCGTAAAAAGTCCATGGCTAACTTCGTCATCATTGCGCTCATCGGAGAATTAGGTCCAACGATCCCAGAAGGATGGACCGTTAGCGCGTCCATTCCCCCAGCCGCTGCGTCCAGAACGAGCTGTGTGGCGGTCGCTTTCGTCTTTGCGTATTCACCGACGACGAGTGCCGGATCGAAATGGGAAATTTCGCTTTGAACCGTTCCTTGGGGAAGCTCGGGGACGGCATGGATCGAGGATACGTAAACGAAGCGCCTGACGCTCGCTGCTTCCGCCGCCGAGAGCATGACTTTCGTCCCGTTGACGTTAATGTCAGCGATCAGCGGGTTGGGTTTATCGTCGATTGAAATCATACCCGCGCAGTGAACAACATTCAAATCGGCGTCCGGATCATGCGCCAGGAACGCGTCAACCGAGGAGCGGTCACGAATATCGCCGACGAATGCATCCGGGGCGCGTTTGCTTCCGTCCGGATTCGTAAACGTTTCGGACGGAAGGAACAAACCGCGAACCCGCTCTCCTTTTTCTAAAAGCTGACTGACGACGTATCGGCCTAAGTGCCCCGCTGCACCAGTAACAGCGAAAATTCGTTTCATGATTGCCTCCAACTCTAAGGCGCCGTCATCTAACTTCACTCGTTAGATTAAAAGAACCTTAAGAATATTATAGGACGCCTTCATGATTTTGAACAAAAGCTCCTGTCAGGAACGTACGTTTTCCGCTCAACAAACTCCCGCGCCTTTCCGTCGTTCCAGTTCCGTACCGGACGGTAATATCCGGTGATCCGGCTGTAGACTTCTGTCGCCTTTTCGCAGATGGGACAAAACGCATGCTCACCCTTGAGATAGCCATGATCCGCGCAAATCGAATACGTCGGAGAGAGCGTGTAATATGGAAGTTTATAATTCTCAGCGATCGTCCGGACAAGCTTTTTGGTAGCCTGCCAATCGGGCATTTTCTCGCCCAAAAAGACATGGAAAACCGTACCCGAGGTATATAGCGGCTGAAGCTCGTCTTGAAGATCCAGCGCTTCGAAAACGTCTTCGCTAAAGGAAACCGGAAGGTGCGAGCTGTTCGTATAATACGGCGCATCCGTCCCATCCCCAGCAGTCCGAATCTCGGGATATCGTTCCTTATCATGTTTCGCGAACCGGAAAGCGGTCGACTCCGCCGGTGTCGCTTCGAGGTTATACAGATCGCCGTATTGTTCCTGATAGACTTGCAAGCGGCTGCGCATGAAATTCAGAACTCGTTTGGCGAATTCCATTGAATCCCGATGTGTCAGGTCCTTCTTCAGCCAGGCTGCGTTTAAACAGGCTTCGTTCATGCCAACAATTCCGATCGTCGAAAAATGATTCTTAAGCGTCCCTAAATAACGTTTCGTATACGGATAAAAGTCAGCGTTCAACAGGTCTGTAATAACCCTGCGTTTAATGGACAGCGACCGTGCCGCGATGTCCATTCGTCTTTCCAACAACTCATAAAACGCATCTTCGCTCGGGACAGTATGGGCAATCTGAGGCAAGTTAATCGTCACGACCCCGATTGACCCCGTATTTTCTCCGCTTCCGAAGAAGCCACCGCTCTTTTTACGCAGCTCTCGTAAATCAAGCCGCAGGCGGCAGCACATGCTTCGAACGTCGCTCGGCGACATATCGCTATTGATGTAGTTGGAAAAATACGGCGTCCCGTATTTTCCGGTCA
The DNA here is from genome assembly GCA_034430135.1 of Flexilinea sp. Lineage (GTDB taxonomy): Bacteria > Chloroflexota > Anaerolineae > Anaerolineales > Anaerolineaceae > Flexilinea. The sequence continues at coordinate 6,549 of DAOUFB010000101.1, read as the reverse complement.
GTTCAAAAAGCAGCTTCTGGTTTTCGTTCCGGGCGAGTTCAAAATCTTTCGTAATTGAGTAGGTAGGAATCGGATATTGAAAACCGCGCCCGTTCGCGTCCCCGTCCAGCATGGTCTCTAAGAACGCACGGTTAATCATATCCATTTCCGCCTGACAATCGCCGTAAGTAAAATCCATCATTTTCCCGCCGACGACAGCAGGCTGGTCCTTCTGATCCGCTGGAACAACCCAATCCAACGTAATATTCGAAAATGGCGCCTGCGTTCCCCAGCGGCTCGGCGTATTCACGCCATAAACGAATGATTCAATGCACTTTTTAACCTGATCGTACGAAAGGTTGTCGACTTTTACGAATGGGGCGAGGAACGTGTCGAACGACGAAAACGCCTGAGCCCCTGCCCATTCATTCTGCATAATTCCCAAAAAGTTCACCATCTGGTTGCAGAGGACGGACAAATGTTTCGACGGAGAAGAGGTAATTTTTCCTTCAATACCGCCTAACCCCTCAACGATGAGCTGTTTCAGCGACCAGCCGGCGCAATACCCGGTCAGCATGGACAAATCATGCAAGTGGATCGCACAAGAACGATGAGCTTCCGAAATTTCCGAATCATATATTTCCGAAAGCCAGTAATTCGCGGTGATCGTTCCCGAATTACTCAGGATCAGCCCGCCGACCGAATACGTAACCGTTGAATTTTCTTTTACGCGCCAATCCGATACGTTGAGATAGTTATCGACGGTCTTCTTATAATCCAGCAATGTCGTCGCCGCTTTGCGAACGTTCGATCGTTGTTTCCGATATAGAATGTACGCACGGGCAACATCTGCAAAACCGGACTGCATTAAGACCCGTTCGACACTGTCCTGAATCGTTTCGACGGATATTTTTGTATCATCCGTCCGTTCGAGGAAATCCGCGATTGCGCGCAATGTCAGCAATTCCAGAATATCCTCCTCAACCTCAATCCGCAACGACAAGAATGCCTTTTCAATCGCAGCCTTAATCTTTAAAGAATTAAAACCAACGAGCGTCCCATCTCTCTTCTCAATTTTAAACTTCATAATTTTCCCCTCTTTTCTGGTTCGCGGCTGACTCGCCGCGTAATTGAACGTTGATAAACCCCATTCTCCGAATTTCCCCAACGATTTCGTCCAGTTGATTTGGCGCATACGCCGTCAGGTTGCTCCCGATCAGGTTCGGACTTGACGCAAAGGAGGTGAACACGATTGGCTCAGACGTAAAACCCCAATCCGAAAGAGCGGCTAAATCCTCGAAACGATGAAGTTCGCGCACAACCGTCGTCCGAAACATGACTGGGACTTTTTCCTCGCGCAATATCTGAATTGAAGCCCGGATCCGCCCTAAGTCGATCGTCGGCAGCCCGCAGGTTTCCGCATACCTGTCGGGACAATTTTTAACATCCATTGCGACATAGTCGACAAGTCCTTCCGTCAACACATCTTGTAAAATTTCGGGATAGTAGCCGTTGGTATCCAGCTTCACTTTTATTCCGAGCGGTCGGAGATCTCGAAGGAGGCTCAGCCCAGCCCCGCTCATCAGGGGTTCTCCGCCGGTCACGCAAACTGCGCCAATCGATGAACGCCGCTTCGTCAAATAACTCAGGACATCGTCCAGATTAGCACGTTCCGAGACCTGTTCGATTCGTTCCGGAAGAACCAAATCGCGGTTGTAACAGAAAGGACAGCGAAAAGGACACCCGGAACAGAATAAAACACTGCATAAGCGACCGGGATAATCGCATAAAGAAACTTTTTCCCATGCCGCGGGTTGACGAGGAACCATGCGCCATACTCCTTTCAGACAATAAAAAATCCATGTTCCAACCAAAGGGGAACATGGATCGATAAACGACGCCATAGCATGACTCCTTTGGTTCGAAGAAGCATCCTAAATCACAATCCGGCGGGCAATCGGACTTCCGGATAACCGGTCACCGTAGCGCCACTGTGCGGGATTTTCACCCGCTTCCCCCGATTCGGATCGGTTAATTGATGTATGACTCTATTATGCACGCACGGAGGAAAACGTCAAACGAAAGCTTATACGAAACCGACGCAATATTTGGGGAAAAGAAGATGGTTTTCCCGCTTTCTTTCCAACAAATCGTGAGATGGGAACTTTAAAAAAACATGATCGTTTTATTGCGGTGCGTCTATCCGGATTTTACCGCTTTAGTGCGGTGCATATTTTTTACGCAATTTCTTGACACGGGAAAAGAATCGCCTATAATTACCCGCATGAATATGAAACTGGCGATTTCAATCCGACGACGAGGTGTTAAGCTGTAAATCCGTAGGGATTTAACGGTCGGTTTCGCGTATTTAGTAGGAACGAACCTCCGAAATCCCTCGGGGGTTTTTTCATTTTTAAATCAGGAGAATTTAGGTATGTCCAACTCAATTAAGAAAGTCGTTTTAGCCTACTCGGGCGGTTTAGATACATCCGCAATTGTTCCTTGGCTGATCGAGACGTACGGTTGTGAAGTTGTTTGCGCTTGCGCAGACGTGGGGCAAGAGGACGACCACGACGGACTCGAGGAACGCGCGAAAGCCGCTGGCGCTTCGAAACTCTACATCGCCGATCTGACCGACAAACTCTGTGAAGATTTTATTTGGCCGATGATCAAGTCCGGCACGGTCTATGAGAAAAATTACCTGCTCGGGACCGCAATCGCGCGCCCCATTGTCGCAAAATGGCTCGTTGAGATCGCCGAATTAGAAAATTGCGACGCAATTGCGCATGGCTGCACAGGAAAAGGCAACGATCAGGTTCGCTTCGAAAACACGATTCAGGCGCTGAACCCCGACTTAAAAGTCATCGCTCCTTGGCGTTTTTGGAACTTCACTTCGCGCGAAGATTTAATCGCTTACATTGAATCGAAAAACCTCCCTTACCCCGATTCAGTACACAACCCGAAACTTTTCAGCCGCGACCGGAACATCTGGCATATTTCTCATGAGGGCGGACCGATTGAAGATATCGACAGTGAACCCGACGAAAATTGGTACGTACTGACCGTTTCGCCGGAAAACGCGCCGGACAAACCGGAATACATCGAAATTGAATTCGTCAAAGGGGAGGCGGTCGCCCTAAACGGTACGAAAATGAAACCCGCCGACCTCCTTCGCGCGCTGAACGAAATCGGCGGACGGAACGGTATCGGACGCTCCAACATCGTCGAAAATCGTCTCGTCGGCATGAAATCGCACGGGCTCTATGAAAATCCGGGCGGCGCAATCCTATACGAAGCCCATACCCAGTTGGAGTCCATCACGCTCGACCGTGACACGGAACATTTTAAGGAAACGATCGCCGTCCGCTATGCGGAATTGATTTATAACGGGCTCTGGTATTCGCCGCTTTGCGACTCTCTTAACGCGTTCTTCGCCGAAGCGAATAAAAACGTTACCGGAACGGTAAAGCTCAAGCTCTACAAAGGCAACATAATTCCGGTTGGAATTTCATCGCCCTGTTCGCTTTATTCGGAAAAAATCGCCTCGTTCGGCGACGTTACCCTTTACGACCATAAAGACGCGACCGGATTCATCCGCTGTTTCACGCTCCCGAGCCGCGTCCGCTCAACGATAGAAAAGAACTTGAAAGGTTAACAGCATGGGAGAAAAAACGCTCTGGTCGGGCGGACGGTTAGGGTCAGATTTGGATCTCAACATGTCCGTCCTCAATCAGTCGCTCTCGATTGATCGGCGCATGGCGCGCGAGGACATTCAGGGGAGTATCGCCTGGGCGGAAGCGCTCGGAACCGCGGGCATTTTGACGAACGGGGAAAGAAGCGCGATCACAAACGGTTTGAAAAAGCTCTTATCCGATGTCGAAGCGGATCGTTTCCCGTTCAAAGCCAGCGACGAAGATATTCATTCCGCCGTCGAACGTCAGCTCACGGAAGAAATCGGTCCGGTCGCGGGGAAACTTCATACCGGGCGGAGCCGAAATGACCAGGTCGTCACCGATTTTCGCCTATGGCTCCGAAATCATAACCAAAAGCTCGCGGATTGCGTCCGCGAGCTCCAGACCGCACTCGTCGAACGAGCCGAACGGGATCTCGCGGTCGTCCTCCCGGGATACACGCATTTTCAACAAGCCCAGCCGATTCTCCTGAGCCATTGGTGGCTTTCGCACTTCTGGGCATTGAACCGTGATCGCTCCCGTCTGAACGAAAGTCGACTCCGTTTGAACCAGTGTCCCCTCGGTTCCGGCGCATTAGCCGGTACGACAGTTCCGGTCGATCGGAAAGCGCTCGCACGGTCACTCGATTTCAAATCGCCAACCGAAAACAGCCTCGACAGCGTATCCGACCGGGACTTTGCGACGGACTTCCTTTACAACTGCGCCGCACTCTCGTCACACCTAAGCCGCATGGCGGAGGCGCTGATCCTTTATTCAACGATCGAATTTGGATACGTTACGCTCTCGGATCGCTTCTCGACCGGCTCCAGCCTCATGCCGCAAAAGAAAAATCCAGATTCACTCGAACTGATCCGCGGTCAATCCGGAATCCAACTCGGACGTTTGACCGCACTGTTCAGCAGCCTGAAAGGACTGCCGTCTGCGTATGATAAAGATCTTCAGGAAGATAAAGCGCTCACGTTCGCCGCGTTCGATACCGCACTGCTGACCGTCAGGGTCATGACGGGGGTCGTTACGACGCTAACCGTCAACGCCGAACGCTGCCGTGAGGCGATTAACGCCGACGCATTCGCCACCGACGCCGCGGATTACCTCGTTGCGAAAGGCGTCCCATTCCGTGAAGCGCATCACGTGATCGGGCGTCTCGTTAAACGGGCTGAGATCGCCCGCGTTCCGCTGGCTCAACTCCCGCTCGCGGATTGGAAAGCGGAGTCGCCGTTATTCATGGAAGACATTCTCGCCATTTTCACGCCGGAAGCCTCGATCGCGATGCGGAACGCGATAGGCGGAACCGCTCGAACGCGAGTTCAGGAACAGATCGTCCAAGCCAAAGAAGCGTTACACCCGTAGATCGACGCGGGGAATCGGTAAATCAGGACTGACGTGTTAGATGCGTCAGTCCAATCTTCAATCTTTTCAAATGATAATTCAAAACAATTAGGTAAAGCGAACCAGCGATGAACCAGGACAGGGGATAGCAAGCCAGGGTCATCAACAAGTTCGGGCGGAACGGGACGGCGATCCATACCCAAAGTACACGAAAAATCATCACGCTCAATATCGAGACGATCATCGGACGCACCGTGTCGCCCATGCCGCGAATCGCCCCTGAAACGACTTCGCTTGGAACGTAGAGCCAATACGTCGGCGCGATAAACCTGAAAATCAAGCCTATCAACGCGATAACTTCAACGTCCTGAACCAGATACGAACCCAGCGTCTCTCCCCAGAAGAAAAGAACGTAGCTTATCAGGCAGATAATCGCTAACGAGAGAATTACCCCGATTCTTATCGAAGATTTTAACCGTTCCGGTTTTTTCGCTCCGGTATTCTGTGCGACGAATGTCGAAACCGTCACGCCAAACGCGTCGGACACCGACCAGATCAAAAAATCAAGTTTTCCACTGACGGCCCACGCCGCGATCGCGTTAACACCGAACGAGTTGATCGACGTTTGAACAATGGCGTTTGCGAATGGATACATCGCGGACTGAATCCCCGTCGGGAAGCCTAAAACCAGAATCCGTTTCAAAATTCGCCAATCAATTCGCAATTTCCGAAGCGTAATCCTGCACGGCTGATCCGTTTTCATCAAGGCGCGAATCACGAGAAAAGCACAAACGATCTGGGATAATCCCGTCGCGATCGCCGCACCAATAACCCCCCAGCGGAAAAAAATAATAAAGACGATGTCCAGCACAATATTTGTAATATTTGCTGTTACTAAATAAACGAAAGGTTGATGGGTATTCCCTAACGCATGAAAAATTCCAGAGCCGACATTAAAAACAAGCGCCGCCGCCATTCCAAGATAGTAAGTGAGGAGGTAGGCTTGCGCTTTAGCCACGATTTCCGCCGGAACTTGAATCATGCGGATCGCAAACGGCGATACGAAACTGCCGATCAAGGCTAATATCACGCCGCCAATCATTGAGAACAGAATTGCCGTATGGCTCGTTCGCGAGACTTCGGCCTCCCGCTTCGCTCCAAATGCCTGAGCCAGGATTACAGACGCGCCAATACCAACCCCAAGGAATAAATTGATCGGGATTCTCGTCAGCGAGAAAACGGATTCGATCGCCGCCAAGGCTTCTTTTCCGCCGAACCGTCCGAGGATGACCGCATCCGCCGTCGTGTAAAGCGACTGGAACAGCGAACCAAAGAAGATCGGAAACGCATAGAGGAGCATTTTCCGAAGAATCGACCCTTCGGTCAAATCATAGCGGGTTGTCTTTTCGTCCAAATATCCACCACTTTCATTCTTTCGATCCATTCATTTGGAATCAGAAGATCTACTTTTAAGAAAGAGGCTATCCCAAAACGAATTTCTGGTTGGATAATATTCACTTTTTATTAAAATCAATGTCGACAATGCCCA
>DAOUFB010000100.1:0-5967 GCA_034430135.1 Flexilinea sp. | reverse complement strand
GATCTGTATTGCATGACAGCAAGCCGCATGTTCGGCGTTCCCGTCGAGAAGAACGGAGAGAACGGACACCTGCGGCAGAAGGGGAAGGTTGCCAGTTTGGCTTGTGGATATGGCGGGGCGGTCGGGGCGTTGAAAGCGATGGGGGCGTCCGAGATGGGGCTCAGCGACGAGGAGCTGGCAGAGCTGGTTCGAAGCTGGCGCGCGGCGAATCCGGCGATTACGGCGTTCTGGTGGGCGGTCGATCAGGCGATTAAGACGGCGATCGTTCGGGAATCCGAAACGCGATTGGATACGATCCCCGGCGCAGCGCGGCTTCGGCTGCGGTTCAGGTTCCAGGCAGGGACGCTGATGATCCGGCTGCCTTCAGGACGGGAGCTGGTTTATCCGGGGACACGGATGGAGTTTTCTCCGGAGAAAGACCAGGCAGTGATTACGTATTTCGGGACGGACGCGGCGAAGCGCTGGACGCGAATCGAGAGTTATGGTCCGAAGTTTGTCGAGAATATCGTTCAGGCGGTCAGCCGGGACATTTTAGCGGACGCGATTCTTCGGATCGAGGCTGCGTCTTACCGGGTTATTGCGCATGTTCATGACGAGGTCATTATCGAGGCGTCCGCGGGGCAGTCCGCGGCAGATGTCTGCGCCTTGATGGGTCAGACGCCGGACTGGGCGTCCGGGCTCTGCCTGAACGCCGAAGGGTTTGAATCTCCGTTTTATCGGAAATAGGGGGACGAAATGGCACGAATCAGAAAAAGGAAAGCGCTTCTTGGGGACGAGAGAAGGCTCATACTGGCTCAGGCGCACCTGATCGAAGAACGGATTAAGGCGCTGACGCCGAATGATCGGAAGGCTGGGGACTTTTTCGTTGATACGGAATACCGAGAAATGCGCCGCAATGCGTTCGAGATCCTCCTGAGCGCGATTCAAAATTTGTCGCTGGTTGCGGAGGCGAGCGGGGAGATACGGTTGGACGCGTCCGACGCGCTGACGCGGGAATATCTTCGGATTCTCAGCCAGGAGTTCGCACGATTCACCTGGCTTTCGAAGGCTTTCGCTCAGGAGCTTATCCGCAGAGGTGAGCTATGACTGGCGTGCGTCTCGCCCCGGCTTCCGGTGAACCCGGGATTTCGCCTCAAGGCTTCAAGGATAGCCCGAGGCTCAACCCAACGCCCGACGGTGTTGAGATGTCGACGCAACGCCAAGAGGAGGGCGTGCGTCTCAAAATTGCGTATGGGGCGAATCGGTACGCGAAACGCTGGACGAACAAATGGATTTCTTATAATGAGCTTCTCGATCGTTTCCGGGTCGTGCTCCGAACTCCGGAGACGGTCGAGGAGTATGCACGTCTCCGGAAAGGGGAGCGTGATCAGATTAAGGATGTCGGCGGTTTCGTTCTCGGGCATCTCCGCGGGGGCGCACGGCGGAAGGGCGCGGTTGAATGCCGCTCTGCGATTGCGCTCGACGCTGACCGTGCGCCGCAGGATTTCCGGGAGGTTTTCGCGACGCGCATCCGGCACCGCTGCGCGCTGTACACAACCCACAGCCACACGCCGGAGGCGCCGCGGCTGAGGCTTATTTTTCCATTGTCACGGGAAATCAACGCGGAAGAATACGTCGCGGTCGGTCGGCTTTTAGCGGATGAAATCGGGATTGATTATTTCGATGATTCAACGTATGAGCCGGAGCGGCTGATGTACTGGCCTTCAGCACCGAGCAATGGGGAATATGTTTTCGAGACTTATGACGCATACAGCGAAGCCGACCCCGACGAAATCTTAGGGCGGGTCAGCGACTGGCGGGACTGGTCGCTGCTTCCGACGTCGAGCCGTCAATCTGAGCTCATCCGGCGCGAACTCTCTAAAGCCGAAGACCCGCTGCTGAAACGGGGGGTGGTCGGAGCCTTCTGCCGATCGTATCCGATTCAGGAGGCGGTCGGGGCATTTCTGTCGGAGGTCTACGCGCCAGTGCGATCCGGGGAAGAGCGGGGCGCTCCGAAGCGTTATGACTATCTTCCGGCGGACAGCTCGGCGGGCGTGGTAGTTTACGAGGATAAGTGGGTTTATTCGCATCATGCGACCGATCCGGCTTCGGGGCGGCTCCTGAACGCGTACGATCTGGTTCGAGTACACCGGTTCGGCGATCTCGATGATCGGGCTTCGCGTGCTGCGATGAACGATTTTGCGTTGAACGATGAGCGCGTCCGGCTTCAGCTCGCCGACGAGAGGCTGGCGCAGGCGCGGGCGGAATTTGCGCCGGGCGGCGATGGCTGGGAGGTGCGTTTAGAGCGGGCGCGGGACGGAACGTTGAAGAACACGCTGCATAATCTGGAGCTGATATTAGAGAACGACGAAGGGTTGGTCGGTATCGTGAAGAACGAGTTGGCGGATGAGCTCGAAGCGTTGGATGGACTTCCATGGGATGATCCGGCACGGCTGACGGGTCTAAGGAGGTTCTGGCGGGATGCGGACGATGCGCAGCTGGTCAGTTACGTTGACGCGCGTTACGGGTCGTTCTCGGAGCGGAATTTCAATATCGCGGTTACGAAGGTGACCGACGACCGGCGGTATCATCCGATTCGGCAATACCTGAACGCGCTCCCGCCCTGGGACGGAACAGAGCGGGTGGAACGGCTGCTGATTGACTATCTCGGGGCGGAGGATTCGCCGTACACGCGCGCAGCGACGCGGAAAACGCTTTGTGCGGCGGTTGCGAGGGTTTTAGCGCCGGGGACGAAGTTCGACCATATTCTGGTTCTCTGCGGGGCGCAGGGGGTCGGGAAATCGACGCTGATTGCGCGGCTGGGGGGCGAATGGTTCACGGATTCGCTGTCGCTGACGGACATGGAAGACAAAACGGGGGCGGAGAAGCTTCAGGGGAAGTGGCTGATTGAAATCGGGGAGCTTGCCGGAATGCGGAAAGCGGACATTGACCGGGTCAAGTCGTTCATCAGCCGACAGGATGACCGGTTTCGGGCGAGTTTCGGACGGAGGGCGTCGAGCCATCCGCGCCAGTGCGTTTTCTTCGGGACGACGAACAGCGAAGACGGTTTCCTTCGCGACCCAACGGGGAACCGGCGGTTTTGGGTGGTCGACGTTTCAGCGGAATCGCTGATGAAGAGCTGGCAGTTAGACGAGGAGACGACGAAGCAGATTTGGGCGGAGGCGTTCACGTACGTCCGGAACGGTGAATCGCTTTTCTTTCCACGGGAGATCGAGGCGGAGGCGCGGATTCGTCAGGTTCAGGCTTTGGAAGCTGACGAGCGCGAAGGTCTGGTTCAGGCTTATTTAGATGTTCTGCTTCCCGAGAACTGGGAGGAGATGGATATTTACGCGCGTCAGGCTTACTGCCGTTTTCGGGATGATCCGACGAACGCTGAGGGAGTGTTTCGGCGTTCCGTGGTCAGTAATATCGAGATATGGGTTGAGTGCTTCGGGAAGAAAGCGGAGGACCTGAAGCCGCAGGACAGTTATCAGATTTCGCGGATTATGAACCGGATAGAGGGCTGGCGGAAGAGCCGCGAACGGATGTATTTAAGCGTCTACGGCAGGCAGCGGGTTTACGAACGAATCGCAGAACCGGTCGAAACGGTTGGCGCGTTCGGGAAAGCCGTTCGATGGCGGCACTGATGTATAGACAAAAAAGTTTAGACAGCTTCGTGTTTTGGGACAGGAAAAATTACAGAACGAAAGTTCAAATAACCGGGGTTGTTTCAAGCTGTTTACGAGTAAATCAGGTTGTATAGATGAATAAATGGAAAAGTTGATAATGTTGATTGCCGATTTCACTTTAATGTCTGGACAACTGCTTTTGAAAAAGTTGTCCCAGGGGTTGTCCCGGGGGTTGTCCCATAGGCTGTCCCACTTAAGAATAAGCCTAAAATTGTCCTCTATAGTCCTTAACAGGACAACAGGACAAGAAATATCTATATAGATTCAAAAAGCAAAAAAAGAGGGGTTTATATGTATATACAGGAATTGTATAGATATATAAATGGGGTATGTAATGTTAATTAAGCGGAATTGGCTGTCCCGTGTCCCATCTTGTCCCGTTTGCGAGGTGTAAAGTATGAAATTGTCTGTGAATGAAGCATGTGTCGAAGTTTATTTTAACCGGGGTGTCCGGGCGTTAGGGGGTATCCCGTTCAAATTTGTGTCTCCAGGTAATGACGGCGTTCCGGATCGGATTGCGGTTCTTCCGGGCGGAAAAATATGGTTCGTGGAGCTCAAAAAGGCGGGCGGAAGGGTTTCCGGCGTTCAACAGGTTCAGCAGGCGCGAATTTCACTGCTGGGTTTTCGGGTGCGGGTCGCTTATGGGATGTCCGGGGTAAAGGATGTTTTGCGGGAAATGCGCCGGGAAGTTCGGGGCGCACAGAGGTCGGAGGAGAGCGGTCTATGAAATTTACGCCGCACGGCTATCAGTTATCCGCGATTTCGTTTATCGAGACGCATCGGGAAGCGGCTCTGTTTCTCGATATGGGTTTAGGTAAAAGCGTTATCACGCTGACCGCGCTCCAGAACCTGATTCGGCGCGGTGAGATTAAGCGGGCTCTGGTTGTTGCGCCGCTCCGGGTGGCAGCTGTGACCTGGCCCGAGGAGGCGCGGAAATGGGATCATCTTTCGGAATTGACGCTGTCATCCGCGGTCGGGAACGCGAATGCGCGGATTCGTGCGCTGGAGGCGTTTTCCGACGTTACGGTTATCAACCGGGAAAATATACCCTGGCTGGTCTCCGGCGTCCGTACAGGGGCGCTGCGCTGGGGCTGGGATTGTCTGGTTGTTGACGAGCTGTCAAGTTTCAAGAATCACGGCAGCGTTCGATTCAAGGCGCTTATGGCGGTACGAAAAGGGTTTCGGCGATTTATCGGTTTGACCGGGACGCCGACGCCGAACGGGCTGATCGACCTTTGGGCGCAGTTCCGTGTTCTTGACGGCGGGGAGCGGCTTGGGCGTTCGATCGGACGGTTCCGGAGCGAATACTTCGACCCGGATAAGCGAAATGCGCAGGTTATTTTCAGCTATAAGCCGAAGCCTTTCGCGGAAGAGGATATTTACCGGCGGATTGGGGATATGACGATGAGCATGAGCGCAGAGGATTATCTGTCGATGCCGGAGATGACGGTCATCCGGGTTAACGCCGAGCTGAACGCGAAGGAGCGAAAGGCTTACGAGGAGATGAAGCTGAAACACGTTTTAGCGCTGAAGGATGGGTTGGTTTCCGCGCTGAACGCGGCTTCGCTTTCGAACAAACTCCTTCAAATGGCGAATGGCGAGGTCTACGCGGATATTCATCCGGATGCGCCGTATAGCCGCGGGTATACGGTCCACCTCCATGACCGGAAGCTTGAGGTTTTAGCGGAGCTTATTGAGAGCGCGAATGGGAAGCCGGTTTTGGTTGCCTATTCGTATCGGCACGACCTGACGCGCATTTGCGGGCTTTTACGGGGTTTAAATGTCTGTCATGATGTTTTGGACACGGAGCGTTCGATAAGCGCCTGGAACGCTGGAGAGCTGGCGGTTGGGCTGCTGCATCCGATGAGCGCCGGACACGGTTTGAATTTACAGGCGGGCGGTTCGACGCTGATTTGGTTCGGGCTGCCCTGGAGTTTAGAGTTTTACCAGCAGACGAATGCGCGGCTGTATCGGCAGGGGCAGCGGAACGCGGTTCGGGTTTATCACCTGCTGACGCGCGGAACGATGGATGAAGCGGTCGAGGCGGCGCTGGCGCGTAAAGATACGACGCAGTCTGCGCTGTTGGAGGCCGTAAAGGCAGAAATTCAGGGAGCGAGGAAATGAACGAGAATGATGTGATTTTGTCGAAGCGGGACGCAGAGGGGGAAATCCGGTATATCTTGAACCGGCTGAACGCTGCGCTGGAGATTTCTTATCCGCCGGAATTTGTCGTGCGCCGGAGGATGCGTACCGAGGTTGAGGAGGCGCGCGAGGCGGTGAAGCGGTTACAGGCGATGAT
>DAOUFB010000099.1:0-2334 GCA_034430135.1 Flexilinea sp. | reverse complement strand
GAGACGGTTCAGGGAACATCGTTCGCAGAGGTGCAAAAGCCGCTTTCGGTAAAAACCGCGGTGCGTATCTTGCGTCCGGTAGCGGGTGCGTTGGACTTCCTGTCCAATCACGGATTCACGATTCCGAATCTGAGCCTGGACGATTTGGGCTTTTCTATGGCGGAACATGTCATGATCAACGAAATTCCAGTTGAAGAATGGCTTGATCCTACCGAACTGGGTCTACCCGAAACTCAACAAGCAACCTATCGTCAGCTTTCTCTCCTTTTTTATGAACTCATCACAGGTATTTCTCCAAAAATAAATTCGAATGTTCGCGCGAAACTGCCAGTCCGTAGTCTGAAGAAGCTCATTTCCGCATTACCTGAACGCGAAGCTAAATTTTTCCGGAACGCTTTCGCGCCCGGAAATTTGACGAAACCTGGCGGAGAGGAATTTATTTCGCGCGTTGAGGATCTAATTCTAAAGGAACGTTCTGACCGAAAGGCGGCAGCAGAAACTTGTTCAAATGATGTGACAGATCCTGACACTGAAGCTGATGTTGTGATGTCTGATGCGGAAGACTGCGAAGATGCACTACCTCAGGCATCTGACCATGACATCGAACTGGCAAAACCGGTCTCTGAAGATGATACGGATCGTTCTGAATCTGAGCTTGAATCGGACGAGGAACGGGCAACACCCGATCCAACTCGTGAGGAGTCCGCGTCTGAGTTGCCTGATGAATCAGCTGAAAGTCAGACCGCTGTTGACGCCGAGGAGTCAGGGCAAGAATCTTTAACTCAAACCGAGACAAGCGAAAGCCAGATTATAACTGCGTCAGAAATAAGCGAATGTTCGACGGAGCACGAAGCCAAGATGGATTTGGTTCAACCGTCTTGCGATACCCAGGTTGAATACGTTCAACCTGTCCCTGATATAGCAACAATCCAGAATCATGCAAATCACGCTCCTGTGCCGATTTTGGTGCGGTTATCCGATGTCCCTGAATCAGGCGGTATCAGGATGGTCCCCAGGCGCTGGAGAAGCGTGAAAACCAGCATGAAAATCCAAAGGCCCGCCCTTTCCGTCAGAAAGGTCAAGACCCAGAAACGGACGTGGGCAGTGGAATTGTCTGTGCTCATTTTTGCGATAGGAATTGCCACGGTTCTTTCCCTGGTTGGGTTCGGTTCAAAGACTTGGCGCTCGAAGGATGTTTCGCTTCCCGGTAAGATTCAGGCGATTCCGTCTATGGCGCTTGGGTCGATCTGCGAAGGACTGGTTCAAGAGGCGTTGATGACCGCAGCGGCAGGCGGAAGCGTTTCAACGATTGGAAATAATGATGAAGATCCGAATTTCGCCGCGGTAACTACCGCCCCAAGGCAGAGCCTCCCCGCTGCTGCGCTAATTCCGACTTCATCAGCTACTTCTACCCTTATGCCGACCGTGACGTTCACGCCGACGATGACGGTGACGCCGACGGTGACGCCGACGATAACGCAAACGATGACCGCGACGCCGGATCTTCCGCTCGCGAATGAACTAATTTTGTCGGTCATGACATCTGACAGCAAAGAAGATTACGCGTACGTAAAAGACAGAATCCGTTTGGTCGATGAAAATGTTCAGTTCGCTGCATCGGGGCTGGAGGGAGAGCTTAAACATGCGAATAATGGCTATATTGAAGAGTTTTCCACGGATGCGATGAACGCCGTGAAAAATTTCATTTTGGAAGTCGAATTTCTGAATCCATACGACGCCTCATTCCATGATTTTGACTTCGGAATTATATTCCGTGATGAAGGTAATAAAAACAACCAATATCGTATTTCAATGGATTCGGATGGCGTTTGGGCTTTTCAGGACAACAGGAATCAAAAGACCGGAATATTGGTTGATAGCGGTTACTTACCGACGTTCAATCGGTTGCAAGACGAGGTTAATTCCGTCCTGCTGATCGTTCAGGATAATCGCGGGCTTTTCTATTTCAATCAGGCGTTCGTCAAAGAGTTGAATCTGGAAGATCGGGAAATTGTCGGGAAGCTCGCGATTGGGACGGGATTTTTCAGCGGGGATGAAGCTGATGGATATGCGACCGGTTATCGAAATTTATCAGTGCGCGACCTGGGGGAAGTCGAAGTTGAAATTTTTGACCCGCTCCCTTGTGAACCATGGGAACGGATTGAAATCATCCGCGCTTATGGAAATCCGCTTTCATCTGTCAAAAAATCGAACGGGATCGCTGAAATGGCGATTACCGGCGGCATGATCGTTTTAGAGCCGCCGCTCACGGCTCAGGCGTATGACTGGGAAGCTGTCGTCGAACCGGATTATTTCAATAAAAAACCGGTTCGG
>DAOUFB010000098.1:0-13692 GCA_034430135.1 Flexilinea sp. | reverse complement strand
GCCGTGATCGAATCGCTCGCTGAAAACCTGACCGACAGCTTTTTCGCCCCGCTCCTGTTTTTCGCCGTCGGGGGACTCCCCGCCGTCTGGGGCTATCGTTTCGTTAACACAGCCGACGCCATGATCGGGTACCGCAACGAAAAATGGGACTGGATCGGAAAGACTGGCGCACGCCTCGACGACCTGCTGAATTATCTTCCGGCACGGTTCTGCGCGTTAGCGCTCTGCGCCGGCGCGGCGGCCTGCGGGGCTGACGCAAGGAACGGATGGATCCTGCTTCGCTCCGACCATAGAAAAACCGAAAGTCCCAACGCAGGGTGGACGATGGCGGCCGCCGCCGGGGCCCTCGGTGTCCGGCTGACGAAACCGGGCTGCTATGTCCTGAATGAGCGCGGGAGAGAGCCGAACGCCAAAACGATCGACCGCGCGCTGCGGCTCATTCGCATGACCGGAACCGGACTGCTGGCGGGTATCGCCGCCGGTTTATTTTTCTTTGACCTGATAAGATAAGAACGCACCCGATGCGTCCTATAGTGACCTATCTGGGACTCGAACCCAGAACACGCTGATTAAGAGTCAGCTGCTCTGCCAATTGAGCTAATAGGCCATTACTTAACAACTGGGATTTTACCATGTTTTTTATAGATTGGGAAGATGGCTATGACGTTTATGACTTTTTTGTGCCTCTAATTTACGAAAATTTATCCGCAGCCAATTTAAACCTCGTAAAATAAAAACCGGATGAGTTTCATCGCTCATCCGATTTTTGCTTTTTATATTGAAAACTTATTCAACGACGTAGGTCACGCGGAGCGTCACGCTCGTCTGATAGGCGCCGGAGGTAATCGCTGGCGTTTCACCGCCGCCGCCCATGCCCATTCCGTTGTATTCCATCATATTGTTGCGCATGTTGCCGACTTCGGCGTATTCGGGCATGTCGACCATTTCGACGTCGACGATGGTTTTCCCAATCTCCGCCGCGATTTCTTCTGCCTTAGCTCGTGCGTCCGCTAACGCCAGTTTCCGCGCCTCGCTGAACATTGTCTTTTTGTCTGCAATGTCATGTTGCAGCTGATCGATGTTCGTGGCGCCGGCGTTCGCGGCGGTATCCAGAACCTCGTTAAGCTTCGCGGTATCGCGGACGACGACTTGAAAAGTGTAGTTGACGACATAGTACCGTCCGTTCGGTTCGCCATCATCGGTCCAGCGCGTATTTGTCCAGATCGAGTAATTTGTTGTGATTAAATCGTTCTTGGGGATACCGATACCGGTAAGCTCTTCGCGAACGTTTTCGACGAGCTTCGTGTTTTCGGTGATACCATCCTTGATTGAAGAATTTTCGGTCATAATCGTCAAGGATAATCTAACCATATCCGGATCCTGGGTCACGATTCCGGTTCCATTAACCGTAATCGTCTTCGTTTGGGCGAGCGCGCTAGTTGCGAGACCAAAGGCGAGAAGCGCCGCCAGAAATGACAATACAATAATTCGTTTCATTTTTTATCTTTTCCTTTCGTTGGTCTAACTATAATACGTTCTTCGGGAATAAAAAGTTCCTGATTGGATTTCCAATCAGTGTGTGATTCTCGGCTCTCTCTTCTGATTGAGGCTGCTTGGACCCCGCAGGATTCAGGCTCAGCTCGGTTCGGCGCGGGTTGAAATATGCTAAAATATCATCGCATGATTTAACGACAAAGATAAGCCGTTACGGCGGAAACGAACCTTGAGGTACCATGTTAGATAAAATTAACTCGATTGAAGAAAGATACGAAGAAATTAACCGCCAGATCGCGGACAATGTCGACGATTACCAGGTCACGGTCGAGCTCATGAAAGAGCGCGCCGAAATTGAAGATGTCGTCGAAAAAGGACGCGAGTATAAAGACGTTCTCCGCCGCATTGAGGAGGCGCGCGTGCTTCAGAATGACCCTGAAATGGCTGACCTTGCAAAGATGGAACTTGAGGAACTTGAACCGCGTGTCGAATCGCTTGAAAATGAGATCCGTTCGCTCCTGATTCCGAAGGACCCGCGCGATAGCCGAAACGTGATTGTCGAAATTCGAGCTGGAACGGGCGGGGATGAGGCTGCGATTTTCGCGTCTGACCTTTTCCGAATGTATACCCATTACGCCGAAGGTCGGCGCTGGGGAATCGACGTTCTTTCTGCGAATGAAATCGGCGTCGGCGGTTACAAGGAAATTACGTTCATGGTCAAGGGGCGGGGCGCTTTTTCCCGCTTGAAGTTCGAGTCGGGAACACATCGTGTTCAGCGCGTGCCCGCGACCGAATCCCAGGGGCGGATTCATACTTCAGCCGTGACGGTCGCCGTTTTGGCGGAGGTCGAGGACGTTGACGTTCAGGTTCCTGAATCTGACGTTCGTATTGAAGTTTTCCGTTCCGCCGGCGCGGGCGGTCAGAACGTCCAGAAAAACTCGACTGCGGTCCGCTTGATCCATATCCCGACCGGCATGGTGATTACCTGTCAGGACGAGCGTTCCCAGCTTCAGAATAAGACCCGCGCCATGTCGATTCTTAAGGCGCGCCTTTTTGACATGGAACAGCAGCGTCAGCAAGATGAGTTAGACGCTGAACGCCGCTCGATGATTGGCTCGGGCGACCGCTCCGAAAAAATTCGCACTTACAACTATCCTCAGTCACGCGTCACCGACCATCGCATCAATCTCTCTTCCTACAATCTGGCGGGCGTGATGAACGGCGACCTGGATATGTTTATTGATGAACTGATCCTGCGTTCGGAGTCTGAGCGCTTGTCCGTTGCTTCCGATGACGCTGACTAAGTCTGACGGGACGACGCTCGGCAATCTTTACCGCGCTGTCCGCGACAGGCTGGCTGCGGAGATTTCGATAGATTTCCCGTCGGTTGAAGCGCGTTGGATTCTGGAGCATGTCCTCCATATCCATGTTCCCGCGTTGAATGTGGAACATGTCATGCCGGTGGCGGATGAAGACGCCGCGCGCGTTAACGTCCTCGTCGACGCGTATCTCGCTGGAACGCCGCTTCCCTATCTTTTTGGCGAGTGGGATTTTTTTGGACTGACTCTGACCGTGACGCCAGCTGTCCTGATCCCGCGTCCGGAGAGCGAAAAACTTGTCGAACTTGCGGCGGATTTTCTCGCCCGGAATCCGGACGTGCGTGAGTTCGCCGACGTTGGAACGGGGTCGGGCTGTATTGCGGTTTCTTTGCTCATGCATAAGTCGGGTTCAAAAGTAAACGCGAACCTGATTGACCGGTCGGCGGCGGCGCTTTCCCTCGCGAGATTGAATCTTGAACGGTATCATGTCGCCGATCGCGCTGCCCTAATTCAAGGGCACCTGACGGAGCCGCTTTCCGATCAGCTTCATCTGGTGATTGCTAATCTTCCCTATATCCCGTCCGCGCGGATCGCGATGCTCGATGTCTCGGCGAATGAGCCGGTTGAGGCGCTGGATGGCGGAGAGGATGGCTTCATGTTGATTGACGAGATGCTGCGCGATCTCGAGCAGAAGATAGTTCATCCGTTCCTGATTCTCTGTGAAATTGATGACAGTCATCGAGAAATCGCGCTTGAACGCGCCAGCCGCTCATTTCCGCATGCCGACGTTCGCGTGGAGAATGATTTCGCCGAAAAAACGCGGTATTTAATCATTTCAGGGTAATTGAATTATGCAAAAGTCCAGAATTGCGCGCTTTACTGAATCTGTCCTCGATGACGCTGTTGATTACGTCGCGAAGGGTGGGGTTATCGTTCTGCCGACGGATACGGTCTACGGTATTGGCTGTGCGTATGATAACGAAACGTCAATCGAGCGTATTTTTGAAATTAAGCACCGTGAGCCGACGAAATCCATTGCTGTATTAATTGCCGACTTGAATCAGATTCCATTTCTGACCGACGATTTTACGCCGAAAGCGCGCTCTCTTGCTGAAAAATTTTGGCCCGGCGGTTTGACGCTGGTCGTCGCGAAGCGCGCCGGACTTCCGGCGAACTTATCGCTGTATCCGACGATTGGTGTCCGAATTCCGGACCATGATCTGACGCGCGAGCTGATTCGGCGAACGGGTCCGCTTGCGACGACGTCCGCGAATTTAAGCGGCGAAAAAGCTGCGTGTTCCCTTGCTGAAATTCCGACAGATTGGGCGGAATGTGTTGATGCGCTTTATGATGATGGTCCGGTTCGCGGCGGATTAGCGTCAACGGTCGTCGACTGCACGGGGCGTGAGCTGCGCATTCTTCGTCGAGGCGCGCTTTCCGCGTCTGACCTGGGGATCAACCATGCCTAATCGGCGGAGAGCACTTTTGATTCTCCTTGTCCTGAGCGGGTTACTGGTAACTGGCTGCGCAGGTTCTGACCCCAGCGTTCTCAATCTGTTTCATCGCGAAACTGCGACGCTTCCCCTGATTGCGTCCGCTCGTCCGACGCGAACGCCGACTGAAACGGCGACGCCGTTTTATACCGCCTCACCGACGATAACCCCAACGCTGACCGCGACGCCGGTTCCAATCGTGACGCCGACGATCGAATGGGTTGACCTCTCAGCTAACGCTATCGCAGAGGAAGATTCGTTCGAGCTTCTGGAGGATATGACGATTCCGGACGGGGTGGTCGTGGAACGCGGGGCGCTTTTGATTAAATCATGGCGCATCCGGAATACCGGAAAGGCTGTCTGGACGTCGGGATACCGTCTCGTCCGTGCTATATATGAGCCATTCGTCATGCCGCAGTCTCAGCGCGCGATCTTCCTTCAACCGACGGATCTGATCGAAATGCGCCTGATGACCTGGAATCCGCGTCAGGAATCGGTCGCGCCGGGCATGACAGTTGATCTGGTTGTTCCAATTCATGTCCCGACAGCGCCGGGTTCGTACCAAATTGAGTATTTTCTCGTCAATGAGAAAAACGAACTCGTCGGGAAGAAGTTATGGGTCGCGTTTGAAATACCGTATGAACCGGGTGAGCTGACCGCGACCGTCGAAGAAGCGATTCGTCTTTCCGCTACGCCCGACCTGAACGCTGAAGCCGAACGCTCGCCGCATGGAACGGTCATGCCAACCATGGTCGTTCGAACGGTTGACTGGTCCGGGAAATGGCTGATTCGAAATCCGTATATCATGGAGAATACGATCCCGATCGAAGCCGAACTTTCACAGGCTGACGACCGTCTCGTCGGCTATTTCTATGACGCGGATGGGGAAATTATCCTGATTGATGGGACGCTTTCGCCGGATCGTCAGCGTTTTACCGGGAACGTTGGCTTTCCATGGGACCGGAAATTGATCGAAGTGCAATGGCGCTTGACGTTGGACGGAGATCAGTTCTCGGCGATTACGGGAAATGGCACGATTGAATACGGAACGTCCTGCGGAAGCCGGAACGGGAAGCCGTTCCCGGATTACTGCGCAATTCCGCCGGGTGTCTAACGGGGATAAGCTCCTTGTACGGCGAGTGGGAAAGAAATAACGCGGAAACCGGGCATTTATCTATTTCAAATTAAAGAGAAAGTTTTCATCGTCCTTTAAAAAGTGTCTTATATTTTTACGACCTTTTTGAATAACAGCTGGTTCGATATGACATTCTCTTGTTCCCTTATAATTGCCGGACAATTCATGGTCGCGATATTTTGCATCCAGTGTGCCGCCGTCCGCAAGAATATTCACAGCATCAAACAGTTTGTCCAGATGCCTGTTCTGCTTCTTTGCCAGCTTCAGGTCTTTCTTAAACTGATTTGTGAATTTTACTTCGTACTTCATGCTTCCAGCGCCGCCCTGAGATCATCCATGTTGGTATAACCCTTTACACTGCGGTCAGAAGCAATACGTCTGCCTTCCTCAATGGCAGATGCCGTTACCTCATTTGGTGTGTCCAGCTTCAGCGAGAAAGGGATTCCATTTTCACGGATTGTTGTCCTGAGAAACATATTGATGGCAGTGGTCATATTCAGCCCCAGTTCGGAAAAGATCTGCTCCGCTTGTTCCTTAACGTCCTTATTTGTTCGGATATTCAAATTCGTAGTAGCCATTACATACACCTCCGTTTCTAATGTCAGTATACAAGGATATTCGTTTGATGTCAATACAATGACGTTACATTAGATGGACGGAGTTCTTTGCTTCAGCTAAAATCACAGAATTATCCCATTGGTACAATTCAAACAAAATAAGTTTCCATACCCCTAAAAAGTTCCTTTTGATAAAAACCCTAAAGACCTTTATCCAGCTTTTCTGTGATTAGCTCCGTGTCTCCGTTAGTGATCCGGCAGGCTGAGAAGATGCGGGAAACAGCTAAACAATAAGACAGGAATTATAGGAGAATAAGAGCTATAATGAAGACAGAAGACAGCAAGGAAGCGATGAGCAAACAACGCACCGAGGATTTCCGCAGCGGAAGTTATGCCCGTCAGAGAACGTTTTGTCAAGCACTTTTCCTGATTTATTGACGATTTTTATGATGAAAATTGAACAAAGAAAAAACAGTAAACCTTTTTTGATTTACTGTTTCGCAAATTGCTATATTCATTTAGACAAACTGAAATTTAGCGATTCAGCCATTCCTTTAGCAACGTAAACACCTTTTCTTTATCCTGATCAGGCATTGCCCGGTTTTTATTTACGACATAATGATGACCAAATTCGTTATCAATATATGTATTTCCGTTAAGCATCACTGGTTTATCATATCTTGGTCTAACATGAATATGAAGATGAGGGTTAGGATCTGAGTCTTTATAGAAGCTGTTCATCAAACAACTCCAATTACTTAGGGTTGCTCCTAAAGCAGTCTTAAGACCGGTCTCCACTTTATAAACAAGCTTGCGAAGCTCTTCCCATTCATCACCAGTTAGTTCTGACAATGAACCGCAGTGACGCTTTAAAACCAAAATACATCGTCCGATATAATCCTGTTCATCTGCAAGGAAAACAGACCAAAACGTACTTTCGTACACCAGAAACTGTTTGTCTTTTTCAGATAGATTGCACCAGCTACAATTTCCCATTTTTCTTACCTCAAAATTAGAATTTGCCATTCTAAGATAATCTGAAAGTTATTTTGTCTCAGCAAATGCGGTTTTCTTCAAGGTGAAGCTGTGACTGCGATAAAGGGTGCATGAAACCCGCATGGGATTTTTACCATAGCCGCAGGAGCGCCATTACAAGGATCAGGCAGGCGCTCAATATCCAAGCGCCGCTTTCAATCAGCCGAATTGCGCGTGAAATATCGTCCGCGTCCGCTTCGCCGCCGCCCTCGTTCAGAACGTAGCATCCATCTTTTCGTAGTACGACGCCGAGCGCGCCGGCAGCGACGCTCATCGTCCAGCCGGCGTTGGGACTCGCGGTTCGCTTCCGGTCATGGCGGAGCGCGGCGAAACTACCGCGTCCATTCGCACCGCACATCAGCGCAGCGAGTCCGAGCGCCAATGCGCAGATTCGCGCCGGAACGAAGTTTAAAACGTCGTCCAGTCGGGCGGCGAATTTTCCAATCCATTCCCATTTTTCATCGCGGTACCCAATCATCGCGTCGGCAGTATTGACGAGTCGGTACGCGGCGGCGGCAGGCAAACCGCCAAGACAAAAGTAAAACAGCGGCGAAAAAAAAGAATCGGTCAGATTTTCGCTTAACGATTCAATTACGGCGCCGGCTACTTCGTCCGGACTCAATTCGGAGGTGTCTCGGCTGACGAGATGATACCCTGTCAGGCGGCGAGCTTCGCTCAGGTCGCCCGCTGCGAGTGCGGACTGGATTTCGCGTCCGGCGCGAATTAGCCCGGAGAGCGTGAACAGCGGTTTAAGCAGGAGCGCTGTCACGATGCCTTCGATGAAAGGCGGCGCGGAACGGAGCGCGCGTGCGAGACAGAGGGGTGGGATGGCGAATAGCGCGATCCCGCTGATGATGAGCGCAGCGCCCGCAGTTAAGCGGACATAGCGGCGTTCGGCGGGAATCTTCAATGCGCCATTGGACGTGAACCGGAGCCAATTCCCCATCCAGCAGACGGGATGAATCGCGATAGGAGGTTCTTTCCCAATGAGCCTGTCGATGAGAAGCGCGATTAGGAGCGCGGCGGTCTGTGTCAATCGATCCCCCGCTCAATGATCTGAACGACTTGGTCCAAATCAAGATGTTTCTCGAGATGGTCGGCGAGCGCGTCAAAAGCGCGGTCGAGTTCTTCATCTTCGACAGTCGCGTCGTCGATTCCGCCCCGAAGCGACATGGAGGCGCTGTCCTCTTCCGGGATGTGGAGATTCTTGAGCATGGGGACGACGCCGACGACGGGGACGCCTTCGCTTCGCTCCTCGAGGATTCGAACGCCATCTTTAAAAAGCGCGATGTCGCCGCGGAATTTATTAACGACGAAGCCGCGGAGAAGCGCGCGGCTTTCCGGCGGTAAAACGTACCAGCTGCCGATTAACTGTGCGAAGATGCCGCCGCGGTCAATGTCCCCGACGAGGAGGATAGGCGCTTTCGCGTAGCGTGCAATGCGGACGTTGACGAGGTCATTTCGCATCAGGTTCAGCTCGGCGATCGATCCTGCGCCTTCGAGAAGGATCAGGTCATTTTCGGCTCGCAGGCGGTCGAGCGATGCTGTGACGCTCTGCCAGAGCGTGTCGCGCATCCGGAAATATTCGCGTCCGGAACAGGTCATGAGCGGACGTCCGCGGACAAATATTTCGCTTTTAAACTCGGCTTTCGGTTTCATCAGGATTGGGTTCATGTCGACGGATGGCGCAATGCGTGCGGCTGCGGCTTGAATCGCCTGAGCCCGGCTGATTTCTGCGCCGTCTTCGAGAACGGTCGAGAAGTTGCTCATGTTCTGAGACTTGAACGGCGCGACGCGCAGTCCCCGGCGCTGGAACAAGCGGCAGAGACCGGACGTAATTAAGCTTTTTCCTGCGGAAGACATCGTTCCGCCTATCATCAGACAATTTGCGCTCATGCGGTTTAGCTTCTCCATAGAAAATCGTCGGGTATGGCTGGAATTTGAACGGTGCTGACGAACTCGTTCATTTGTTGCGTGTAGGTATCCAGTAAACTGTTGCGCTCTCCGTTATGGATCTTTGTCAGTGCCCAAAGCTGCCAACCGACCGCTGCGAGCTTCGCATAAACGAAGAGGAGACATATTTCCTGTTTCGTTGGTTCACGCTGGAGACAGCGTTTCAGGAATATCTCCGGAGGATCTGATGCCCGCGAAAGGTGCAAATAAAGCGAGGCAAAATCTTCGAGCGGGTCAGCGCATGACGCAAATTCGAAATCAATCAGGCGGATCGTCCCATCTGGACGAACGAGGACGTTTCCCGGCAGCAGGTCGCCATGCACCGTGGCGCGGGGGCGTTCGTTCATGGTAGGAGCGAATTTCGATAATTCGCTCAACGTAAAGAAGACGGAATTTTCAGGAACTGCGCCGCATGATTTCGCAATTTCGAGGAAACGGTGCGTCCGTTCCAGGATCGGTTCGCATTTTAAAGCTGGCGCCTGTATAGTATGCAGCGCGCGAACCGCTGAAAGGGCTGCGCCGAATTCGTTGGGGTCAGCTGGATTCAGGGTTCGCGCGTTTTTCTCTGCGAACGATAATTTAATGCCCGTTTGCGGGTCGATTCGAACGATCCGATCGCTGATGCCGTGACCCTCGAGCGCTTCATAGAGCGCGATTTCGTTCCGCGGGTTGGAAAAGCGGGAACTCGTCAGGGTCGGAATGCGGAGATAATAAGACTCCGTCCCGGCTTCAAAGCGGTAGAGATGATTGTTCAATCCGCTGGAATGATCGGGCGTAAAAGAACGGATCTGGTCCGGAGAAATGCCAAGGGGGCGTGCCGCGGTTCGGATGGGACTGCTGATATCCATACGCAAATTATAAATCTACGCCCCGGTCCGGACCGTTGGATTCGTTCATGTTATGAAATGATCACGGGCTTCCCCAGACCTTCAGCGTAGGCGCAGATCTTCGCGGCATCTTCAACGTATTCTGCGCGGAGATATGCCTGAGCGATCGTTTCCCCGATGGTTAACACGCCATGATTCGCCATAAGACAGCCGAAGCGATCGTGTCCTAACGCACGGACTGCGTTTGTCCCTAATGCCAGCGTTCCAGGTTGTGCGTAGTCAGCGAGCGGAACGTCCCCGCCCAAAAACGGTATCATCTCAATTAGAACCTGCGGAATGCGGCGGTGAACGACGGCGAACGCTGTCGCGTAGGGCGAATGGGTATGGACGACGGCGTTAACCGAGCTCATCTGACGCATAACTTCCAGGTGCATCTGCCATTCGGAGGATGGTTTATGATGTCCTTCAACGACGTTTCCATCAAAATCAATCAACACGATATCATCAAGCGTCATCGTCTCATAGCGGATACAGGTTGGGGTTATCGCTACGAGGTTTTCATCTGAAATCCGAACCGATAAGTTCCCGCTCGTTCCAGCGAAAAGTTTTGCGGCGAATGCGTTTTTCGCGGCGGACAGAACCGCTTCCCGTGCTTCGTTCCGATTCATTAGTACTCTCCTTCTTGATTGTTTTTATAGTACTGTGCGAGATTATACGGTGAGAAAACGCCGCGATCTGTCACGACGCCGCTGATTAACCGCGGCGGGGTAATATCGAACGACGGGTAATAGCCCTTTACGCCCTGCATTGCGGTTCGGACGCCCATCGCCTGGAGCGTAAATTCAGGATCTCTCATTTCGATTTGGACGGTATCAATGGTAGGATGACCTTTGTCCGGTGCGCCCGTGGCGAAGTAGGGAATTCCAAGGTAATTCGCGACGATCGCGATTTGGAAAGTCCCAACTTTGTTGACGACATGTCCATCTCCGCAGATCACGTCCGCGGCAGAGGTGAATACGTCGATTTTTTCTTTCTGGATGGTAAACGCGGGCATATTATCGGAGATGACCGTTGTGTCGAATCCCATGTCTTTCGCGACGGATGCGGTCAGGCGGGCTCCCTGAAAATAGGGGCGGGTTTCGGCGCAAAAGACTTTCAACTCATTTCCCCGCTCGCGCGCAACGCGCAGCATCTGCCCGACGATCGTTTCCCCGAAACACTGGGTCAAAACTTTCGCATTTTGCGGGAACATGTTGACCAGATATTCCGCCATTTTCCCGATTTTTTGATAGCGGGCGTTGTTGGAGCGGATCGTATGCTCAACGATCGCTTCCGGAACGTTTTCCCCTTTTTCTTTGGCGGCGATTGCAGCATCGAGGGATTTGTTGGTCAGAATGGTCATTCGGTCAACCGTCGTTGGACGAGCATGAGCGATGACGTTTGCTGCGTTCTTCATGAAATCGAGCCAGGCAGCTGAATCCAAATCACGCGCCTGATACGCCGCCAGCGCCATGCCCATCTGAGCCGCGGTGTAAGGTCCGGCGCTTTGCGTGACCATGTCCGTAATCGCCTTTGCAACTTCCTGAAACGTTTTACATACAACGAACTCGACTTTCGTCGGATAAATCCGGCGGTCTAAAATCCGAACCGCTCCATCGTCGTACCAGGCGATGTTTTCATATTGAAGCATAAATGCTAAGCCTTTATCGGCGCGTTCTATCATAAATAAACCTCTCTATTTCGTAATTAGTAAATCCTGGCGCAGCTTTTCAAGAAGCTTGCTTTGGCTTTTTCGGCGTCAATCGTCAAGTATTCACCGTGATCGTAAATGATTTTTCCATCCGCAATCGTATATACAATATCGGATGCCTGCGCGGCGTAGACGATGAGCGCTGGCGCATCATGAACCGGTATGAGGTGCGGTTTATCGAGATCAAAAACCGCTAAATCTGCCCGATTGCCAATCTTGAGTTTCCCTGTATCCTTGCGTCCCTGCGCCTCAGCGCCCGCTGACGTCGCCATCGTCAAAATCTCTCCCGCTTTTACGAGCGTCGGATCACGCCCAATTCCGCAGTGGATGAGCGACGCCAGGTGCATTTCCTCCAAAAAATTCAGATTGTTGTTGCTCGCCGTCGAGTCGGTTCCGAGAACGACGGGAACGCCCGCGTCCAGGAGCGATCGCATCGGCATGAATCCGCTTCCCAGCTTCATGTTGCTGGTCGGATTGTGAACCGCGGTGACGCCCTTTTCTTTCAGAATTTCGATATCGTCACGGTTGATGACCACGCAGTGTGCGGCGTTGGTTGGGTTCTCGAACGTTCCGAGTTCAGCGAAAAACCTTGCCGGCGTGACGCCGTGACGCTTGATGCATCCGCTGACGTCTTCTTCGGTTTCAGCGAGATGAAGATGCATTCGTGCGCCGCAATCTTTACACGCGGCGGAATAGATCCGGGCGGATTCCTTGAGCGAGGTATACTCGGCATGAATCGCGAAGTCAATCCGAATCCGATCTTCGGCGCTCTGATGATAGGTTTTGAAGATCTTGACCGCCGTGTCGGTTCTCTCCTGATCCAATTCCGGTTTCGAGAAGTCTTTGGACGCGAACGGGACGGATAAATTCGCTTTAATCCCGCATTCCTCGACGAGTTCCGCTGTCAGCCATGGCTGGACGTACATATCGCTAAAGGAGACGACTCCCGATGCGAGCATCTCCATAATTGCGAGTTGAGAACTATTCCGGATATCGGCTGGGGTGAACTTCGCTTCACGGGGGAACATCGCTTCCTTTAGCCAACGATGCAACGGGAGTCCGCTTCCAAGTCCGCGCAGTGAAGTCATGCCGGTGTGTGCGTGCAGATTGAAAAAGCCTGGCAGTATCAGGTGATTATCCAGGTCCAATTCGCGGTCATAAGGCGTAACAGGGCGCTCCGATCCGATAAAATCGATTCGGTCGTCGTTGATACCGAGAAAGCCGCGCGGGATCGTTTCCCATCCGTCGGTCTCAACGAGAAGCGTCGCGTTCTTTAATAGGGTTCGCATAAGGGTGGTTTGTGCTCCCTATAATTCCCGCAACAGGGCTCGGAACCAGGCTCGGAACCGCGTTTCAACGGCTGCCGCGGTTTCGTCGACGACGGCATGAGCTGACTCCTGATCGATGACGCCGGTCGCCATATTGGTAATCAGCGAAAAAGCCAAAACGGGTAATCCGGCGTGGCGCGCGGTCAACGCTTCGGGCACGGTTGACATCCCCACTGCGTCGGCGCCTAAGATACGGGCTGCGCGAATTTCCGATGCAGTTTCAAAGTGCGGACCGACGAAGAGCATATAGACGCCTTCGTGCAGGGTCAAATCCGTCTGAGACTGCGTTTCGAGCGCAATTTTGCGCAATTTCGAAGTGTATAAGTCGGTTACATCGAAAAAACGCGATCCATATTCGGGAAGGTTTTTGCCGCGGGTCGGGCTGGCTCCTACCAGATTGATATGATCTTTGATGATCATAATGTCGCCCGGCTTGTATCCAGTGTTGACACCGCCGGCGGCATTCGTCAAAATGACTTTTGAAACGCCGAGGTCTTTAAAGAGGCGGATCGGTGCGGCTAACTGCTCGAAGGAATAGCCTTCGTAATAATGAAACCGCCCGGACATGCAAACGACTTTTTTCCCCTCTAACGTTCCGAGGATCAGCTTTCCGGCGTGCCCGGGAGCGGTTGAGACGAGGAAATTCGGAATATCGGCATACGGGATGACGATTGGATTTTCAATTTCATCAGCGACACCGCCTAACGCCGTTCCGAGGATGATCCCGAGTTCCGGCGTGAAACTGATTTTTGAACGGACGTAGTCCGAAGATTCTTTGTAAAACGCTGCTGTAAACATTTT
>DAOUFB010000097.1:0-13068 GCA_034430135.1 Flexilinea sp. | reverse complement strand
ATGGTCATCTCAGCGGGAGAACTCGAGATCTCCTCTGAACAGAATGCGGCTTATAGATCAACCCGGCTTTTTTGAGCAAAATAGAGCGATTGACGAAATGTCGATCGCTCTTAAATTTTGAGACGAGACGGATGATTGCGGAGTTATTTTACGGAATTATTTGGTTAATCGAGGTATTTAAACATGAGCCGAATTAAGGAGATTATCGCACGGACGGAAGTTCCAAACACAGAAGCGAGTTTACGCATGGGGCTTGAGGCTCTCGGTCTTCACGCGGGAGATGTTCTAATTGTTCATGCTTCGCTCTCATCCATAGGCTGGACGCTGGGCGGGGAGAGAGCGCTCATTGACGCGCTTCTTGCGTCGGTCGGCGAGAGCGGTACGGTCGTCATGCCGGCAATGACGTCCGACAATAGCGATCCGGGAAAATGGGTTGACCCGATGGTTCCCAACGACTGGTTTGAGTTGATATGCCGCGAATGTCCGGCGTTCGATCGGGAAAAATCGCCGACTTTTGGAATGGGGCGGACGGCGGAACTTTTCCGAACGTACCCGAAAGCGCGCCGTTCGAATCATCCGCAGCTGTCTTTTTCGGCGATCGGGAAGTACAGCAGTCAGATCGTAGAGACGCATGTCCTGACTCCGGGATTTGGAATGGATAGTCCGCTTGGGGCGCTTTACCGGCTAAACGCCCGAATTTTATTGATTGGGGTTTCGTATGAACGCTGTACCGCGCTTCATTTATCCGAAGCTCTTTCGAAGCGGACGAAGACGACCCGCTCCGGCGCTGCCGTTATTCAGGACGGGAAACGCGAATGGGTCTGGTTTGATGAGTTGGATTGGGACAATGGTGATTTCGAGCAGATCGGCGCGGAATTTGAGAAGGATACGGAAATTGTTATCCATGGGCGGATTGGAAACGCCCCCTGCAGGTTGATTCCGTTCCGGGCGCTCGTCGACTATGGCGTAGACTGGATGACTGAGTTTCGCCCCAAACCGATCTTTTAGCGTCAGTCAGATGTTTGGTACTCATCCTGCAATGATAGAATTTAGACAGGATTTTGAGCGGGATTGGATGGATAAAG
Source organism: Flexilinea sp. (assembly GCA_034430135.1). Lineage (GTDB taxonomy): Bacteria > Chloroflexota > Anaerolineae > Anaerolineales > Anaerolineaceae > Flexilinea. Next base: position 11,983 of record DAOUFB010000097.1, on the reverse strand, counting down.
GGCTTCGGCGGCGATGAATCAGACTTGTTATAACTGCTTTTCGGGAACGAACGGCGCGAATCCGTGCCCTGTTTGCGGCTTTGATAATGCTTCGGAGGGAGATCGCGGCATGGCGCTTCCTGCGGGGACGATTTTGCATGACGGTTTTTTCGTCGGGCGCGTTCTCGGTCAGGGCGGCTTCGGGATCACGTATCTCGGCTACGAGCTGCATTCAAAACGCCGTATCGCGATCAAGGAATATTTCCCAAGCGGGGTCGTTGTCCGCTCTGGAACGCGCGTTTATCCGACGACGGCGGAAAACAGCGCATTCTTCCGGCGAGGGCTTGAACTGTTCAATAAGGAAGCGCGAATTCTTTCCCGTCTCAGCGGTCAGCCGAATATCGTCGAAGTTATTTCATTTTTCTTTGAAAACAATACCGGCTATTTCGTTATGGAAGTTCTCGAAGGAAATTCGTTAAAAGATTATTTAGCGATTCGCGGCGGTCGAATCTCGTTTCAGGAGACGGTAACGATGCTGCTTCCGACGATGGAGGCGCTGGAAACGGTTCATCACGAAGGTATGCTCCATCGGGATATTGCGCCGGACAATATTTTTATCACGACGGACGGCGTCGCCAAGTTGATCGATTTCGGAGCGGCGCGGTTTCGGCGCGAAGAAGAAACAAAATCAATCCGCACGATCGTCAAACCGGGGTATGCACCCATGGAGCAATATACCAGTCAGGCGGCGCAGGGTCCATGGAGCGACGTTTACGCGATGGGGGCGACGATTTACCGGGCGATAACGGGCATTACGCCGCCGGATGCGCCATCGCGCGCGATGAGCGATGAACTTTTATCGCCGTCTCAGTTGGGCTGCCAGCTTCCGTCCGGTGCTGATTATGCGATTATGCGCGCGCTTTCGCCGCGGATAAACTTCCGCTTCGCCTCGATGAGCGAGTTTATCACGGCGCTGACGAAACCCGACGCCGGATACGAAGCCGCCGGGTATCCACAAAGCACGACTGGATCGGGCTCGTCCGATCTCTCAGTATTTGGGACAGCGGAGCGGTACCAACTCCGTCCGGCGGACACGACAATTGCGTCGGCTTTGATGATGAACCCGGACGTCCATTGGCTTGGTTCAATGCAGGATCAGTATGACCAGACGACGGCGGAGGAAGACGTATCCGAGTCCGCTGATCGAAAATCGGCGCGCGAAGACCTGTTATTCATACTTGTCCTGGTTCTTAGCGCCATTTTACTCATCTTAATTATTTTCGGAATTTTTCGCGATCATTCGTCCGAAGTTCTTCGCTCGGGAACTTTTTCCATGGCGTCGATTTTCTGGTTGACTCGAACTCAGGAGGTATTATGAAACAACTTATCCAAAATATGCGCAGCGGTGTAATTCAGGTAAAAGACGTCCCCGTTCCGCATCCGGGAAAAGGGTTTGCGCTGGTTAAGACGACGTTTTCGCTCGTTTCAGCTGGAACGGAACGGACGACATCCGAGTTCGCCGAGAAGAGCCTTGCGGGAAAAGCGATTTCACGTCCTGATTTAGTCAAGCAGGTCATTGAAAAGACGAAGCGCGAAGGGCTTCTGCCTACGGCGCAGGCGGCGCTAAACCGACTGGATCAGCCGATGTTTCCCGGGTATTCATCTGCGGGCGTGATTGCAGCGGTCGGGTCGGAGATGAAGGGGTTCTCGGTTGGAGATCGCGTTGCCTGCGGCGGCGGTTCTTTCGCGGTTCATGCTGATTACGCGCTCGTTCCCCGCAATCTCCTCGTCAAGCTCCCGGATTCGGTCAGTGAAGAGGATGGGGCGTTTACGACCCTCGGCGCTGTTGCGATGCATGGATTTCGGCTGACAGAGGCGCGGCTTGATGAAACGGTCCTGGTGATTGGTTTGGGATTGCTTGGCTTATTAGCGGTTCAGATTGCGAAAGCGGCGGGGTGCGTAACGTTGGGGGTTGATCTCTCCGAATCACGGGCTGCGCTTGCACGCGAGTTCGGTGTCTCGGCTTGCACGAACGACGAGGTTCACGTGAAGGCGGCGGAACTCGTTGGGGCGCGCGGTTTTGACCACGTTCTGATTTGCGCCGGGGCGAAAGGCAGTGAATTGATCGAGTTGGCGGGCGAACTCTGCCGTGACCGCGGCACAGTCGTCTCCGTGGGCGCGGTCGGGCTCAATATCCCGCGCAAGATCTACTATGAAAAAGAGATTCGGTTCATGGTTTCCCGCTCATACGGACCGGGACGCTACGACGCAGCCTACGAGGAAAAGGGTCAAGACTATCCGATTGGATATGTTCGTTGGACCGAGGGTCGGAACATGGAAAGTTTCGTCGCGCTTCTTGCCCGCGGCGCCGTTCGGACCGCTCCGCTCATCAGCCATCGAATCCCGATCGTTGATGGGGCGAAAGCCTATGACTTGATTAAAGGGAAAACGGGCGAGCCATATTTAGGCGTACTGCTGACGTATGGCGGTGATACGAGCGAAGCGCTCCATCCTGCGCCGATTCAACTTGCGCCGACGATAAAAGCTGCATCCGTTTCGGTCGGCGTTATCGGCGCGGGAAATTACGCGAACGCGACGTTCCTTCCGGTCATGAAAATCGATGCTGCGCCAATGACGCTGACGTCGATCGCGTCTGGACGCGGCGGAACGGCGCGAGAGGCTGGCGAGCGGTTCGGCTTTGCCAGGGTTGCGGCGGACGCGGAGGAAATCTTAGAGGATTCAGACGTCAATACCGTCGTCATCCTGACGCGTCATCATCAGCACAGCCGTCTCTCCGTAGAAGCGTTGAATCGCGGGAAACATGTTTATTGCGAGAAGCCGCTGGCGCTGAATATCGAGGAACTTCGTTCGGTTTATCTCGCCGCGATCCAGAATCCGGCGGCGTTGTTGATGGTGGGTTTTAATCGCCGCTTTGCGTCGTTAGCGGAGAAAATGAAGAGCTTCTTATCTGAGACGGGCGAACCGCTCGCGATTCACTATACGGTTAACGCGGGTTTCCTCCCGTCGAATCACTGGACGCAGGATCCGGAAATCGGCGGCGGGCGAATTATCGGCGAAGCCTGTCACATGATTGATTTTCTGACTTTCCTGACCGGCGCGCTTCCGGTTTCCGTCAGCGCGGTATCGCTCCCGAATCTCGGTCGGTATAGCGATGATAACGTTACGATTCAAATTGCGTTTCACGATGGCTCGTTTGGTACGATTCATTATCTTGCGAATGGCGATCGATCCTATATGAAGGAGCGTGTAGAAGCGTTTAGCGGCGGGCGTATCGCGATTTTAAACGATTTTCGCGAGCTTGAAACCTGGAACGCGGGCGAGACGAAAAAGACAAAGTCTGCTTTCCGTATGGATAAGGGACACCGCGGTTCCTGGACCGCTTTCGTTGAGGCGATCGTCAGGGGCGGAAAAGCGCCGATCCCGCTTGATGAAATTTTCGCGGCGTCGCTGGCGAGTTTCGCGGTCGGCGAGAGCCTGATCTCGAAGGATTTAGTCCTTCTCCCCGCGATTGAGCGTTTCGCCGAGTTTGAAACGTTCCCCGCGGACGGCGGCGGGGAAGAAATCGTTAGCGAATGAATTTTCCACGGGCGTTGAAGACGCTGTGCGCGCTTGGATTGCGGAAGTGTTTCCGCTACGCGCTTTATTTCGCGAAGGTCAGGAGCGGCTGGATTCGGTTGCGGGAAACTTCTTCCGCGGAAAAAATCGAGCGGTCGCTCGGGAACGCGCGCTTCGTTCCGCTTCATGGTTTCGGGTTGAATCAGGTGCGCGCGCTTGGTGAGATGCGTAATGACCCGATGTCGGCGATTGCGGGCGCGATCGCGGCGATGAAATTTTTTCCTTATCATGGCACAGTCCCGAAGCCGTTGATTTTGGCTGCCTATGAATCCGACCGCTATTGGACAGAGGTTCACGTTCCGGAGACGGTCGACGTAAAAGACCTTTGGGAACCGGCTCGGTTCGGGTTTGCGTCGGAGTTGGCTCGCGCCTATATTTTTAGCGGAAATATTCAGTATCTTGCGGTTTTCCGTGCGCTCGTCGAGCGGTTCGCGCTTGAAAATCCTCCGTTTCGCGGAGTTCAAGCGCAATCTGCGCAGGAAATGGCGCTTCGGCTGATTCAAATCAGTTTCGCCGCGTCCGTTTTTGCGGGTGAGGTTCCCGGCTTCCCAGATTCGATTTTTGAGCGGATGCTCGAGCGATTCGTGCGGGAAGTTATTTCCGCGGTGCTGGCTCGCCGGGATTACGCAATCGCGCAAAATAATAATCACTGGCTTTCGGAAGCGGCGGGATTGATGACCGCGGCGGTAATTTTTCCGAGCCTTCCCGAGAGTGAACGAGCGTTTCGCGTCGGATGGCGCGATTTTCAGACAGCGCTCAAGCGTCAGCTTCTTCCCGACGGCGAATATGTCCAGTATAGCGCGAACTATCATCGGCTGGCGCTCCAGCTTACCGTCTGGGTCAATTTCCTGATTCAGCAGCGCGGCGTGATGTGGGATGGAGCGCTGATTCTTCGTCTTCGCCGGACGGTTCGGAAGCTGAGCGATCAGGTTGACGAGGCGACCGGTGCAGCCAATAACGTTGGGCATAATGATGGCGCCAACCTGTTTGCGTTTGGGGCGCCGTACGCGGATTATCGTCCCACGGTTCAGGCAGCGGCGCGGATTTTTCTTGGTGAACCCGTTTATGCGCCGGGTCCTTGGGATGAGTTGAGCGAATGGTTGAACGCGCGACCGCTTCCCGAGAGCGTTTTAGCGAAAGGAAACATCTTTTCCTACCTGGATCGAACGTCGTTGCGGCTCGAGGGCTGGCATGGCTGGGCGAGTTTACGCGCGTCAGCTTATAAAGCTGACCGCCCGGCTCATTCAGACCAGCTTCAGGTTTCTATCTGGCGGGAAGGTCAGGCGCTTGTTCTGGATGCGGGAACGTTCCGTTACAACGGGGCACCGGAATTCGAGAATCGGCTAAAGTACGCGGCGCTCCATAACGGCGTCGTCATTGACGGACGCGAACCGATGATCGACGCTGGAAAATTTTTATGGCTCGATTGGGCGTCCGCCCGAATCCTGGAGAATTACGCGTCGAGCGTTAACGCGGAGGTTTTGGCTTTCCGCAAGTTCGGCGCAAAGGCTGTCCGGCGCTTATCCCGGACGGATTTTGGCTGGCGTGTCGCGGATGATCTGGACTTTACGCCCGGCGCGCTGCGGATCGCGCAGCTAAATTGGCTCGTTCCTGACGGCGAACTGGACATTCTTCTCGACGGCAGGAACATACTCATCCAACGAGCAGGGTACAAGATCCGCCTGACCGTTGAAGGAAGCGCGGTTATAGCGGCTGGGCTCGTCGTCATCCGTAACGGTCAAATCATCCGAACGCTCGGGAATCCAGCGCGGATCGAACCGGAGCGGATGCGCTGGATGGGGGTTATTTCGCCGACCTACGCGGAAATTCATCCGGCGATCTCGTTCGTCTATTCGGTCAGCGGGACGGGAACGATGCGAATTATAACGGATTGGATATTTGAATCAACGGGCGCAACAATAAGTTAGAGGATAAAGAATATGCATATATTGTTGATCCATCAGGCATTTGTAACAACGGGAGAAGCCGGCGGAACGCGCCATATGGAGTTCGCTCGCTTTCTGCGAGACAATGGAAATTCGGTCACGGTCATCACCTCGCCGGTTTCTTATTTGACCGGCGAGTCGAAGCGCGGCGCGGAGACGCCAAACGAAGAAACGATTGAGGGGATTCGCATTCTCTATACACGGACGGCGCGGGGAATGCACCGCGGATTCGTTCCACGTCTCATCGCTTTTTTCTCGTTCATGTTCTCGTCGCTGCGCCTGGCGTTATCGGTTCCGGACGTCGACCTCGTTTGGGGAACGTCGCCGAACCTTTTTCAAGCCGTATCCGCGTGGGCAGCTGCGCGGCTTAAGCGGAAGAAATTCCTCCTGGAAATTCGCGATCTCTGGCCGGACTTCGCGATTGGCATGGGCGAACTTCGGAACGGGGTCCTGATTTTCGCTGCGCGCGTTTTGGAGAAGTTCCTGTATCGCCATGCGGATCAGATCATCGTTAATTCGCCGGGCTTCATCCCGCATATTCAGCGTCTCAGCGGGAAAACGGCGCGGCTCATCCCGAATGGTGCGGATGTCCAAATGTTTACGCCAACGAATGCGGATGCTTATCGTGACGCCGATTGGCGAAAAGAGGACGGGTTCGTCGTGATGTATACCGGTGCGCATGGACCAGCGAATGATTTGAAAACTGCGCTCGACGCAGCGTCGCGATTAAAAGAGAGCGAACCGAGCGTTCGATTTGTCTTCGTCGGAAGCGGAAAAGAGAAAACGCGCCTGGTTGAATTGGCAGAGGCGCGGAAATTAACGAACGTGACTTTCCTTCCGCCGGTTTCAAAATCGGAAATTGCGAACCTGATCGCGGCGTCGGACGCGGGATTAGCGATTTTAAAAGCGATCCCCGAATTTAGGACGACCTATCCGAACAAAGTTTTCGATTTCATGGCGGCGGGGAAACCGGTCATATGCCAGATTGACGGGGTGATTCGCGAAGTTTTGGATCGTTATCAGGCGGGCGTTTACGTTGAGCCCGGAAACGCAGAAGCTTTAGCGGACGCGATTCGCGGCATGGTCAGGAAACGGGACGAGCTCAAAGAAATGGGACGAAATGGGCGGCGTGCGATCATGGGAGAATTTTCGCGTGAACGGGCTGCGCATGACTTTTTAGCGCTGATTGAAAAAATCAATGCATAATATTTGACAGAGATTCGGTTTTGACGCGCTGGGATTCCGTCGCATCATCTGGATGTTGGCTCATGACTTTTCATGAGCCGTTTATTTTGACGCTTTAGTGTGCTAAAATTTGCGCAAGGTCGTAAATCAATCGGTATTCCCCCCGAGAACGGAGAGAGAACATGAAAAAAGAACCGAAGGAACAGGGAAAGGCGCCGTTTTCCGGTAAATTCGTAAAACTCCCGCAAGTCGGCGAGCTGTCGCAGATTGACGCATGGTGGGGGTTGGTCGCGGTCGTTTTTCTATCCATCGTCTTGTTAGTTACGCTGCGTCCGGAGCCCTACGCGCGAATTTTCAGTTACGTGCAGGATGGTGTTATGGTGACGATTTTGGTCACGGTTTCGACGTTTGCCCTGACGATGGTTCTGGGACTTTTCTGCGGGCTGGGGCGTGTTTCGAAAAATCGCTTAATTTATGGGATTGTTTCGATTTACGTTGAAATCATTCGCGGCGTGCCGCTCCTGGTTCAGCTCCTGGTCTGGTACTTTGCGTTTCCGGCGATTGTCGTTCAAATAGGAGACGCCCTTCAGTTCAAGCCGTTCCAAAATTATCTCGCGAATCCGATTTTGATGGCGATTTTTGGCATTTCGATTTGCTACGCTGCTTACATGGCGGAAATCGTCCGGGCGGGGATTGAGTCGCTTCCAAAAGGACAAATGGAAGCGGCGCGTTCTCTTGGCATGTCGAAAGTGCAGTCCATGCGCTATGTCATTTTGCCACAGGCGTACCGGTCGATTATGCCGGCGATTGGGAACGAGTTTATTGCGCTCCTGAAAGATTCGTCGCTCGTTTCGGTCGTCGCCGTCGCGGATCTGACAAGACGTGGGCGTGAGTTCATGTCGACGACCTTCATGCCGATCGAAACGTGGCTCATGGTCGCGCTCCTGTATTTGCTCATGACGCTCATTTCGGCGCGGATCGCGAAAATTATCGAAAATAAGACGAAGTTGGAGAAGTAATCCATGAAACAGGAAAATAAAGCGATTATTCAAATCCGGGACGTCGTCAAATATTTCAAGAATGATATTCAGGCGCTCCGTGGTGTTTCGCTCGATATTTATCCGGGCGAGGTTGTCATGATTATCGGACCGTCAGGGTCGGGGAAGTCAACGCTCTTGCGATCGATTAATCGTCTGGAGAAAATCGATGAAGGTGATATTATCGTCGATGGCTTTTCCGTCATGAATCATCGGGACATCAAAGAACTCCGTAAAGACGTCGGCATGGTTTTTCAGCAGTTCAATCTCTTTCCGCACTTGAACGTTTTGGAGAATGTGGTTCTCGCTCAGCGGATCGTCCGCGGACGGCCGGCGGAGGAGGCTCAAAAGAAAGCGCTGGACCTGCTCGATCGGGTCGGTATCTACGATAAGGCGGGCGCTTATCCGCTTCAGCTTTCAGGCGGTCAGCAGCAGCGTGTTGCCATTGCGCGGGCGTTAGCGATGGATCCGAAGATTATGCTTTTTGATGAACCGACGAGCGCGCTGGATCCGGAGATGATTCAAGAGGTTCTCGAAGTCATGGTCAAGTTGGCGAAGGATGGAATGACCATGGTTGTCGTGTCGCATGAAATGGGGTTTGCACGGACAGCTGCAGATCGCTGCGTCTTGATGGATTCAGGAAAAATTATCGAAGAAGCTCCGCGCGACGAACTTTTTAAGAACCCGAAAGAGGAGCGGACGAAACTGTTCCTAAGCCGTATTTTATGAAACCAGATGGGTAATTTTGCGTAAATACTTACATGGCTATAATTGGAGGAAACGAAAGGAGCTCTGGTATGGATATTGAAAAACTGATTAAGGACGTTCGAGATACGGTAGTTGATGTCAGTGAGCATGTCGCCAATTCAATTTTGGACAGCGATATGTTCGATAAGTATCGAAACTCCCCGGACAAAACGGAAGATTTCTTGAACAACTTATCTTCCAGCGTTAATAGCGCTGGCGAGCATATCGGCGATTGGTTAGGGAAAACGAAAGAATCGTCGGAACCCTGGATTCGTAAAACGAAGGCGTCAATTTATGAAAAGTTTTACGCCGAATATCGAAAAGCCGGATTGCCTTATGGCGATAATCATGAGGGTTTCATGACGTGGGTAAAGGAAAATGCGGCGGATATTCGGACGAGCGTAGAGCGTGGCTTGGATAAAGGACGGGAAGCAATTTTGGACGCGGCGGCGAAAGCGAAAACTGCGCTGGAGAAGGTTTTAACGCCAGTGTCCAAAGAAGAAACGCCGGAAACGGATCCGGACCCGAAGGAGGTCGAGCTGATTATCGATCGCGTGATAAAGGATGCGGAAAAAACCGAATCGTAAGCCTGCGTTTCGCTGTGCGGAAAAAATATAAAACGCAATATCTTGAAAGAACCTTGATTGAGAAGGTTCTTTCCTTTTTATGTCAAAAAGTGAATATTATCCAATCCCATAATTGTTTTGGAACGGTCTCCTTTTTCTTGAGAAAGTGCGTCATGGTTAACGAGCGTCGAAAACTCGGCTTTGTATTCCGAAACTTGGAAATAAAAAATAGGTCAATTGTCTGAATTAATCGCGCAAAATGCCGGGGTAAACGGCAAAATATATGGTAAAATTCGCGTAAGCAAATTGAAATTACCGTGGGGAAGCCGTGTCCTAATGTAGAAAACGACGTCCCCAGCCCTGAACCATAACGGTTTGATTGTAGAAATGAAGCAAATCACGCGAATTGAACCGCAAATCCATGATAAGAACCGCGTTAGCGTGGACTTAGACGGCGAGTTCGCTTTTGGGTTGACGTGCCGCGCTTCGCAGGGATTGACAGTCGGACAAGAGTTGTCGGATTCTGAGATAGCCGCGATTCAAGAGGCGGAATCCGAGGAAAAGGCGTATTTAAAAGCGCTCGACTATTTGGCGAGGCGGGACTATGCTGAGGCTGAGTTGCGAAAGAAGTTAGCACTCAAGGGGTTCTCAGCCGATCAAATTCATCAAGCGATCACGCGTATCCGCAGCTTGGGGTATATCAATGACCGTAATTTTGCGGAGAATTGGATTCGGGATCGATGTGAGTTTAATCCGCGTGGGTCGCGGATGCTTCGTTACGAATTAAAACTCAAAGGTGTTCAGGAATCGGTAATAGAAGATTCATTGGCTGCTGTAGACGATGAACGGGCTGCATTCGCTTGTGCGGAACGGTACGCACGCAGGTTAGCCGGTTTGGATTGGATGACCTTTCGAAATCGGTTAAGCGGGTATCTGGCTCGGCGCGGTTTCCCTTACGACGTAATTCGGGAAGTCGCACGGGCGGTCTGGGACTCGTCGCGGAACAGCGATGGAGCTGAAACTTACGATGGAATGGGACTTTGAGAGATGATTGGATTTTTGAATGGAACGGGAAGCTTCTCTCGTTCAGGAAAGCTTGCGCAGGCAATCCTGTTGCAGGGCATCGAGAAGCCATCGACACCGAATTCGGGGTTTCCGTGGTGGGCTATCGTTTTATCCGTGCTCCTTACGGTAATTGTTGCAGCGGTTGTTATCTATTTAACGACGCGATCGTTGAATAATCGTTTCATCCGTGAGCAGCAGTTGGACGCAGAGAACATTATTCTCGTCGCGAAACAACGCGCTCAACAGATTGAAACTGAGGCGATGGACAAAGCGCTCAAGACGCTGAACGAAGGAGAAGAAGAACTCCAGAAACGTCGGAACGAGGTATCCCGCGAGTCGGATCGTCTGACGAAACGTCGGAATGAACTCGAATCGCGCGTCGAAAAAATCGAACAGCGCGAAGTTGCGATTAATAAACGGCAAAGCAATTTAGATAAACGTTCCAATGAAATTGACCGTATGGCGTCGAAGCAGTTGGATGAGCTCCAGCGGGTCGCGTCGATGACAGTCGATGAAGCTCGTGCCGAGCTGATGGCTGCTGTTGAAAAGGATTCACGCGGCGAGATGGCGCGGATTATTCGGCAGGTTGAACAGGAAGCTCGCTCGGAAGGCGAGAAGAAGGCGCGCGAAATTATCGTGACCGCGATTCAGCGTGTCGCTTCGGATCAGGTCGCGGAAGTCACGACATCGATCGTCAACCTTCCCGGCGAGGAGATGAAGGGACGGATCGTCGGTCGGAACGGGCGGAATATTCGTGCTTTTGAGCAGGCTGCTGGAGTGGACGTTATCGTGGATGATACGCCGGAAGCGGTCATGATTTCCTGTTTCGACCCGGTTCGGCGCGAGATCGCGAAGCGGTCGCTCGATCGGCTCATCCTGGATGGACGGATTCATCCGGCGAATATCGAGAAAATCCTGAAGGAAGAGGAACGCGAAGTTCAAAAAGCGATTATCGAAGCGGGCGAAGAAGCCGCCTTTGACGCCGGTGTCGTCGGGCTGCATCCGGAAATTATCAAGGTCTTAGGACGTCTCAAGTATCGGACTTCTTTCGGTCAGAACCAGCTTGGGCACGCGGTCGAGACGGCGAAATTAGCGTCTGTTATCGCGGCGGAACTCGGCGCAGATATCGAAATCGCACGAAAAGGCGCGTTGCTCCATGATATTGGAAAAGCGATGGACCATAATACGGAAGGGACCCACGCTAAAATCGGCGCTGATTTTTGTAAACGCTACGGAACGCAGCAAAAGGTCGTCAATATCATTGAGGCGCATCACCATGAAACGGATCAGGAATCAATCGAGGCTGTGATCGTTGAGGCGGCTGACGCAATATCCGGCGCACGCCCGGGCGCTCGCCGCGAGGATCTCGAGTTTTATATCAAACGTCTCCGCTCGCTCGAAGAAATTGCAAATTCTTATAAGGGCGTCGAAAATTCTTTCGCGATTCAGGCAGGACGCGAGGTCCGAATTATCGTGACTCCAGAAGAAGTTGATGATTTGGCGGCGACGTATATGGCTCGTGACATCGCCAAGCAGATTGAAGAGACCATGCAGTATCCGGGTCAGATTAAAGTCACGGTGATTCGCGAGTCCCGCGCGATCGAATACGCTAAGTAAGATAAAGCAGCCAGGTCTATGAAGATGGAGGCTGTCCCAAAATGCTTTTTGCATGGGGAAGAGACGTGAATATTTTTATAGTATCGAGATGTCCATGACTCCCCCACTCCGCTATGCTACGGGGACAGGCCGCTCGCTTATCGCCTCCCCCATCCGCTTTGCTTCGGGGACAGGCGGGGAGTCCGTCCATCTCGATTTATTAACA
>DAOUFB010000096.1:0-26642 GCA_034430135.1 Flexilinea sp. | reverse complement strand
GCCCATAATGGCTTGATTATAGCATTCTGGGCGTAAAACTTCCTAGTCTTTGTCAAAATTGAATCACGGGAGGGTGCTTTTAAGGCTGAAAATATATTATTAATCGACAATAAATTAAATATCGAGATGCGTGAGCCTCGGAAATAAAAAAGACGCTGGGATAAAAACACTCCGCGGCGCTGAATCATCGGGATTTTATCGAACAAACCCTGAATTTCCGTCGATGTCCGATGATAAAGGTTTCGGGGCTGGACGATTATCGCCGTCCAGCCCCAAAAGAATCGGCTTATGGAATCATCCAGCCATATTCAGAAACGACTGCGTTGAACGTGTCGCGGACGCTCGTCGGCAAAGCAGGATCGGAATTCTTTCCGCTCGTCTCAAAGACACGACCCAGTAAACGAACCTTATATTTCAGTTCGCCGCGATCCAAAACGAGGAAACCATTGTTCGTGCTGTCTTCAAAATCCGCTTCATTCGCGAAAAGCGTCAGCTTGTCCTTATAAGGCGCGCTTGACCATGGGCAGAACGTCTCACAGTTCCCGCATTCGTTGCACATGTAATCGACGTGGACGATTTGCGGCATGGTGATTCCCGGGACCTTGATCGAGATATTTGCGCGGTTCGGACAGACTTCCGTACAAATTTCGCAGATCGTCGAGCAGCTCAAGCAGCGATTCTCTTCGTGAACGTCTTTTGACGGATGGTTCAAAATTCCGCGTTTCGCGTAGATAGAAGCTTCGCTCTCTGGTAACGGGATCACTTTCCAATCCTTCCGTTCCAAAATTGCATTGGCGACGACGATTGCGTCAGCTTCCGCCTGAACGATCGTTTTCGGTCCAATTCGACCATCACCGCAGATGTAAACGCCCTTGACGGATGATTCATAGGTCGCTTTATCGACCGTCGGAATGCCTTTTTCGTCAACCGCCAAACCGTTTGAGGTGTAATAATCGGTTGGAACCTTTTCGCCAAGCGCCGCGATGATGCTGTCGCAGGGGATCACGACTGTTTCACCGGTTTCAACGAAGCTTCGACGCCCGGATTCGTCCATATCGCCTAATTCGAGCTTATTGCAAACCAATTCGCCGTTTGCCCATTTCACCGGCGCAAGCAATTCTTTGAACGCGATTCCGTCGTCGAGAGCAAATCGAAGTTCTTCTTCGTCCGCGGGCATATAGCGCATGGTTCTGCGGTAGACGAGTGAAACTTCCTCAACGCCGGCACAGCGTTTCGCTGCGCGTGCCGTATCCATTGCGGTGTTGCCGCCGCCGATGATTACGACTTTCTTTCCGAGATTGACTTTTCCTTCGGTGCGGTTGAATTCCCCGAGAAACTCGATCGCATTGCGGACGTTGATCCCATCGACCTTGATATGGCTCAGTTTTGAAGCGCCGACCGCGAGGACGACGGCGTCAAAGCCTTTTTCTTTCAGCGCGGCTATATCCTTGATTTCATGGTGCTTGACGATTTTGACGCCAAGTTTTTCGATCCAGGCGACATCTTTCGCAATCGTTTCGGCGTCAATTCGGAAATTCGGGATGACATGCTGAACGATTCCGCCAAGTGTATCGGTTTTTTCGAAGAGCGTTACAGCTGCGCCGGCGCGTGCCAAGTGGAACGCCGCAGCCATACCACCCGGACCGCCGCCGATCACAGCGACGCGTTTGGACGAAGTTCCGGTTGGTTTCAGATCGGCTAAAACCTGAGCTGCGGCTTTATTCGCTGAATCAAGTTTCGTCTCACGAATTTCGACCGACGATTCGTAGACATTTCGGACGCAGTTGCTCATGCATGGGTGAGCGCAAATCGTTCCAGTCATGAACGGGAGCGCGTTCCGATCGAGAATGACTTTTAGCGATTCGACGTACTTTCCTTCCCCATTGAGACGAATGTAGGTTGGAATGTCCTGCTGAATTGGGCAGCCTTCCTGACAACCAGCGACAAAGCAATCAATCAGCGGGACTTTCTTCCCGTTCTTCCGAGTCGGCGGCATCTTGATCGACTTTCGGTAATTCGGATCGTTGGGGACACCCTGCGCCAGCTCATTCAGCGCAACGACGTCAATCTTGGTAAACGGCGACTTGACGACTTTACTGGCGAGTTCAGCGAGCTGAATGGAACGCTGGTACCCGCTTGGTTTCAGGAGCGTTGTCGCGATCGTGACCGGCCAGATTCCGCAGCCAACGATCCGTTCGATATTGAAGCGGTCGACGCCGCCTGAGTAGGAAATTCGGAGCGTTCCGCCAAATTCGGAAGAGAGTTCAGACGCGAGCGAAATGGAAAGGACATAAAGCGAACGTCCAGACATGTACATTTCGTTTCCCGGTAGTTCGTTAGCCTTGATTTCAACGGGGAAGGTATTCGTGATCTTGACGCCGAATTGAAGCCCCTTGGTTTCGCAGCGTTCGATCAACCGCTTGAACATTGGGATCGCGTCAACCCATTGCAGGTCATGTTCGAAGTGGTGCGTCCCGAAAGAAATATAGTCGTAACCCATCTCATCCAAAACTGAGCGTGCGAAGTCGTACCCTAAAAGCGTCGGGTTGCATTTGATAAAGGTATGCAGACCCTTTTCTTCAATCAGATAGGTCGCGATTCGTTCAATTTCGGCGGGCGGACAGCCATGCAGCGTTGACAGCGTGGCGGAATTGCAGATTTTCGCTGGAATTGCACGGATGTCAGCTTCGGTGACCTTCTTGAAGCGCGGGAGAAACGCAATTGCATCGTCAATCGCCTGCTTGAAAACGTCGCAGTTGGACGCGTCCATCATCGTATCGATATAGGTATTGACCTTTTCAGATTTAATTCCTTCGAGGTCATAGCCAACACTCATGTTAAACTGGAAGCCATCTGCTGCGCCAAGGTCGAGTTCAATCGCAAGGAGGTGGAGCATGACCCAGGCATTGATGTATTCATGCATCGCGTCCGGAACGCGGAGTTCTGTGGACCATTCAACGTTATAGCCTTCATCGTGGGCATTGATGCATGGTTTACTGACGGGGAGATCTTCGCCATCGATGATTTGAACGGTTTTGACTTCAAAAAAGCGGGATCCTGTTACGTAAGCTGCGATTAGGTTCTGTGACAGCTGGGTATGCGGTCCGGCTGCGGGTCCGAGCGGTGTCTCAATCTTACGTCCGAAGATTTCGAGCGCTGGCTTTTTGGCTGCCTTGTAAAATCGGCGCTGACCGAAGATCGTTTTCTTCGTTTCATATTCGGTAAAAACCCAGTCCAACAGCTGTGAAAAACTCATGCACGTCATTCGATCACTCATGTTTTACTCTCTTTCTTGATTAACCTGATGGATGATTTCTGAGATGACCCCATTTAAAACCATTCCCGAGAATCATCCCCACTTTCCTAAAGACACCTTAAAGTTTAACCATATTCATGTTGTTTGACAATTGCTCGAACTCGTCAAATATCATATGTTTCTTGCGCTAAAAGTCATAAACTTGTCATTTTGTGATAATTGGCACAAATCCTGACAGTGCTTCTCCTTCAGCGAAAGGTTTTGGCTTGAATGGATCAGGAAAAGAAACGGGGTCATGGCTTTTTTTGCCATGACCCCGTTGATTGAAATCGTGATTGAATGCTTATTTCAGCAGTGTCGGGAGGTTGTAAATCGCAATGATCGGCGCGAAGGTCGACGCAACCAGCGACATAACCGTGATCAGGGTATTGATCGACGGACCAGCGGTGTCCTTGAACGGGTCGCCAACGGTATCACCGATGACGCCAGCCTTGTGGGCATCAGAACCCTTGCCGCCGCATTCACCGGTTTCGATGAACTTCTTGGCGTTGTCCCAGAGACCGCCGGAGTTCGACATGAAGAGAGCGAAGATAACGCCAACGATAATCGCGCCGCCGAGGAAACCGGTCAGACCGGTCGGACCGAGGAGGAAACCAACGATGAGCGGGAATACGATAGCGATAATTGCCGGCCAGATGAGCGATTGGAGCGCGCCCTGCGCCGCAAGGCTGATGCAGCGGTTGTAATTCGGCTTGACTTTCCCTTCGAGAATTCCGGGTTCAGCGCGGAACTGCTTTCGGATTTCTTCGATCATCTTGAACGCGCCGCCCGTAACCGAGAGCATCAGCAGCGCAGAGAACAACGGCGGGCAGATTCCACCGAGGAAGAGCCCAGCGAGGATCAACGGGTCAACGATCGTCAGGACGCTCGGGTCGAAACCACCGGGCATTGCCAAGTCAACTTCGCTGATGAACGCGGCGAAGAGCGCTAAAACGGTCAGCGCAGCAGCGGCGATCGAGAAACCTTTGGTGATCGCTTTCGCCGTGTTACCGGCGGAGTCGAGGACGTCGCAGCGATCGATGACTCCCTGTTCCATGGAGGACATTTCAGCAATACCGCGTGCGTTGTCGACGATCGGACCATAGGCATCCGCTGAAACGATCATGCCCGAAACGGCGAGCATACCAACCGACGCAATACCAACGCCATAGATACCGGCATCGAAGTTCGTGTAACCGCCGGTCGCGAAGAACGCGACGATCATGGCGACGACGATCCCAAGGATCGACGGAACGATGGAGACGAGACCGTAGGAGATACCCGCGATAATCGTAATCGCCGGACCGGATTTTGAATATTCCGCGGTGAGTTTAACGGGGGAGAATTCGTCCGAGGTGAAGAATTCGGTCGTCTGACCAATAATGACGCCAACGGCGGTACCAACGACGATTGCCCAGATGTTGCCGTTCGCAATGCCTGGAACGACGAGGATTGCAACCGCCATCAAAACAGCGAAAATAACGCAGGTCAGGATCGTCCCGAAGTTCAGCGCCTTCGACGGTTTCCCGCCTTCTTCAACCTTGACGAAATAAGAGCCAATCGTTGAGGCAACGATGCCAAGACCGCAGAGGAGCAGCGGCAGCGTCGTGTAGAATTCATTCTTCATCGCAGCGCCGAGGAGCATGGCAGCGACGGCAGCGGCAACGTAGCTGTCGAAAATATCGCCGCCCATACCCGCGACGTCTCCGACGTTGTCGCCAACGTTGTCCGCGACGACGGCGGGGTTGCGCGGGTCGTCTTCCGGAATACCGACTTCGACTTTCCCGACGAGGTCAGCGGCAATGTCAGCGGTCTTCGTATAGATACCGCCGCCGGCTTTCGCTAAGAGGGCAAACGAGGAAGCGCCGAGGGAGAACGCTAACACGAGCTGGGCGTCCTTGGTAGCGAGATAGATAATGCTCATCCCGATCGTCGCAATACCAACGACTGCGAAACCCATGACTGCACCGCCGCGGAAAGCAACGTTGAACGCCTTGTTCAAGTTGGACTGTGCGGCGACAGCGCTGCGAACGTTCGCACGGACCGCAATTTCCATGCCCATGTACCCAGCGGCTGCGGAGCAAATTGCGCCGATCAGGTAGCAGAGTGCGGTTTCAAGACCGCGACCATGCTCGAGGCTGTAAACGACGAAAAGGAAAACCGCCATAATTGCCGCAACGATGATCAGTGCGGTGTACAGCATTTTCAAGTAAGCCTGCGAACCCTCGTGAATCCAGCGCGCGACTTCTCGGGATCGATCCGTACCGTCGTCCTGCTTGCTGACCCAGAAGAACAGGTAGGAACCGAGACCCAAGGATCCGATACCACAGATCAAACTAAAAATTAACCAACCAGTCGTATTACTCATTACTGACTCCTAAAAATGAGATGGTGTGTAGGGCGTCATTGCCCTTTGTATCATGCCCAGTCTGCGTGAGCGAATCCCGATGCTGCAAGCGCCGCTGAGCCCTCTTCTAATGGTTCTATAGTATACCACGGAGCAGGCAAAAAATCAGCTTTTTCCAAGGAGTCATTTTTTGAGAAATGGTATTCATCTGCAATCAAATAATCCTTTTACTCCAATTTTTTAGTTGAAGAGCTGAGCTTTTCCTGACCTCCCATGAAGAAGTTCTCACGTTCAAGGCGGAACTGTTGTGAGTAGAGTTCGAAGTAACGGTTCCGGTTTCTGAGAAGTTCGTGATGCGTTCCGGACTCGACGATTTCTCCGTTTTCGATGACGAGGATTCGATCGGCACGTTTGATCGTTGATAAACGATGCGCGATGATCAGCGAAGTCCGTCCGGACATCAGCGTTTCCAGGCTATTCGTGATCAATTTCTCGGTCAAGGTGTCGACCGAGCTAGTCGCCTCGTCGAGAATAAAAAGTTCCGGGTCGGCGAGAATGGCGCGCGCGATACTGATCAGTTGTTTCTGTCCTACGGATAAGAGTCCGCCGCCTTCTCCGACTTCCTCGTCATATCCATGAGGAAACGAGAGAATAAACTTGTCCGCTCCAGCCTGAGCCGCTGCGATGGCGATTTCTTCATCCGTCGCGTCTAATTTTCCGTATCGGATATTTTCGCGGATCGTTCCGGAAAAGAGGTGAGGCGTTTGAAGCACAATCCCCAATTTGGAATGATAGGTTGAAATGTCAATGTCACGGTAATCCGTGCCCCCGATGGTGATAACGCCGTCCGTCGGTTCGTAAAACCGGGCTAAGAGGTTAACGAGCGTCGTTTTCCCCCCGCCGGTTGAGCCTACGAGCGCGATAACTTCCCCGGGCTTGAACCGGACGTTGACGTTTTTCAGAACCGGAGACTGGTCGCCGTCGTCATAGTGAAACGAGACATTTTCAAAATGAATTTCCTGATTAAGGAATTGGAGCGGTTTCGCGCCTTCGCGGTTCACGATGGCGGATTTTGTGTCTAACAGCGAGAGATAACGTTCGCCGGACGCGATCGCCTGCTGAGCTTCGCCGTAGACTCGGGTCAATTCCTGAATGGGCCACTGGAGCATGGTGAAGAATGTCACAAAAGCTTCGATAGAACCGATCGTCAGCCCGCCGATTTGGAATTGCGTCTTACTATTCCAGAGAACAATCGAAAGCGCGGTAAAAAGTGTGAATTGTGTAAATGGGTTGAGAACCGCGTTCCAACGGGAGGCGTAGAACGCGGCATTCCGTTTCTTTTCGGTAATCTTTTTGAAATCAGCGAGGTTTTTCGTCTCCCTCAAGAGGGCTTTTACGACGCGAATGCCGGTCATATTTTCGTTGAAAGCTGCGGTCATGAGCGAATTTTGTTTGCGGGCTTCGCGCTGACCTTTCAGAATCCGTTTTCGAATTTCCAAACCAGCGTAAATTTGGATCGGGAGCATGAAGAATCCGACCAGCGCTAACTTCCAATTCAAGTACGCCATGATACCGAGGATGATCGCAATGTAGGTCAATGCGAAAGATGCATCAAAAAA
Organism: Flexilinea sp.; assembly: GCA_034430135.1. Classification (GTDB taxonomy): domain Bacteria; phylum Chloroflexota; class Anaerolineae; order Anaerolineales; family Anaerolineaceae; genus Flexilinea. The sequence goes on along the minus strand of DAOUFB010000096.1, from coordinate 19,381 downwards.
TCCCCAGGACATTGTTCCGGAAATGCGCGTCGTGTCGGAGGTAATTCGCGAGAGGATCCAGCCAACGGGCGTTCGCGAAAAGTACGAAAGCTGGAGCGTTTGCATATGGCGGAAGGCGCGGATCCTAAGATCTTTTTCGATTTTGAGTTCGGCGCGGGCGACGACGAGAACGACGATGAAGATCGCGGCGTTCATTGTCAAGGTCAGTCCGATCAGGAGAAACCCATAGCGGTATAGAAGGTCGACGCGTCCGGGAATAATCGCCTGGTCCGTGATGGCGCGGCGGATCAACGTGACCGCGGTGTCGAGAAAGGTCGGAATAATATTGAGCAAAACCATCAAAATAAGCGCCCGCCGCTGAGGTTTTATCAGGTCGAGTAGCGTTCGAACAACGTTATTTCGGCTGGTGCTGACGTCGTCGGAAAAATCGAGTTCTTCGGTTTCCATGAAAAAAATTATCCTTTGGTGCGTCTAATCGGACGCGGTTTCGTTCTGAATTTCGATTTCGAGCTCGTTTTCGATTCGGGTCTGAATTTCGAGCATATCGCGATACAACCCTGGAACGGATGAAAGCGTTTCGTGCGTGCCTTTTTGAATGAGGACGCCGTTCTTCATGACGAGGATCAGGTCGGCGCTAATGACGGATTGAATTCGATGCGTTACGGTCAGGATCGTCTTTTTCCGCGTCGTCAGGTTAAGCGCTGTTCGGATTTGCGCCTCTGTATCCGCGTCAATCGCAGATGTTGCGTCGTCGAAGAGGATGACCTGCGGATCGCGAAGCATGGCGCGGGCGATGGCGATCCTCTGTTTTTGACCGCCGGAGAGCGTCACTCCGCGTTCACCGACTTTCGTCCCGTACCCCTTTTCAAAGCTCATGATCGCGTCATGAACTGCGGCGATTTTTGCGACGGACTCGATCTCTTCCTGCGTTACCTCGCGATCCATGCCCAATGCGATATTCTCGGCGATCGTTCGTCCAAAAAGGAAAGGCTCCTGCTCAACGATCGCGATCTCACGGCGCAGGTAGCTTCGGGATATATGGGATATATCGACGTCATCCAGATAAATTTCCCCTGACGCTGGATCGAAATACCGCAGGAGGAGATTGAACAGGGTTGATTTTCCGGAGCCGGTCAGTCCCAGAATTCCGACCGTCTGACCCGACTCGACGGTAAAAGATACTTTCTTTAATGTCGGTTCGGATTGGGGATAAGCGAAAGTCACGTCCCTGAATTCGATCCTCCCCAGCGGCGGCGTATGCGTTGGTTCGGAATCGCCGTCATCGAGAGGTTCCTCAGGCTGATCCAGAATCGCTTTGACGCGCTGCAGTGAGATGAGCGCACGGGAAGAGCGGACGATGAGCTGCCCCATTGTGCGGATCGGCGTCACGATTAGGATGACGCAAGTCTGTGCCGCGATGAATTCCCCGACGGTAATCGTCCCTCGAATTGCGAGAACTCCGGAAATCATCAGACTGATGAGGAGTTGAATCGTGACCAGCAGGTCGGTCCCGCCCCAGAAAATCATCTCGATCAGGATCACGCGATTTCCGGACTTAAATTTTTCGTCGAGGAGATTGAGGAATTTATGGTATTGGAACGATTCTCGGTTGAAGGCTTTGACAACGCGGATGCCGGTCAGGTTTTCCTGAACGTCGGTTGAAATCCTGCTTTCTCGTTCCTGCTGTTCCTCGTAGGCGGCGCCCATTTTCTTAAATATGACGAGCGCGAACCAGAGGATAATCGGTCCCATGATCAGCGATGTCCAAGCGACCGTCAGGTTGATCATCCAGAGTGCCCAAAGGTTGGTCACATATTGAAAAAGGACGCGGGCGAGACCGAGGAGATGATCCGAGAAAAAAGCGCGGACTTCATCGATGTCGGACGTTGCTCGTTGAATCAGATCTCCCGTTTCGGTCGTCGTATGATACGCCATCGGGAGACGCTGGCTCCGATCATAGAACGCATTCCGAAGCCCGCGTTCGATGTCTTCTGCAACGCCGGAGGTTAACGTCATAGAGAGATGGACACTGAGAGAAAGCCCCACAGCGCAGGCAAAGAGTTGGAGTACGAGCTGGATCAGTTTCCCCTCGACCGTCGGATCCTCGTTCAGGCGCATCAGCGTGTCGACAAAGTTGCCGACCGTGAGCGCAATCCCGGTGTACAGGGCGTTCGATAGAAGACGCATCGCAATCGCCGACCCATAGCGAAGACGATATCCCGTCAATAGCTGGAGCGTATTGCTCAGCTGACGTGCAATTGAAGTCTGTTGGTTCAGGTTTTGTTTCGTCTGATTCATGCGGATTCAGTTTCTCCCCAGAGTTAGGATTATAAACGGGTTATGAGCGGACGTTGGATTTTGAGGAATTTTATTGTGGTTCTTCTGTCCGCGTTTTGTTCTTCGGTATAATCATAAAAAAATTTGGAAGGGGCGGATGATTTGATGAATGAATGTCAAATAGATTGTCTTAATGAAGGCTTTATGGAAGTCGAAGTAATCCGCTTTCCGTCTGAATCAGATTGGATACGCTGCCTTTTTCTGGCGCGGATAACGCAAGGATCTGAGCGATTCACGGTTCCGTCCGAAAATTGGCGGCGGAAACTCATTGCGTCGGAACATTCCCCTGCAAGGACGCTCCCGTTTACGATCGCTATTTGGGGCGTTCCTTATTTTGTTTCGGTTCATCTGGTTCGGCATAAGTTTGGCGTTGAGCATTATGTCAAATCTCAGCGCTCCAATCCAAACCGCGGTGAATCACGGCAGGATGCGCGGGTGAATCATGTGATGGACCTGAATCTTCAGGCGCTCATCAATATGGCTCGGAAGCGGCTCTGTGCCCATGCGGACGCGACCACGCGGGCGGTCATGAACGAGATTCGGACGGCAGTTATTGAGAAAGACCCGATTTATGCGGATTTTCTCGTTCCGGATTGCGTCTACCGCGGGGGATGTCATGAGTTTGCGAGCTGCGGCTATTATGATGCGTTCTTAGCTGAAAAAGAAGTGGAGAAGAGGTATTCATGAGTGTTCTGAACGATCGGACCATATGGTCATTGATTGAAGACGGAATGATTGATTTTACGAAATCAGACACGACGGCTGAGGAGGTTAAAGCTCAGGTTAACCCGAACACGCTTGATTTGACGCTCGGACGGTTCGTCCGAATTCCACAGGAGTCCCGCGCGGCGATTACGTTCGGGAAACCGTATGAAGCGGACTCATTTTGGACCTTACACGATATTACGGAAACGGGAATCCTCCTTCATACTGGGGATGTTTTTTTGGGCTCTTCACGCGAATACGTCGTCATGCCGAAGAATGTCTGTGGTCAGGTGTACACCAAATCAAGTTTGGGGCGCGTTTTTATCAATCATATGATGGCGGGTGTTATTGACGCGGGTTTCGCGGGCACGATTACACTCGAATTCAAAAACGAGGGCAAACACGACGTTATTCTTCCGTTCGGTGCACGCGTCGTGCAGCTGCAATTCAGCTTATTGAGCGACGTTCCGGAACGCGATTACTCAATGCGCGTGAGCCGTTATCAGGGTCAGACGCTTCCCGAGCCGGCTCGTCCCGAGAGAAAATAAAAAAACGCTGCCCATTTTGGAGCAGCGGATAAATAGCGGGCACGAGGTCTTAGCTGGAGCGGAAATCCTATGCGGCGGAAAACGTTGGATTTTCCCGGAAAGCGGCGTAGGAACTCGTTGCTACGGTTGTTTGCCGAGAAAAGCGCGGACGCAATTCGCCGCCGGAAAGTCTTTTTTCCCCATTCCATATCCAATCTTCTCAACCGTCATCAGCGGCTGCGGCTCGAATGAGGCGGCAAAATGTTTGATTAATGCAGCGCCGGTCGGAGTGCAGAGTTCACCCTCAATTTTTCCGCCATAACTTGGAATGCCGCGCAAGATGTCAGCGGTTGCCGGAGCAGGAACCGGCAAGATTCCATGTGCACAACGAACGAAGCCGGAACCGACATGAACCGGCGAAGCAGCGATTCGATCGATTTTGAGTGCTTCAATCAGGACGGAGACGGCTAAGATGTCGGCGATCGCGTCCATTGCGCCGACTTCATGGAAATGAACCTCGCTGACCGGGACGCCATGCGCCTTTGATTCAGCTTCGGCGATGAGCTGATACACGGCAAGCGCGTTAGATTTGACGGGATCGCTGACGTTCGCGGTTTGAATAATTGCTTCTACGTCGCGGAGGGATCGGTGTTCATGAGGATGGTTGTGGTCATGGTGATCATGAACATCCTCATGGTGATGGTGATGGTGCGTATGATCCGTTTCATCCTCGCGATCGTGGTGATGGTGATGTGCATGGTGCTCATGATGATGGTTATGGAGATCCGACGGGAGGTCTTCGACCGTCTCTTCCTCTCCATGGATCCGAACGCGCAGCCCCGAACCATGAATGCCGTTTTTTTCGACGGGTTCGAGGTCAAAACGGACATCCGGCAGCCCTATTTCATTCAGTTTCGCGAGTGCGGCTGAGCGATCGTCGAAGAGTTCGATGAGCGCTGCGCCGAGCATATCTCCGGCGGCACCCATTTTACATTCTAAATATAACGTTTTCATCTCTTCCTTTTTTAAAATGCGCATAGATTATTCTTTAGGCTGATCTTCATCTTCTTCAAAGACTTCGAGCGTAGCAGAAGGCGCTTGATTTCCGGCTTGCTCGGCTTTTCTCCGCAGCGCTGCATTCAGACTGAATTTCATGACGCGTTCGGTTCCGGCACGCAGCCGCTTCAAATTTGGACGCAACGCGTAGAAAACGATAAAAAGTCCAAAAATGCCGTAAAGAACGTACCACCATGAGCAAGGCTCAAACCCGAACAACCGCATCAAGATGAATGCGAGCGTCGCAAATAAGTTGATCGAAAAGGTCGCGACAGAGGCGTATCCGAGCGTCAGATAGAGGATCAGCGCAGGAAGTCCGGCGAAGAAGATGATCGGCGACCAGATTCCGACGACGACGCCGAGGGAGGTTAATCCGCCCGCACCGCCGCGGAAGCGAATCCGCCCGTTTGGTTTCGTTTCAACCAAGAATGCCGACTTGATATGCCCCAAAACAGCGAGCATTCCAGCGCAGGCGAACATCCAGTCAATCCGTTCTCCGAAGCTCCAACGGACCGCCCATACCGCCAAAACGCCTTTGAGAACGTCGGAGATCGCCGTGACGACGCCCCATTTTACGCCAACCGTCCGAATTACGTTCGAGGTTCCCATTCTCCCAGAGGCGTGATAGCGAATATCCTGACGGGAGACCATCCAGACAATGACCCAGCCTACGGGCAGTGAGCCTATCAAATAGGCAAGCCCCAAAACGACAAAATATTGACCAATCATCAGGATAAAACTCCTATTGAATAAATTCCAAATAAATAAAAACAGCGCCGATTAGCCCCAGCTGAAGCGCGAGACGGCGCAGCGCAGCGCGAATCGTGAAGCCAGATGTCATCATTATAATAAGATTTATGCTTAGATAGAACCCCGCGAATAAAAGCGATCCAAACGATATTGAGCGGATCGGAACGTAGAAAAGCGCGGCGCCGATTTCTGTGCTGATAATTGCGGATGTGAACGCTTTATAGACCGATTCGTAACTTTCTGAATCGAGAAGAAAAACACGCCAACCGATCAAAAAGGTCGAAAAGAAGATATAGGGAACGAGGAAAATCAGCCGGTCCGATATCCCGCGAGCAACGAGGAAGACGCTCGCGGCGGAAACGTACGCCAACGCGGTTACAAAGACTGAAGAAAGCGCGGAACGCGAATCTGAACGGAATCCAAGCGTGCTTTCGGATGAAAAAATTGAGAAAATAAGAATCCCGCCGAAAAAAAGAATGATGATCCAGCCGATCCCCATTGCGACCGATCCCAGCAGAACGCCCAGCGAAAAAGTCGCCGCAAATGGGATAATTGTGTGTGCTGACTTTTGAATCCTGCCTTTCGTTGGGTCGACTTCGACGACGCTATAAACGCCTACGCCGGCGATGAGCGCGGTCAGCGGGATAATCAACGCGTTCGGTGTCAGGCTGAGCTGGAGCGAAAAGCCGAAAATTGTTGGGCGGATCTCCCAATGTTCGGATTGGATTCGGGCGGAAAAGGCGAAGATTAATAAAATTACCGCCGCTAAGACGGAAAAATAAGTTGTCTTGCCATCGTTCATTTCCATAATAGCTTCATTATACGTTAATCCAGCGGCAGCTGAAACCGATCATCCGAGGATGACGGCAGTTAGGCGTGAACGTTTAATTCCATCTCCCGTTCGGGGGCGTTTGACCGCCGCATGGTATAATTTAAAGGCTATGGACGAAAGACAACAAAAAATTCAGTTTGGTGAGAAAACGTTATTAGCGACGCTTCTAAACGAATTTCAAGCGGGGTTTGCTTTTATTGCGAATCATCCTTATTACTTTCTCCTACCGATAATTTTCGATCTTGTGATTTGGTTTGGACCGCGGGTAAGTCTAGAGAAAGCTTTAACGAAACCGCTCTCGAAATTCTTTGCTGAGGCATTAGCTCCGCTTCCGTTTGAATTCCGCATCAGCTATCAACCTGTTGTGAATCTATTGATTCGGAGCCTTAAATCGACGAACCTGATGGGCGCATTATCGTTCCTTCCGGGATCGATTCCTTATCTTTTCGCGGGTCGGCTTCCAGACGCTGCGCCGGTCACGTCGATACAGACGTATGATGTTCCGGATTTGAGCGGCTTCTTTATCGGTTTTGTGCTTTTGGCGCTCGTTGGTTACCTCGTCGGTGTTTTCTACTATGTGACGATGACTCAGCGCCTGCTTAATGCGCCGAAGCTTCCGCTTAGCGGATTTTTTCACCTCGCATTCAAGCTGTTTGTCGTAATTCTGATTGGTGCGGCTGTTGCGATCGGATTTGCGGTTCCGATCAGCTTGGGGCTTATGTTGCTCTCACGTTTGGGCGACATGGCGGCGGCGCTGTTCATGTTCGCGGTGGCGATCCTGATACTACGTGCAGTTTATCCGTTTCTTTTCGTTCCGGCTGGAATTTTCGCCGGGTTAAAGATTCGGGATGCAGTTCTGGTGAGCCGTAATTTTACGAAGATGGATCCAATTGCGAATGTTAATTTCTGCCTCGTATACTTCGCGATTTATGCCGGCTTGCGGCAAATCTGGCGGATTCCTGCGTCGAATTCGTGGATGACGCTGATTGGGGTCTTGGGATCTGCTTTTGTAACAACTTCACTTTTTGCCGCTTATATCATCCGTTATCAAACCCAACTGCATAACACAATTGTGCTGACGCAGTTGTTATCCGGAATCACGTCAAGGGAAGAAATGAATGGAAAACAATCAAGCGAACAATAATTACAATGCAACTCAAATTCAGGTTCTGGAAGGGTTAGCCGCCGTTCGGAAACGTCCCGGAATGTATGTCGGTGGGACGGATTCGAAGGCGCTTCACCATTTGGTCTTCGAAGTCGTCGACAACGCGATCGATGAGGCGCTGGCGGGGTATTGTAACGAGATTACCGTTACGATTCATCCTGACACGAGTATCACAATTTTAGATAATGGGCGCGGTATTCCGACGGATATTCATCCCGTGAAAGGTATTTCAGCGCTCGAGGTCGTTCTGACGACGCTTCATGCTGGCGGTAAATTCGGCGGCGGGTCGTATAAAGTATCCGGCGGTTTGCATGGCGTCGGGTCCTCAGCAGTTAACGCCCTCTCTGAATGGATGGAAGCACGCGTTTATCGCGGCGGAAAAATCTACTTCCAGCATTACGATCAGGGTATCCCCGTCGAACGCGTCAAGGTTATCGGTGAATGCCCGGTTGAAAAAACAGGTACGGAAATCACGTTCAAGTTTGATCGGACGATTTTCGTGGAGGAACATGGTTTTAATTATGAGGTTCTTTTCAATCGGTTCCGAGAGATGGCGTTCGTTACCAAGCAGACGAAGATCATCCTTAATGATGAAAAATCGGGACGAAACGATACGTTCTATTTTCAAGGAGGGATCGCTTCGTTCGTGCATTACCTGAACCGGAACAAAACCGCGCTTCATCCGGTCGTTTCCGCCGATAAGGTCATTAACGATATTGGGATTGAGGTCGCTTTCCAATACACGAACGATTATTCCGAAACGATTTTTACTTTCGCGAATACGATTAACACGCATGACGGCGGTACACACCTGACCGGTCTCCGGACGGGGATTACCCGCGTAATTAACGACTACGCACGGCAGGCGAACTTACTGAAGTCAGGAGAAGATAACTTCACTGGTGAGGACACCCGCGAAGGTCTGACCGCGATTATCAATATCAAACACCCTGACCCGCAATTCGAATCGCAGACGAAAGTCAAGCTTATGAATACGGAAGTCGCGACTTACACGCAGCAGGTTATCGTCGAAGTTTTCAAAGACTATCTCGAACATAATCCGGCGGTTGGTAAAGCTATCGTGACGAAGTGCCAGGTGAGCACGCGCGCCCGAGAAGCAGCGAAAAAAGCGCGTGAAACGATTATTCGTAAATCCGTTTTGGAGTCGATGACACTGCCGGGAAAGTTGGCGGACTGTTCAAGCCGAGACGCGACGAAGACCGAACTCTTCATCGTCGAAGGTGATTCCGCGGGCGGTTCCGCGAAACAGGGACGCGACCGCGCGTTTCAGGCAATTCTTCCGCTGCGCGGAAAAATTCTCAACATTGAACGGTCGACGCTGGATAAGATTTTGAGCAACCTTGAAATCAAATCGCTTATTTCGGCGATTGGGACCGGGATTAACGACAATTTCAACTTAAAGGGTCTCCGCTACGGGAAGATTATTATCATGACCGATGCGGATGTTGACGGCTCGCATATCCGGACGCTGCTGCTGACTTTTTTCTTCCGGTTCATGCCGGAGCTTATTGACGATGGGCATCTTTTTATCGCACAACCGCCGCTATTCAGAATCGCGCAGGGCAAGAACGTTCATTATGCATATACCGACGCACAGCGAGATGAGATTCTAAACGATCTCGGACGCAACGCTGCGAACGCGACGATTACGCGCTATAAAGGTTTGGGTGAAATGAACGCTTCACTGCTTTGGGAAACGACGATGGATCCGGCGATGCGAACGTTATTCCGGGTCAAGGTCGAAGATTCCGTGAATGCGTCAAAGACGTTCGATATGCTGATGGGCGCGGAAGTTCCGCCGCGGACGCGCTTTATTCAGACCCATGCGCACGAGGTTCGGAATTTGGATATTTAGCGGCTTGAATGTCATAACTTATGTGTTATGCGTCGCGCGTGAATGTATAATTTGAACCGTCGTATTTATATTGAATGCGAAGAGCGGGACAATGCGTCCAACCGTTCGTACAGAGAGACCTGGAAGCTGAGAAGGGTTCGAAACGAGGAATGAAAACCACCCGTGAGCAGGCGTTGAAACATAAAACGCCCGAGCCGCTCCCGATACCGAGCGAACAGCGGATAACCGATTGAATGCGGTTATCAAGCGGGGTGGAACCACGAGAAATTAGACTCGTCCCGACGTTGGGGCGAGTTTTTATTTTGTCATGAAACCTGAAGATTTTTGGAGGAAAAAATGGGGTTAAAAGTTAAAGAAAATTATGCTGAGTCCGATATTTATAAGATTCGTCACTCTGCGGCGCATATCATGGCGGAAGCCGTGCTGCGGAAATTCCCGAAAGGGAAAGTTGCAATTGGTCCGCCGATTGCTGACGGATTTTACTATGATTTTGAGCTGCCTCGGACGTTGACGCCGGAGGATCTCGCTGATATTGAATCGGATATGAAAGCGATTATCCGCGAAAAACATCCGTTTATCCGCGAGGAACGCAGCGCTGAGGAAGCGAAACAGCTCTTCGCCGATCAGCCGTTTAAACTTGAACTGATTGAGGGGCTTGAAAAGGGCGGCGTCGATGAATACGGCGAGCCGACGGAAGAAGCGCCGGTTATCTCGACTTATCAGGTCGATAAATTCCTTGATCTTTGCCGCGGTCCTCACGTAGAGAATACGGGAGAAATCAATCCGAAAGCGATTAAGCTGTTGAACGTTTCCGGCGCATACTGGCGCGGCGATGAAAAACGCCCGATGCTTCAGCGGATTTATGGTACCGCCTGGAAAACGAAGGAAGAACTGGACGCTTACCTGATGCGTCAGGAAGAAGCCAAACGGCGCGACCATCGCAAACTCGGGAAAGAACTTGATTTGTTCAGTATCAATGATGATATTGGCGCAGGGCTAATCCTTTGGCACCCGAAAGGCGCGAAGATCCGCAAACTTATCGAGAACTTCTGGTCGGAAGAACATGAACGTTCGGGCTATGACTTCGTAGTCACGCCGCATATCGGAAAAGCGCAGCTTTGGGAAACGTCAGGGCATCTCGGTTTCTACAACGAGAATATGTATTCACCGATTGATATTGAAGGAAGCCAGTACTATATCAAGCCGATGAACTGCCCGTTCCACGTGTACATCTATAAATCTTCGCTTCGATCTTATCGCGAACTTCCGATTCGATACGCCGAGGAAGGGACGGTTTATCGCTTTGAACGCTCCGGCGTTCTGCATGGGCTGACACGTGTACGCGGTTTTACACAGGACGATGCGCATCATTTTTGCCGACCTGATCAGATGCCGGGTGAAATAGATTTCGTCATTGATTTTTCGATCCGACTTCTGCGTTCCTTTGGGTTTAACGACTTCAAAGCATTCTTGTCGACGAAGCCGAAGAAATCTGTCGGCGATCCGGAACGCTGGCGTGCAGCAGAGGAAGCGCTTCGCGATTCTCTCGAACGACACAATCTTGATTATGAAATCGACGACGGCGGCGGCGCGTTCTATGGTCCGAAAATCGACTTTAAGATTAGTGATGCAATCGGACGCGAATGGCAGCTGACCACGATTCAGTTTGATTTCAACTTGCCGGAACGATTTGACATCTCCTATATTGCGGAAGATGGTCAGCCGACCCGACCCTATATGATTCACCGCGCGCTTTTAGGCTCGCTCGAACGGTTCTTCGGCATTCTTATCGAACATTACGCAGGCGCGTTCCCGGTTTGGCTCGCTCCGGTTCAGGCTGAAATTATTCCGATCGCAGATCGGCATATTGATGCGGCGAACGAGATCGCGGCGGAACTACGGGAAGCTGGGTTGCGTGTTCACGTGGACGCGCGATCGGATCGCATGAACGCGAAAATCCGCGATGCGCAGAATCAAAAGATCCCGTATATGCTTGTTTTAGGCGATAAAGAAGCTGAGGTTCATGCGGTTGCAGTGCGTCGTCGGAATGGTGATAATCTCGGCGCAATTCCGGTTTCGGAATTTATCGAGCTGGCACGGACGGAAATTAAAGAAAAGATTTAATGATTAACTAAAAAGCTGTTGGCAGTTTTCCTCTTTGCTTTTGGCTTGAGGAACTGTCAACAGCTTTTTTTATTTGGATCAAGCGGTCATTGCCCGCGGGCTAGACGACCTTAAAAGAACGCGAGCATTGTCAGGATCAATCCGGCGGAAAAAATCCCACAGACCAGCGCAGCGGCTTTCCAGCTCTCCTTCAGAATTAACCAGGTCGTTTCCCGGTCGCTGACGAGTTCAGACGGTTTTCGCTCTGGACGAAACCAGGATGCACCTTCGACATTCATGTTGACGATGGTATGACCATCGTCAACAAATTCTTCGCGCTCTTTTTTCATTGTCTTTCCCCCATTTATGCCTTCGCCTCACCGTACAGGTGGCAGCTGACGAAGTGCCCCGGGGCAACTTCGATCATTTCCGGCGCGACCTCTTTACACTTTGCCATGCATTTGGCGCAGCGAGTATGGAACTTACAGCCTGACGGCGGATTCGCAGGAGAGGGGATCGAGCCTTCGAGGATGATCCGTTTCTGAGAATAGTCCGGATCCGGAATCGGGATCGCGCTGAACAGGGCTTCGGTATACGGATGAAGCGGGTGAGCGAAAATTTCCTCTTTCGGTGCATATTCGACCATTGAACCGAGATACATGACTCCGACGAAGTCCGAAATATGCTGAACGACGGATAAGTCATGCGAAATAAACAAGTAAGCGAGGTCAAACTTCTGCTGAAGGTCTTCGAGGAGGTTGATAATTTGCGCCTGAATTGAGACGTCGAGCGCAGAAACCGGTTCATCGCAGACGATAAAGCTTGGATTGAGCGCCAAAGCCCGCGCGATACAGATACGCTGACGCTGTCCGCCGGAAAACTCATGCGGGTAGCGGAGCTTATGATATTCCTGAAGACCGCAGGCGAGCATGATACGCGTCACATAATCGTCATATTCATTTTTTGAGACGAGATGATGTTCCCGAACGGCTTCCCCGATGATTTCTCCGACCGGAAGGCGGGGAGAAAGCGATGAGTACGGATCCTGGAAGATGATTTGCAGCTTTGTCCGCATCTTCCGCATTTCTTCCGCCGGAACGTCGTAGAGTTCACGTCCTTCAAAAATGACGTCTCCCGCCGTTTTTTCTTCAAGGCGGAGAATTGCTTTCCCGGTCGTGGATTTCCCACAGCCGGACTCTCCGACGAGCCCGAGCGTTTGCCCTCGTTGGATCGAAAACGAAATACCGTCAACCGCCTTGACATAACCGACGATACGATTGAAAAAACCGCTCCGAATCGGGAAATATTTCTTTAAGTTTTTGACTTCAAGTAATGGTTGCTGGTTCATTTCTCGTTCTCCGGATAATACTGGTAGCAGCTGACAAAATGGGTATCCGAAAGTTGAATTTGGCGCGGGTATTCGCCATTGCACATTCCGAAGCGCTTGTCGCAGCGATCGCGGAAGTAGCAGTGATTCGGCATATCAATTGGGCTGGGAACTGATCCCGGAATCGAATACAGTTTATCGACTTTTTTATTCAGGATCGGTTTTGAATTCATCAAGCCGATCGTATACGGATGAGCGGGATGATGGAAAATATCTTTCGCGGTTCCCTTTTCGACGACACGGCTTGAATACATGACGACGACAAAATCAGCCATTTCAGCGACAACGCCCAAGTCATGCGTAATCAGGATGATAGAGGCGTTAATCCGCGATTTAAGCGAGCGGAAGAGGTCGAGAATCTGGGCTTGAATCGTCACGTCGAGCGCGGTCGTCGGTTCATCGGCGATTACAACCTTGGGATCGCAGGCGAGAGCAATGGCGATCATGATACGCTGGCGCATACCGCCGGAAAGCTGATGCGGATACATTTCCGCGACGCCTTCCCCGTTCGCGATGCCGACGAGGTCGATCATTTCCAGCATGCGCGCCCGGATCTGTTCTTTTGACCAGGTTGGATTATGCAGGACGAGAACTTCCTCAATCTGATCCCCAATCTTGAAAACCGGATTCAACGACGTCATCGGTTCCTGGAAGATCATAGAAATTTCGTTCCCGCGAATCTTTTGCATTGCGTTAACCGGCATTTTCGCCACGTCGTAAGCCTTGTCGCCCAAGTTGACACGAATTTCGCCCTTGACGGTTTGTCCCTGCGGACGCTGCACGAGCTGCATCAGGGAAAGCGCGGTGACTGATTTCCCGCAGCCTGATTCACCGACCACGCCGACGGTTGAACTCTTCGGAATATCGAACGAAGCCCCGTCAACGGCATGAACCGTCCCAATGTCGGTGAAGAAGTACGTATGGACATCGTCGAACTCGACAACGTTATTCGGATCGCGCATTTTCGTCAGGTATTCGGATTCCGGGACGTTCTTGCGTTTTCGTTTTCTTTCGTAACCGGAGATAATTTTCCGGTTTTCGCGGGCGATGCGCGCTGAATCTGACGCCGAAATATAATTCGGGTCGATCGACTTTTTATTTGAGTTTTTCTTCCAAAATGCCATGATCGTATCCCTCCTTTATTTCATCTTCGGGTCAAAAGCGTCGCGGAGACCGTCGCCGACAAAGTTGAAGCCTAAAACGGTCAGGAAAATCAGGACGCCAGCGGGGAACCAGATGAACCAGTAGTGCGTCATGACATGCAGGTTCGTCGCAGCGTTGATAATCGAGCCCCATGACGCGTATGGGTATTTAATCCCGATTCCGAGGAAGGAGAGCGTCGCTTCGACGATGATAATTGAGCCGAGCGATAATGTCGCCTGGACGATCAGGAGCGGCATAACGTTCGGGATCAGGTGAACGAAAATCTGGCGGAAAGTGCGAATCCCGGTTGCACGGGCAGCGATCATGAAGTCCTGCTCTCGAAGCGAAAGGATTTGTCCGCGGACAATACGAGCGATACCGGTCCAGCCGTTGAGCCCGATGACCGCCATCAGAACGAAAATACGCGCCATCGGCGTGATTTGCATTTTGTCCATGATTGCGCCAAGGATGAAACAGATCGGATAAAACGGGATCGTGTTAAAGACGTCGATAAAACGCATGATCAGCATGTCGACCATGCCGCCGAAATATCCGGATAATCCACCGATAATAACGCCGATCAAAAGCTCAATCGATACGACGACAAAACCGACGATTAACGAAACGCGACCGCCGTACATCAAACGGGCTAAAACGTCCATGCCGTTGCTATCCGTGCCCAGCGGGTGTTTCAGTCCGGGCGCTGCATACATGTCAATCAGTTCTGAAGAGGCAGCTGTGCGGATTGTGTAGGTATTGTGTGTACGCGTGATCGTGTAAAGGACTTCGTTGCCTTCGGCGTCCGGAACCGTGAACGACGGGGAATTCGAATCAATCGCATCCAGAAATGCGGTTTTAAATTCATAGGAGAGGAAGACTCCCGATGAAAACGCGCGCATCATCAGGCTCGAAATCGAAGCGAACGGTTTCCCATCGCTGCTTCCGCCTTCGAAAACGAGCGTACTGTCTTCGTCAGAAACGATCGAATAGGTTACGTCGTTGAATTTGAAAGAATTCTCTCCGGAGATGATCGCGTTTTCCGCGTTTCGGACGAAATCGTACTTCTTGACAATTTCTTCCCCTTTCCGTTCGAACGCGTCAAAGATGAGCGATGTCGCGATGGCGATCGGTTTGGTCACGGAGATGATATTGTTTTTTCCTTCCCGGCGGAGAACGAAGCTTTTTCCATTCAGTTCAAACGCTTCCTGCTTCGCGGCGATGGCTTCCTGAACCGCGGTTTCTTCTTCGGGCGTAAGTTCCTCGCCGGAATTATACGAAAATTTTGACTTTTTCCCGAGCATCATCATGGATCCGACTTCGGAAAGGACCGTGATGTCGTAGAAGTCTTTCGCAACTTCCGTGTAGGAATAATGAAGCCCGTTATGATCGAACGTTGGGTTATTGTTGTTCTTGGCTAAAACGAAATTTGCGGCGGCGATATTCGAAAATTGTTCGCCTTCTCGAACGATGTAGCGTAAATCCTCGTTACGCATCGCAGAGGCGTATTCGCGCATGATAACGTCTGTTGTACGGAAGACCTGAGACTGTCCGTACGGCGAAATGACTCCGCCGATGAACGAGAATACGAACATGGCAATCAGGATAAACATGCCCGCAATCGCCAATTTATTTCGGACGAACCGACGCCAGATTAAGAGTCCCGGGGAAAGAACGCGAATCCGTTTTTCGTCATCAAGGCGCACTTCCGGTTCGGGCGTTTCGGGCGAGTTTGCTGCTAAAATTTCTTGTTCGCTCATTTTTAACTCCTTTCTAGTTTATCCGGACGCGCGGATCGACGACAGCGTACATGAAATCCGCGATTAACAAGCTGACCTGCGTCAGGGCGATATTCAGGAACGAATAGAACATGGCGAAAGGGATGTCGCCCTGCGTGATTGCCGTGTAGGAGATGTATCCGATACCAGGAATCTGGAAGAGTGTTTCCGTGATCAGAGAACCCGCGAACATACTCGGAATCAGATAGGACATATAGGTGACCAGCGGAATCAACGTATTTCGGAACGCATGTTTCCGAACGACGACGCCTTCCGTGAGTCCTTTCGCACGCGCCGTGCGAATATAATCCGCGTTTAATACTTCGAGCATGTTGGTACGAGTGAAACGCATCATTCCACCGATGCTGAGCATGGAAAGCGTAATGACCGGCAGGATCATATGACTCGACAGGTCAAGGAAACGTCCCCAGGCATCCAGCTGCAGGTGATACCGACCGACAGCGCCGTAAAGATCAAGCCACCCAAGACGGATGGAGAAAATGAACTTTAAGATGGTGGCGAGGAAGAACGTCGGAAGGGAGATACAAGCCAGCGAGAAGACCGTAACGAAATAGTCGGTTCTCCCATATTGATTGCGCGCCGCCGTAATTCCGAGCGGAATCGCAATAAACGTCTGGACGAAAAGCGTGACGACGTTTAAGAAGATGGAGTAGAAGATGACTTCTTTAAACTTTTCGATAACCGGTTTATTGAAGACCATCGACGTTCCCCAGTTCCCTCTCAGGGCGTTTCCGAACCAGGTTACAAAACCTTCCAGAATTGACGAGTCTCTTCCGTAAAGTTTATTTAACTCGGCGAGAATTTCTGCGTATGATTTTGCGCCGGGCATGGCGGATCGCTGCCGTGCGACGGTCTCAACGAAGGACGTCGGCAGGAAACGAATCGCGGTATAGATAATTAAGCATCCAAGGATGAGGATCGTTATCGCGAAAATAAGACGGCGTAGCAGGTATTTTGACATCGAACCCCTTTCTTTTTGTATTTATGATCTTTTACGATCGGTTCTGATAAAAAAAACGCCAAAATTTGGCGACCAGAAAGGGACGGAACGCGTCCATGTTTTCCTGTATCAGGACGCGTTCCGTCGAACGATAAAAGAGTTATTCCGTAGCTGAAGACATGACGATCTTATCAAGACCGACGTCCCACATGTAGAACGTGGTGCTGTCCGGGATCATCGATTCAGGTACGATGCGGATCGAGCTGTAGATCGCGGAGTTCTGGCGCTGATACGCCGGGACTTCGACTGCCCAGTCAACAATAATGTCGAGCGCGTCTTTGTAGACCTGTTTTCGATATGCCTGATCGTCGGAGCGGCGGGCTAAGACGATGGCTTCGTCGAGCGCCGGGTCGTCGATGTGGTAGTGGTTCGAGTCCGATCCGCCGCGGCCGACGATACCTGAGCTGTGGTAAACCTGATACATATCCGGGTCAATGGTCGACTGCCAAGCGGCACACCACATTTCCTGTTCGCCGCCGTCGAGGGCTGCCCAGAGGTAACTGGAGTCGGACGGGTCGTTGATACGGAGTTCAAGACCGATCTTTTCGAGCGCAGCGGCGGTGTCGGTCAGGACTGCGAAGGAGGGGTGGTCGCCGGTGGCGTTGGCGCCTATGATCACTTCGTAGCTCATCTTCGCGCCTTCCGGAGCGGCGGTGAACTTGCCGGTTGCTTCGTCGAACGTATAGCCGGCGGCTTTGAAGAAGCCAATCGAAGCTTCGAGAGCGGCGGCGTATTTCGCTTCAGCGTCCATGTCGTCGGTGTAAATATCATTGCCGTCGACGTCAACCGAGAACGCAACCTTGTAATCCGGGTCGGTCTTCTGCGGGGCTGCCCAAGAGGTATTCGAGATCGGGTAGTTGATAACGGAAGCAGCCTCACCGTAGTAGGAGTTGTACGCCGTATCGCGATAAACCGCGAGGAGGGTCGCAAAACCGCGGCGGAGATTCTTGGAAGCGTCGGATGCTGGTTCGCCCGCGACGTTGACCTTGTCAGCGTTCATACCGATATAGCCATAACCGAGGTTATCAACCTTGATGGTATTGATCGTATCGCCGTTGATTTCGCCGTTGCTGTTGTAAGAGGCAACTTCTTCGAAGTTGGTCTTGGAACCGGACATTTCGCCGACATCAATCGTTCCAGCGCCGAGAGCCGCAACAAATTCTTTTGAAGCAGTTTCCTTGAGCTGGAGTTCTTTCGTCTCCGGAGCACCGTCGTAGTAGTTTTCATTGGCTTCGAAGTAGGCAACCTTGTTTTCGTACTTGATAAACTTGTATGGACCAGCGCCCATCGGATTCAGGGTCTTCGACTGGACAACGCTCAGATCGCCGAACGGGTGACCGAACTTGTTGGCTTCGTAGTCATACTGCTCGGGGTCGCCGTAATAGTGCATCGGGGGAACGGTGATACCGAAAATCTGGTAAACCGCGGGGGCTTCAAAGCCCTTGGTCGTAACTTCGACGGTATACTGATCGATTTTCTTGATACCGGTAACGTTCGGGATTCCGGCGCTCATTTCAGGGTCAGCGGAACCGAGTTCCTTGATGAACGTATCTTTCGCGTAGGACAGGATGGACTGGCGCTTGTTATTGGCGGATTCTGTCGAGAAGAACGCGTCGGCGTCGCCTTCGTAGGCTTCGTAGGTTTCCTTGACGTAGTCTTCAATCGTCGGCTTCACTTCGGCTAAAACGAATTCCACGCCTGACGGGGTCGTCAGGACGCCATCTTCAACATCGCCAAAACCCCACAATGCCATACCGGCAGCAACCTTGAGTCCCTCGTCCGCGGCGACTTCTTCAGCCGTGAACCCAAGGGTTTCGGCGGCGTCCGCGGCGTATTTCGCGTTAACGTAGTCAACGATGCCCTGAACTTCTTCCGCCCAGCGAGCATCAACGAGTTCCCAGAAGCGTTCCTGATATTCCTGCGTCCAGTCGTCCGCGTCGGTCCATTCATGATCCGCGCCGGCTTCTAAAATGCCGTTGGCAAACGTTTCATACTTCGTGTAAACGTCGGAAGTCGTCTGAGTCTGGTAGTCCTGGAGACCGATGATCGGATATGTGCGGAGCGTCGTAGCGCCGACGTACGCCGGATCGAGATAAACATAATACGCGAAGATCACGTCGTCGGCGGTCAGTTCAACGCCATCGGAGAAGAGAACGCCTTCGCGAAGTTTGGCGGTGTATTTCGTCGTATCGCTGGCTTCGTCATAATCGACACTAATGTCGGCAAGACCGTGATATTCATAGTCCGTGCCGTTGTATGAGCGCGTTTCGCCTTCGATCGCGTTAAACACGATTCCGCCGACGCGATCGTACGTCAAAATGATGACCTGCGTTTTCTCTACGACATGTCGGTCATAGACAGTCTCGTAATAGAACGGCGAAAACTTTTCGGTAAAAGCACCGTCGCCTTGTACGAGCGGAATGCCATCCTGAGCGAATACAGGGGCGATCATGGAGATGACCATGACGATACTAAGAACAAAACTTAACCATTTCTTACTCATTCTTGCTCCTTGCAATATGATTCCGATAGAACGACATCGGATTAAAAGGTAGGGTCGACGTGACCTGCACCTCTGCGTGTATACATTTTGCCCTATCTTTTGCGGGATGTCAATAGAATCGACAGTTCACAACTAATGTAGGATTACCATTGATGCGTTACAGATCACAGGGAAAAAATAGCGAATGGAGAAATCTCATTT
>DAOUFB010000095.1:0-9226 GCA_034430135.1 Flexilinea sp. | reverse complement strand
GCGGGACACATGATGTATATTCATCATCCGTCGCTCGTTCAGTTCCGAAAAGATGCTGAAACGTTTTTTAGCCAGAAATAGCCCGTCTTTCCGCTTTAGGACGTTAGGACGTTAGCACGCTAAATTAGCTGTAACCTTTTTCCTGTCCCATCCTTGACATTCGCTGCCGGGGATGGGACAATTTTTTTCAATCGGTTTCGCCTCAAAGGAACAAAATAACAACCGAAGAATTCTAATAAAATCGTCGGAGTAAAATATCGGCGGTCTTTCGGCACACAGGTTCGGGCAAACCGTAGACCTATCATATAGGAGAACAGGGATGAACACGAAAAAGACCCACCTCGTCCTGTTGGTCGCTATCATCGCGATCATCATGTCAGTCATGAGCGCTGCGGCTCAGGACAACAGCACCCGCTGCGATGCGGAAGGCGGATGCGCCGTCATTAAACCGGGCGAAACGATTAAAATCGGCGTCGCTGGTCCGATTACGGGCGAATACGCAATGTATGGGCAGGACATTTCGGAATCACAGAAGATTTCGATCGCCGACCTCGAACCATTCGAAGGCTTCGGCTGGGAACTTCTTCCGGAAGATACGTTGGGGTCGGCGGAAACCGCTGTCGCGGTTGCGAACAAATGGATTACCGATCCGACTTTCGTAGCCGATGCCGGAAACATTTTCACGGCTGAATCCGCCGCCGTGATCCCGATTTTCGAAAAAGCGTTTATTCCGATGATGTCCCCGTCCGCGACCGGCGCAGAACTGACCGTCGATAACAGTGTCTTCAACCGCCTCGTTTTCCAGGACATCGCGCAAGGTACGTTCGCTGCAAAATTCATTATGGAAAACCTCAAGCTGACGAAGGTTGCGGTCATCCATGACGGCGGCGACTACGGTAAAGGTATCGCCGACACGGTCGTCGCAACGCTGAAAGATTCGGGGATTGAACCGGTCGCTTATGAAGCGATTACCGCAGGCGAAGCGGATTACGGCGCGGTTCTGGCTGCCGTCGCCTCGACTCAGCCTGAAATTATCTACTACGGCGGATTCACGGCGGAACTCTCGGTTCTCCTGAACCAGAAGGCTCTCTTCGGTCTCGCGAATGTTCCGATTTTCTCGGACGATGGCGCGTATGGCGTCGAAGTCATTGAAAAAGCCGGCGCGAACGCGGAAGGTCTGATCGGTACCTCGACCGTTCCGGGCGAATCCGAAGCGAAACTGGCGTTCGACAAGAAGTACGAAGAAACCTATGACCGCGTCCCGGGTTCGATGAGCTCGTTCGCGTGGTTCTCGTACGATACGGTTCAGGTTTTAGCCGACCGCATCCGCTCGGTCGCCTTCGTTGGCGAAGATGGGAACCTCTACATCCCGCGCGCCGAACTCGTCAATGCCGTCCGGACAACCTCGGGGTTCGAAGGAATTACCGGCGAAATTACCTGCAATGAAGTTGGCGAATGCAACGCGTCGGGTCCGACGTTCTACGTCGTCGTCGACGGGCAGTGGACGATTATTGATGGTCAGTAAAATCGCCTGACCTGAATAGAAAAAACTGTCCTGGTCACGGGACAGTTTTTTCTTACAACTTACCATCCGGGTTATCGTCATAGGATAACGCTCCCTCCCTCGTGAGAAAACGCCTGAATGGTAAAATTTTCCGTAATTAAATCAGCTCAGACAGTCTTCAAACCGAAAAACCACTTTCGATAATGACTTGCGCAGGGAATTTGTAAATCAAACCGGCGCGGGCTGATCCCTTAAAGAGAGGACAGAACTTATGTCGATGGCTTTAAACCTCTTCCGCTCGACCAGGAAAAAATCAACAGGTGTCCGCCGGATTAATTTCCTGCGTGTCATCGTCGGTCTCAGCGCGCTCATTTTCCTGATCTACCGCGCGATCATCCTGATCACCAAACCAACCTACGGGTCAGTTTTTTGGCTGAGTTTTATTAATACAGGGCTGATTGTCGGCGGGATGTATGCGCTGATCGCGATCGGTTACACGCTTGTTTACGGCGTCATGGCGCTGATCAACTTTGCACACGGCGATATTATGATGCTGGGCTGTTTCGCCGGCTTCTTTACTTTCGAAGCGCTGGATACGTGGAAAATCGGCGAAAGCAACTTCATGAACACCTATCCCGTCGCCGCAATTGTCCTTGCGTTCCTGATTGGAACTGGCGTCTCGATGATTAGCGGGTACTATCTTGAAAAAATCGCATACCGTCCGCTGCGCAATTCGCCGGTTCGGCTCGCTCCGCTAATCTCCGCGGTCGGCGCTTCAATTTTCATTGAAACCGCAGCACAGCTGATGTTCGGGGCAACCAAGAAAACCTATAAGAATCCAACGCTTTTATCGCGCGGAACCGGCTGGAACATTGAAATGGGCGAGGGAATGATCGTCGTGACTAAAACCGGCGTTTTCAGCCTCGTGCTGGCGCTGCTTCTGATGATTGGGCTTTACGTTTTCGTCCAGAAAACGAAGCTCGGGAAATCGATCCGCGCCGTATCTCAAGACAAAAACACCGCGCAGTTAATGGGAATCAATACCGATCGCGTCGCTTCCCAAACCTTCATGATTTCCGGCGTCCTTGCCGGCGCGGCGGGTGTCATGTGGGGCATTCATAACGGTCTTTTCAACCACTACGTCGGATTTCTGCCCGGGATTAAAGCGTTCACAGCCGCAGTCTTAGGCGGCATCGGCAATATTCCAGGCGCGATGGTCGGTGGAATGCTCTTAGGGATCGTTGAGTCGGTCGGACCGGCTTTTCTCGGAATCGACTTCCAGCTTAAAGACGTGATCGCCTTTTCAATTCTCATCCTCGTCCTGATCCTTAAACCTTCCGGACTCTTTAGTAAGAATACTTCGACACAGGAGAAAGTCTAATGAAAAAAACGTTCGGAACTGCTGTCAGCAAGGGTGTCTTAACCGCCATTGTTTTAATCTTCCTCGAACTCATCAACATGACCGCCGCCCTCGGCATCATGCTGGGAAAAATGCTGACGTCGAACGACAGCGTCAAAGTCGTTTCGCCGGCCTTTTTCGCCGGTGTCATCGCGCTGACCTCATTCTTCGTCGTCTTCGGCTTCATCCGATCGCTCTATCGTCCCGGCGTCGCGAAACCGAGTGTCATCCATGTCTTATCGTTGGGGCTTATCAGCGGCGTCGTCGCGGGACTTCTCATCGCCGGAATGAACGTCATCCTCGGAACGCTGAACGCGAACGGAGTCAAGCTGCGGACCTATCTTGATATGATGTCTCCCGAAGCGGTTCAAACCGCCGCATTCGGACTTCCGATCCCGTCGATGGTCGCGTCTTACTTCGCGCTGACGGTCGCGGGGTCGCTCATCGGAGCGTTCTTAGGCTGGCTCGTAAAATCAACAAATCAACCAGCGGGAGCGTTCCATTCGCTTCGTTCTTTCTTTTCAAAGAATCCTGCGGTCCGCAGAGTCCGCGCCAACCGGCTCCTCCGCGCCGTCATCCTGGTCCTCGTGCTGGCGTTCGTCCTGACCGCACCGTTCCTGCTCAGTCCCTACGCGATTTCCGTCACCGGACTGATCCTCATCTACGCGATCCTTGGGCTTGGGTTGAACCTGATCGTCGGTCTTTCAGGACAGCTCGTTTTCGGCTTCGTCGCCTTCTACGCGATCGGTGCGTATACGTTCGCACTTTTGACCGCACCGCGCCCGCTCGGACTCGAATTTTCATTCCCGCTCGCGTTCGCCGTCGCGCTCGCCATTTCCGGACTTAGCGGCATCATCGTCGGACTGCCGATCATGAACTTACGCGGAGACTATCTCGCGATTGTGACGCTTGGGTTCGCCGAAATCGTCCGCGTCCTCGTCAACTCAAACCTGCTCGCCGACTTCACCGGCGGGCCGCAGGGGATTAAAGACATCGGACAACCGGCGCAGCCGGGATTCATCGCCTCGATCCTTGGGAAACCTGTCGCGGAAAATATTTACTTTATGTACGTCCTGATGTTCTGCTTCGCGCTGACGCTTTACGTCGTTTTTCGGCTCCAATACTCACGCGTCGGTCGAAGCTGGGAAGCCATGCGTGAGGATGAAACCGTTGCGCAGGCCTGCGGCGTATCGACGGGGTATTATAAGGTTTTAGCGGTCATTATCGGCGCGGTAATCGCCGGCGCGGCTGGCGCTCTCTACGCATCGCGCAATACCTATATCGGTCCGGGCGACTTCGTTTTCATGGTTTCGGTCAATTCGCTGGCGGTCATCGTCGTCGGCGGGATGGGTTCGATCCCCGGCGCACTCGTCGGCGCCTTCATCATCAAAGGCGTTCCCGAACTGCTCCGCGATCTCGATAACTATCGAATGGTCGTTTTCGGCGTCCTCCTGATCGCGATGATGATTATCCGTCCCGAAGGGCTTTTCCCGATTCGGCGCCGGAAAGTTTACGCCGAACCGGAAAAAGATATTGAAACACTGAAAGCGGAGCTGAAACCATGAACCCTGTGTCCCCTCGACATCACCCTTATATCCTCGAAACCGAAGATATTATTATCAATTTCGGCGGGCTGACCGCTGTTAACAACGTCAACGTTCAGGTTCCCTATCAGTCGATTTTCTCGATTATCGGTCCGAACGGCGCGGGAAAGACGACGTTCTTTAACTGCATCTCGGGCTTCTATAAAATCGATTCAGGTTTAGTCCTTTTCCAGGGACGCCCGATTAATGGGATTCCGACCGATGAAGTCGCGAACCTCGGCATCTCGCGAACATATCAGAATATCCGTCTTTTTTCAAGCATGTCGGTCATCGAAAACATCCTCATCGGACAGCAGCCGCGGCTCCGGTCGAATTCGATTGATACCATTTTCCAAACCTACCGTAATCGCCGCGAGGAAAAGCAATCCATTCAAAAAGCGGTCAACCTGCTTGAATTTGTCGGATTAAGCGGCTACGCGAACGATTTGGCGCGCAACCTCCCTTACGGGGCGCAACGCCGGCTCGAAATCGCCCGGGCGCTCGGAAACAACCCGCACCTGCTCCTCCTGGACGAACCCTGCGCCGGGATGAATCCGCATGAATCAGACGCCATGATCGAACTGATCAATACGCTCCGGTCTGAGCTCAAAATTACGATCATCCTCATCGAGCATGATATGAAAGTCGTCATGAATATCTCGGATCACATCGTCGTTCTGGACCATGGCGAAAAGATCGCGGAAGGCGCGCCGGAAGTCATCCAAAACGACGAACGCGTCATTGAGGCATACCTCGGCGCTGGAACGGAAAACCTCGTCGCGAAATATGCTCAGCGGAAAAAAGCTGGGAAAGCGAGTTAATCTTATGTATTTTCAAATCCAGGATCTAAACGTTTACTACCGGGCGATCCATGCGCTCCAAGGGATTTCGCTGACCGTAAATAAGGGCGAAATCGTTGCGCTTATCGGCGGGAACGGCGCGGGAAAAAGTTCAACGTTGAATTCTATTTCCGGCGTCGTCGAAATTACCAGCGGTACGATTATTTATCAGGACGAAAACATAACCGGGAAACCGACCGACCGAATCGTCCGGAAAGGGCTCGTTCAGGTACCTGAAGGACGCCATATTTTTCCGAATATGACCGTTCAGGAAAACCTTGAAATGGGCGCATTCCTGAAAACGGATAAGGCTCAGATCGCCCGCGACATGGACCGCGTTTTCGAACTGTTCCCGCGCATGAAAGAACGGCGGAATCAAGCCGGAGGAACGCTCTCCGGCGGAGAACAGCAAATGCTCGCTATCGGGCGCGGCTTAATGGGGAATCCGGACTTAATGCTGCTGGATGAACCGTCGATGGGTCTTTCACCGCTCCTCGTTGAGCAGATTTTTGACATCATCGTCGACATCAACAGCCAGGGCACTTCGATCCTCCTCGTCGAACAGAACGCACAAATGGCGCTCGCTATCGCCGATCGCGGTTACGTCTTAGAAACCGGCGAAATCGTCTTGACGGGTACCGGGCTTGACCTGCTGAACGATCCGAAGGTCCGCGCCGCTTACCTTGGCGGTGAGACGACCGATCCGGATAAACAATCGGGCTCCTATTACTTCTAAGAAATAACCGTTCCCAGCGTTTCGGTTCCGCTGTATAATTCAAAGGCAGAAATAACGATTCGAAAGGAAAACGAAACTTCATGAAAATCAATACCCGTACCATCGTCGCAATCGGCATCGGCTCAGCCATTTTTCTCGTTCTGAACCGCTTTGTCTCAATCCCGTCTCCTATTCCGAACACGAATATCAGCACGGCTTATCCGTTCCTCGCTTTCATGGCGGCGCTTTTCGGTCCGATCGCCGGCGCGCTCATCGGGCTCATCGGTCATGCGCTCACCGACATGCTGTTTTACGGCGGCGTTTGGTGGAGCTGGGTCGTCGCTTCCGTCGTTTTCGGCTGCTGCGTTGGATTCGTTTCGAACCGCCTGTCCATCGAATCTGGCGAAACGCGCATGGGCGATTTTATCACGTTCAACGTCTACCAACTCATCGCCAACCTGATCGCCTGGCTCATCGTTGCGCCGGGACTTGATATTCTGATCTACGGCGAACCTGCGTCGAAGGTCTTCAGCCAGGGATCGGTCGCTGGTCTCGCCAACTTCGTTTCCATCCTGATCCTCGGGACGCTCTTCCTCTTTACGTACGCCAAGACGCGGACGCGCTCCGGAAGTCTACGCGAAGAATAAACTCAAGCAGCCAACAGATCTGATTCGCAATTTCAGAGGGCGTGTGGAATTCACGCCCTCTTCTCGTTTCACCTGTTATAATCTTCCTATCAAATGAAGACATGAGCGCCCATGAACCAACCCGCAATTAGATTTAAAGATTTTTCATTCCACTACAACGCACAAGCCAAACCAACGCTGACCGACATCAATTTAACCATCCGGCAAGGTGAAAAGATCCTGTTTCTCGGACCCTCGGGTTCAGGGAAGTCTACGCTGGGTCACTGTATCAATGGCTTAGCCCCGCATTATTACAAAGGCAAAATCAGCGGGTCGATCGAAATTTTCGGAACGGTCGCGAATCAGCAAGTCATCTACGACCGCTCTAAGCGGATCGGAACCGTTCTCCAGGATTCGGACGGTCAATTCGTCGGGCAAACCGTCGGTGAAGACATTGCATTTGCGCTCGAAAATGACTGCGTCGCACAACCGGAAATGATTCAGCGCGTCGCCGACGCCGCTAAACTCGTCGATATCGGGAATCACCTCAAATCCGCACCGCAAAAAGTTTCCGGCGGGCAAAAACAGCGTGTCGCGCTTGCCGGCGTCCTAATCGACGACGTCGATATTCTCCTGTTCGACGAACCCCTCGCGAATCTCGACCCGGCGACGGGACAATACGCGATCGAACTCATCGATCGCCTTGCCCATGATACGGGCAAAACAATCCTGATTATCGAACACCGGCTCGAAGACGTCCTCTGGCGTGAAATGGACCGGATCATTCTCATGGATCACGGCAGGATCATCGCTGACGATACGCCTGACCGCATTTTAGCATCCGGAATCCTGCGGAAGGTTGGCATCCGTGAACCGCTCTACTGCGCCGCACTACGCAGCGCGGGTGTCGAGCTGACGCCATATTTACGGCTGGCTTCAATCCATACGCTGCCGATGGACGTTATTCGTGAGCCGATTCAATCCTGGTACAAAAAAATCCAACTGCCCGAACCGATACCATCCGGCGAAGAGCTGCTGACCTTTGACGATATGTCATTTTCCTATGATGACGAGAGGATCGTCCTGAAGAATATCAGCTTCACGATCCGCAAAGGCGAAATGACCGCCATTGTGGGGAAGAATGGTGCGGGAAAATCGACATTATGTAAACTGATTTGCGGCTTTGAAACTCCTTCCAGCGGCAGTATCCGATTGCGCGGAAAAGACCTCGCGGGATTATCGATTCGCCGCCGTGCTGATTCAATTGGCTACGTCATGCAGAACCCGAATCAGATGATTTCCAAAGTGCTCATCCGCGAAGAGGTTGGGTTGGGACTTAAGCTCCGCGGCGTTGCGGCGGAAGAGATTGAGCGCCGAGTCGACGAAGTGCTGAAAATCTGCGGACTGTATCCGTTCCGGAACTGGCCGGTTTCTGCGCTCTCGTACGGTCAGAAGAAACGCGTCACCATTGCCGCGATCCTGATCCTTGAGCCGGATTTACTCCTGCTCGACGAGCCAACCGCGGGTCAGGACTTCCGTCACTACACCGAAATTATGGAATTTCTCGTCAGCTTGCGCAACCGCGGACTGACGATCCTCATGGTAACTCACGATATGCATCTCATGCTTGAGTACACAGATCGCGCGATCGTCATCGCCGACGGTGCCCTGATTTGCGACGATCTCCCGGCTCATGTCTTGACAAACCCGGACGTAATCCGCGCAGCAAACTTGAAAGAAACAAGCTTGCTGAAACTCGCTGAACGGGCGGAAATCCCGGAACCGATCCGCTTCGTGGAGCGCTTTATTGACTATGACCGAAAGGAACGAGAGAAATGGCGTCCGGAACCAATATCCTGAGCTACCTCAACCGCGATACGCCGGTGCATCGCTTAACCGGCGTGACCAAACTCGCGGTCTTCCTAATCTGGACGATCGTCTGCATGGTCACCTATGACACGCGCGTTCTTCTCAGCGCGCTACTCCTCTCTATTACGGTTTTCCTAATCGCGAAAATCCGTTTCAGTGAGGTAAGAACTGTTCTGATTTTTATTGGGATCTTCCTCCTTCTGAACGACATTACGCTTTACCTTTTTGCGCCGGAACAAGGCGTGGTTATTTACGGTACGCGCCATGTCCTTTTCCAATTCACATCGCGTTACACGGTCACGCAGGAACAGCTTTTCTACCTCTTCAACGTCACGCTCAAATATTTCACGACGGTTCCGATCGCACTGCTTTTCATTTTGACGACGGATCCCAGCGAATTTGCCAGCTCGCTGACACGACTTAAGGTCTCTTACCGCGTCAGCTACGCCGTTTCGATCACGCTGCGGTATCTGAATGACGTTCAAAATGATCTTCATAGTATCTCTCAATCCCAGCAAGCACGGGGCATCGATCTGTCAAGAGATGCGAAGCTCAAAGACCGCGTCCTCGGGCTCGCTGGCATCGCGATTCCGCTTATCTTTTCCTCGCTCGACCGAATTGAACTCATCTCCAACGCGATGGATCTCCGCGGTTTCGGGAAAAAGGACCGTCGAACGTGGTATTGCGAACG
>DAOUFB010000094.1:0-17584 GCA_034430135.1 Flexilinea sp. | reverse complement strand
GGCGACGTGATGATGATGGGCGTGCCCGGATCGGCGATCAGCCTGCCAACGACGATGTTCGACGTCTTACTGCCGCAGGTCTTCACGGGTCAGCGTTTCACACATGAAGAGCTCATCAATCTCGGTGAGGGCGGATTATGTCAGGCATGTAAACCCTGTCATTTTCCGAACTGTACTTTTGGACGTTATTAAACGAGGTGGATGAAAATGAAACGGGATGCAGCTGTACTGACGATTAGTGATCGGGGAAGCCGCGGTGAACAGGTCGATACGAGCGGTCCGGCGCTTTGCGCACTGCTGGCGGAAGATGGATGGAATATCGTCGAGGCAGAGATTTTGCCTGACGAGCGCAGCGAAATTGAAGCGGCGTTGATACGCTGCGCCGATGAGTTGAACGCAGCGCTCGTTCTGACGACTGGCGGGACCGGCTTTTCACCGCGCGACGTGACGCCGGAAGCGACGAAAGGCGTCATTGAACGCGAAACGCCGGGATTGCCCGAGCTAATGCGCGCGGAATCCATGAAAGTTACGCTGCGAGGCTGTTTATCGCGTGCGGCGGCGGGGATCCGCGGGAGAACGCTGATCATAAACTTGCCGGGAAGCGAAAAAGCGGCGCGGGAGAATTATGCGGCGATTCGTCCCGTCCTTGAACATGCGGTGCAAATGATCCACTCCGACGGTTCCGCGAATTGCGCTTCGATGACGTGTTAAAAATTGCGCGGTCGGCGCGATAGCGAATTAATCCGATTCCAATTTCTTTTTGGGACGCTCCCTCTTAAATGGATGCCGGGCACTCGGTGGAGGGGGAGCGCCCGGCAAAGGAAAGGAGGTGTGAGATATTTGCTATTTCGTGACGAAAGCCCGAACATCGTCGAGCTGTCCAGCCGAACCCAAAAGCTGGTTCTTATCGGCGATGAACTTCGCGTACTCTTCCATGAAGACCTTCCCAATCGGGCGCAGGTCGAAGTTTTCCGGATGATCGCGGAAATATTCGCGATGAACACGGGTCCAAACGAGACGCCCGTCCGTATCAATATTAATCTTGGTTACACCGAGTTTCGCGGCGGGGAGGAACTGAGTCGCGTCAACGCCCTTCGCGCCTAAAAGCTTACCGCCGGCGGCGTTAATGCGTTCGACTTCGTCTTGCGGAACTGACGACGAGCCATGCATGACGAGCGGGAATCCCGGGACGCGCTTCTGGATTTCGCTGAGAACGTCGAAATGGAGCGACTGCGAGCCGGAGAATTTGAACGCGCCATGGCTCGTGCCAATCGCTACTGCGAGCGAATCGACGCCAGTGCGTTCGACGAATTCTTTGACGGAATCCGGATCGGTCAGCTTCGCGTCCGCTTCATTGACAGAAACATGCTCTTCGACGCCGCCCAGTTTTCCTAATTCGGCTTCGACAACGAGACCTTTCGCATGAGCCGCGTCAGCGACACGCTTCGAAGTCGCGACGTTCTCATCGAACGGCAACGCTGAAGCGTCGATCATGACCGAGCTATAAAATCCGCTATTGATGCAGTCATAGCAGGTTTTTTCGTCCCCGTGGTCAAGATGAACCGCGAAAACCGCTTCGGGGAACATCGCGTCAGCTGAGCGGATCAGGCCTTCGAGCATGATTGTGCTCGTATATGCGCGCGCGCCCTTGGAAATCTGGACAATGAAAGGCGCCTTCGAATCGATGCAGCCTTTGAAAAGTCCGATGATCTGCTCGGCGTTATTGACGTTATAAGCGCCGATCGCATATTTTCCATATGCGTGTTCAAATAACTTTTTCGTTGTGACGATCATGGTTTTTTATATCTCCTTTGCGGATTAATTGATTTGCATTAGTTAAGGAACATCGGCACGCCGAGGAAGTCCTTAATATGCGGTCGGTAATTGACGATATCGTAGAACGCTGGAACGTCTACGATCTTCTTGCCTGCCAAGACCATAGAAACCGGAACGGTCGTATATTTGCCGCCGTGGAGAGAGACCATACGACCGAAATCGTTACGCATAAGGGACTGCGCCGCTAAATGACCGAACGAGGTCGCGACCATGCGGTCAAGCGAGTCCGGCGCACCGGAGCGCATCATATAACCGACCTGCTGGTACATGATATTGATGTTTGAACGGCGCTTAATCGCTTCCGCGACGATCATGCCGACGCCGCCAAGCTTGCGGTGACCGTAGGCATCCATTTCACCGGTCTCAATAACGTCTCCGCCTTCCATGATCGCGCCTTCAGAAATCGTCATAATCGAGTAATTCGACGGGTTGCGCTTCTTGTCATGGACGAGGAAGTCGGTCAGCGTATCGATGTTGAAGTGGACTTCGGGAATAACCGCACGATCCGCGCCGGAAAGGTACGCCGCGATGAGGCTGGTTTCGCCCGAGTTACGACCGAAAAGTTCAACGACGCCGATTCGTTCGTGCGAACCGAGCGACGTTCGCATATTGGTAATGACCTCAATCGAGCGCGTGATCGCGGTCGAGAAGCCGATACAGTAGTCCGTTCCGTAAACGTCGTTATCCATGGTCTTCGGGATCGCGATGACCGGGAAACCTTCGTTATGAAGCCGGACAGAGAACGAAAGCGTATCGTCTCCACCAATCGTGACCAGTCCGTGGATGCCCTTCTTCTCAAGAACTTCGAGAACATGAGGCGTGTAATCGTACGTATCCTCGTTAATCTTTCGACCCTGCGGCGAATCTTTCAGGAAATCCGGAATGACATTCTCTTTAACCCGCTGAGGATTCGTTCGCGACGTATGCAGGAACGTACCGCCGGTTCGATCAATCTTCCGGATATCAGACGACGTAATTTCATAAATCAGGGAATGGGTTTCCGGATCATTAAGATCATATTCCAGAAGCCCCGCCCATCCGCGGCGAATACCGACGACACGGTTACCGTTTTCTAACGCAGCCGTGATAAACGCCTTCATCGCCGGGTTCAGACCAGGAACGTCTCCGCCTCCGGTTAAGATACCAATCATTTTGCTCATATATCACACTCCTTAGATTGTATCGCTTTCAACTCTCCCATAATTATACATCCATCACGCGTAATTAGGGAAAAAATTCACGTGTATTCAGGAAGTTGCCCGCATAAATACTGACCCAACGAACGCATTCTTACACCATCATCTGCCTAAAACGTCCTGAACCGACGCCGCGGTTATTTCAACCGCTTTCGCCAGCGTCGTTTCATCAATAATCAGCGGCGGATTAAAGTATAAAACGTTCCCTAACGGTCGGAGCAGCAGCCCGCGTTTCAGCGCTTTCTGATAGATCTGGTACCCGACGCGATCAACGGACGGGAAACCCGTCTTCGTCTCTGGATCGCTGACGAGTTCGACCGCATGGATCAAGCCAATATGACGAATTTCACCGACATTTGGATGATTCCCAAACGTTTCCGTCATCAGCTCCGTCAGGAATTTCGCACGCCGGGCGGCGTTCTCGAGAATCGGCTCCTCACGGAAAATCGACTGAACCGCGAGCGCGGCGGAAGTCCCAAGCGGATTTCCGCTGTACGTATGTGAATGCATGAAGGCTTTTCCCTCGTTATAATCCGCATAAAACGCGTTATATATTTCGTCCGTCGTGATCGTGATCGCCATCGGCATATACCCGCCGGTCAAGCCCTTCGAGATGCACATAATATCCGGGCTGACGCCGGCGTGATCAAACGCAAACATTTTCCCCGTCCGTCCGAAGCCGGTCGCAATTTCATCGGCAATCAGCAAAACGCCGGTCCGATCACAGAGCTGCCGCAGCTTCGTCAGATATTGAGGCGGATAAATCCGCATGCCGGCGCTGCCTTGAAGCAAGGGCTCGACAATCACCGCGCAGGTTTCATGCGCATGTTCCTTGAACGCAGCCTCAGCATCCGCGAAACATTCCGTTTGGCACGTGTCGCGGTTCTTTCCATAACGGCAGCGGTAACAATCCGGCGCCGCGATCTGAACCGTCGGCATCAGCATCGGCTGATAGATTCGCGCGTAGAGATCGAGCGCACCGACCGAAAGCGCGCCGACCGTTTCACCGTGGTACCCATCCGAAAGGCACATGAATCGCTTTCGTTCGGGATGTCCCGTCTGATACGCGTATTGGAACGCCATTTTCAGCGCGCACTCCACCGAAGCTGAACCGTTATCCGAAAAATTAAACTTGTTGAGTCCGGGCGGCAAGATTTCTTTAAGCTGCTCGCAAAGACGAATCACGCCTTCATGCGTAAAATTCGCAAAAATAACATGTTCCAGGCGATCCAGCTGCGCTTTGATCGCCGCATTGATCTTGGGGTGGCAGTGTCCCAGCAGGTTGCACCACCACGAGCTGACGATATCGATATAAGTACGCCCTTCGCTGTCGGTCAATGTGACGCCTTCGCCGCGGTCAATGATAATCGGGGCGAGCTTTTCGTAGTCCTTCATCTGCGAACAGGGGTGCCAGATCATGGCGAGGTCTTTTTCGATTAGGGTTTTCGTTCGTTCGTTCATCGTGCCTCCGACGTTTCTACGTTTCTTTCATTTTCATCCTTCAGCGGAATAAGGCGAATAAGTCATCGGGCAATATCGAAAGATCGGATCCGTTGGCTGAGACCGTCCCGACGACGCGGACTCCGGATAACTCCTCAATCATGGCGCGGTTATCGCGCATGAACGGAGTATCTTCATAGCGGTTCAAGATAATTCCGCGAACGGTCAGCCCGTGCGAACGCGCATACTCAACCGTCAAAACCGTGTGATTGATCGTTCCTAAGCCTGCGTCGGCGACGAGCACGGTGTCCAGCCCTAAGGCATGGATGACATCTTCCAATAGGAGCCGTTCCGTCGAATCCCAGCGAATCGGACAAATAATTCCGCCAGACCCTTCGGCAACCATGAACTCGAAGCGCTTCGCCAACTCGGCGTAATGCTGCATGACGCGGACAATTGAAACAGGTTCGCCCTCGGTTCTCGACGCCAGATGCGGCGAGACGGCTTCCTCATAGAGGTAGGTAATCAGCTCCTCAGGATCTGCGTCCAGCCCGCTCAAGCGGCAGACTTCCCGCGCATCCCCGGCGAGAATTTTCCCGTCCGCCGTGCGTACGTTCCCCGATGCGGCGGCTTTGTAATAACCGGCGTTCTTTCCGGCTTCGCGTAATGCCTTGACCAGCAGTCCCGCGACATAGGTTTTTCCTACGTCCGTTCCCGTCCCTGAAACGAAAATACCCTTAGCCATGGTGCAGCCCCGCTTCATAGCCCAAATCCGCGATCAGCGCCAAATCCGTTTCAATCGAATAGCCCGCCGTCGTCAACATATCGCCGCTAATCACCGCATTCGCTCCGGACTTGAAACAGGCGCGTCCCTTGTCCGCGAACAACCCGCGCCCGCCCGCTAAGCGAATCGCAGCTTCCGGATTGATAAAACGGTAAACCGCGATGATCCGCTGACGTTCTTCGTCGCTCAAAACGCGGTTTTTTTCAAACGGCGTTCCCGGAATCGGATTCAGGAAGTTGACCGGAATAGAGCGGACGCCGAGCTCACGAATATCGATCGCCATATCGATTCGATCCTCGACCGTCTCTCCCAGCCCCATAATTCCGCCGCAGCATAAGCTCAACCCTGCCAACTGCGCAGCCTTGAGCGACGAAATTTTCTGGTCATAGGTATGCGTCGTGCAGACTTCCGGAAAATACCGGCGCGATGTCTCAAGGTTGCAGTGAAAACGGGAGAGACCCGCCGCTTTCATTTCGTCGAACTGGTCTCGGGTGCAAAGACCAATCGAGGCGCAGACCTGAATATCGGATCGCTCATGAATCGCGCGGATCGTTTCGCAAATCTGCTCCACGTCCACGTCGCGCAGCTTACGTCCCGAAGTCACAATTGAATAGCGTAAAACGCCCTTCGACGCATCCGACAGAGCCGCATCAACGAGTTCCTGCGTCTCCAGCATCGGGTACTCTTCCGCGTCCGTGTGATAAAAAGACGACTGAGCACAGAACTTACAGTTCTCGGAACATTTCCCGCTGCGAGCATTTTTAATCGTGCAAATATCGAACGTCTTCCCGCAGAAATACGCGCGCAGCTCATCCGCCGTGCCCGTCAACTCGTCGAGCGGTTCATCGTAAAGCTGACGCGCGGTCGCGGCGTCAATCCGTTCCCCGCGCTTAATCCGTTCAGCAACATCCTGACAAAAGGTCATAACATTCCCTTTCATAATCTGTTTTATTTTTTCGCTGAATCATCCGGCAAGCGAATCGAAATCTCACCGGTTGATAACGCAATACCCTCTTCTTCGCCGTCAAAGCGGACAATTAACCGAAATTCATCATCAATCGCGAGCGCCTGCGCAGGGCGCTGCGTCTTTCCGTCGTCGACGGTTACCGTCGTTCCCAACACAAAGGATCGTTTCCTGTATTCCTGAAGAAATGTCTTCGCTTCGAGATTTTCATAATAGAACCAGAACCGCCGAATAAACGCCGCGGCGACCGTATTCCTCAGTCCGGGAACTATCGAACCTCTCTTCGCAGCGCCAGCTGCGATTTCTTTCAACGGCGCGGGCCATCCGCCTTCCGGTTCGGTAATATTGATTCCAATCCCTAAAACGGCATAATCAAGGCGTCCGGTTTCCAGGTTGATCGACGCTTCGGTCAGAATGCCCGAGACCTTTTTCCCGCCGACGAATACGTCATTGACCCATTTGATCCGCGCGTCCACGCCGCAGCAGCTTTCGATCGCCTCCGCCGCGGCAACGGCAGCCGCCGTTGTAATGGAGAGCGAAGCCTGAGCCGGAATCGTCGGTCTTAGCAGCAAACTCATATAGATCCCGCTGCCTTTCGGAGAATAGAACGAACGGTTCAGCCTTCCGCGTCCTTTCGTCTGCGTCTCAGCGAGAAGAATCGTTCCTTCCGGCGCGCCATTTTCCGCACGGCGGCGGAGTTCATCATTGGTTGAATCGATCGTCGGCAAAACGATAACATCAAAGCAGGTTGAGAGTTCTTTGGAGAGAAGCGTCTTGATCGCGCCGGAGGAAAGGCGGTCCGCCTCTCCTAAAAGGCGATACCCCCGATTCGTAACGGCATCAATGTTGTAGCCCTCGAGGCGGAGTTTTTCGATCGCTTTCCAGACTGCGTTCCGAGTAACGCCTAATCGCGCCGCGATTTCATTTCCTGAACGGAAAACATCCGGATCATCACGCAAAAGAGATAAGACTTCTTCGGATAAAATCAAAAATCACCTCATCTTCGGTCGTCGAAAAGACGAAATTTGAACGGAATTAATATACACCCGTTCAAAACGATTGTCAACCAGTCACGTTTTGGAGTTGACAATCAGCGCTTTTTCCATAAAATTCCATTGGCAGCGGAAAGTCACTCCTGTTTTGCATTCATTCCGCTCATCTCAAATA
This sequence comes from Flexilinea sp., assembly GCA_034430135.1. Taxonomy (GTDB): domain Bacteria; phylum Chloroflexota; class Anaerolineae; order Anaerolineales; family Anaerolineaceae; genus Flexilinea. Next base: position 10,197 of record DAOUFB010000094.1, on the reverse strand, counting down.
AATAACTATACGGGGCATTCAGCTATGTCATTCCTCTCGTCTCGCAAAACTGTCATCCTGTCCGGGCTTATCATCGTTCTCATCTTTTGGGCGGCGCTTTCCGCTCCGGCGAAAAACGAAACCCCCGATTCAATCGTTTTCCGAACGTCATTCTCCGGCGGCGACATTCCGAGTATTGACCCGTCGCTCGTCGAAGAACCGTTCGGTATCCAGCTCATGGACGCACTGACAGTTGGACTGAATCGGTTGAACGAAGAAACGCTGGCGCTCGACCCGGGCATGGCGGAGACGTTCGACTGGAACGAAGCGCGGGATGAGCTCACGTTCCATTTACGAGAGGGCGTGCCTTGGGTACGGTTCAACCCCGAAAGCGGCGAAGTCGAGAAAATCGCCAACTGCGAGGGAGAAGTTCGAACGGTCACAGCTCAGGATTTCGTCTACGGAATTGAGCGGACGCTCCGACCGGGGACGGCATCGTCGTATGCCTTCCTGATGAATCGGATCGTCAAAGGTGCCGCCGCCTACAACGCCGGTGAAACGGACGATTTCGCGGCTGTCGGCTTCCGTGCAGCAGACGATAAAACGATCGTCGTTTCGCTCGCGGAATCCTCAGCGTACACACTGAACATTCTGAGTCTCTGGGTGATGCGGGCAGAGCCGCGCTGGGCAATCGAAGGAGACGCCTGCAACGACGGCGAAGGGGAAAGCTGGACCGAGGCAGGAGTTTACCCAAGCTATGGACCGTTTGCGCTGAAATCCTGGACGCATGACGCTGAGCTGACGCTGATCCGCAATCCGTTTTGGGTTGGAACTGAGGCAATTCCCGAGCCGCAAATCGACGAAATCGTAACTTTGATGATATCCGAGACAAACGCGATCGCCGAATACGAAGCGGGGAATCTCGACTATGCGATCGTCCCCTTCTCAGACTATGATCGTCTGACCAGTGATCCGGCGTTGGCGGACGCCCTAATTGAAAAGCCGCTGAATATTGGAACGGAAGCGGTTCTCTTTAACCATCTCTTAGCGCCAACCGATGACGTTCGCGTTCGCCGCGCGCTGTCGCTGGCGATCGATCGTGAAGCGATCGTGACCGCGCTTAAATCCGGAACAACGGCGCCGTTCTGGATCCACCCGAACGCTATCGGCGCACCGGGCGAAGCTTTCGCGCCGGGGTTTGGCGTGAAATCGAACAATGCCTCAGCGAAAGCGCTTATTCATGCCTATTGCGCCGACCATGGCATAACGCCGGACGAACTGACCGTGACCTACTATTTCAGCAGCGGCGATCTTCATCAGGTTCGCGCCGAACTGTTGGCGGCAATGTGGGAAACGACGCTCGGAATTAACGTCAAGCTTGAGAACAGCGACTGGGGCGTTTTTAAGGACGTCCGGAAACAGGGAAAACATCACATCTATCGGACGGCGTGGATTCAGGACTATTTAGACGCAAATAACTTCACGGCGGACGTTTTTCTCTGTCCCGGTGGATACTATCAGGCATCGACAGACTGGCCGAGCGAGGGATGCGCCGATTTATACGCTGACCCGCTCTACACTGAATATGAACGCCTCGTGACTGAAGCGGCGCACGAACCCGACACGGCGAAACGCGCCGAGCTGTACGCGCGGAGCGAAAAAATCCTGACCAGCGACGCGGCGATTCTGAGCCCGATCAGTTATAATGATGCGCTCTATCTGGTGAACCCGCGCTTTGAAGTGCCCCTGACGCGCTCGGGGTATGACCATTGGGAAAAGTGGGGCATAAAGGAAGAGTAACGCGAAAATAATCCAGAAAAGACGGGGATTTTTTCCTGTCGGCAAGCTGAAATGGAGTAGAATAAGCGTTGAGGATGACGAGACATCTCAACGCTTGTTTTATGGAGGGTTCATGCTGACAGCGGAGGAAATTTTTGCCGGAGAATCTGACAATATCGAGTTTAAAGCGGATCTCCCGCCCAAAAGCGGAACCTACATGAAAACTGTTGTTGCCTTTGCGAACGGGAAAGGCGGTAAGCTTGTTTTCGGCGTCGAAGATAACACGTGGAAAATCAACGGTTTCTCCAAAAGTGACATTTTTCAAAAAATAGATGCAATCACAAATGCTATTAGCGACAATTGTGAGCCGAAGATCCTGCCTGATATTGGGATTCAAGAGATTGGCGGGCAGTCAATCATTGTGGTCGAAATTCCTTCCGGCATGCAACGCCCTTACTATTTGAAAAACCAAGGCGTTCTCAACGGAACATATGTCCGTGTTTCAGGGACGACGCGTCCAGCGGAACGGTATCGAATACAGGAATTAATCTTAAGCGGATCAAATCGATCATTTGATCAGATTCCGTGCGAAGAACCGATAACAGAAACTGAAATCAATGCGTTCTGCGACAACCTGTACGAGCAGGCGTTGAAACTAAATTCTTCCGAAAAATCAAGGGAGTTAATCCAGCGTGTTGGAAAAAGCCAACTTTTATCCTGGAAGCTGCTTTTCGAGAAAAACAGCGCTTATTATCCAACGAATGGCTATTTACTACTTGACGGCAAATCAGATAAATTTCAGGATAACGTAATTCAATGCGCCGTATTTAAGGGGATCACCCGCGATATTTTTATCACCCGAAAGGAATTTTCCGGGTCAATTTATCTGCAAATTGAAGATGCGTATCAATTTGTTTTGCAGCACATTAATTTAGGGGCTAAAGTCGAAGGACTTGCCCGCCAGGATTCATACGAACTTCCGATCAAGGCAATTCGAGAAATGATTTCGAATGCCGTTTGCCATCGCAGTTATTTATCGCCCGGAAAAATACAGGTTGCTCTTTATGATGATCGGCTGGAGGTAACATCCCCAGGAATGTTGGACAGTGAGTTAACCATCGAAAAGATGAAAACCGGTTTATCGAAAATCCGCAATCGTGGAATTGCGTCCGCTTTTGCGTATATGAATATCATTGAAGCCTGGGGCAGCGGGATTCCAAAGATACTTCAAGAAGCTAAAGAATACGATCTTCCCGAACCAGAGTTGATCGACTTGGGGAGCGATTTTCGGATCAATTTATTTCGCGCCGCAACAACAATCAACTATCACAAAAATGCCGACTTAAGGAACGAAGACAGACCTGATACCAATGATACCAATCCTGATACCAATGATACCAATCCTGATACCAATGAGATCGACGTAGAAAAAACCATAATGCGGTTGATTTCGATAAATCCAGGAATCACGCAAAGAGAACTCAAAAATCGTTTAGGAGTTTCGATCATCACCATAAAAAGATTGATGACTGAGTTACAGCTTACCGGAAAGATCATACGGGAAGGCTCAAATCGGAAGGGGATCTGGGTTATCGTTCATCAGGAAAAAAACACCCAACAAGATTAGAATGAACTGACGTCCGTCGGGAAACCGTTTTCGTCCTGCCCATACTTAAGGTTTATTCATACCTGCTTCCCAAAACCGGCTTTTATCCGCCCATAAGACAGGTCTTTACATGCAAACCGAAATCCCCGCCTGACCCCGCTTTCCAAAACCGAGATTTGTAAAATCCTGCCGGACGTCAGCCCAACGATGGTTGAAACCGTCCTGGGGTATCTGGTAAAGCGGAGCCATTCCCGAAATCGGGAATGGGAGAAATACCCGTCCCCGGGCGTAATTCAAATTTCCGCGTCATTAAGGTTCACCGCTCAGCGGCGTCTATTCATCGATAAAAAAACCATCTGGTAAGATTAACGCTGGGTCGTTCCGAGCATTATCAGGCGGCTCAAATCAAACGAAGAATACCCGGTTAATCAGGGAGCGAATAAAGAAAAACATGTTTAACAAATTAAAAACAGCCTTAGGCTTAGATCCGATCCAGAACAAACTGAACGCGCTCATCGCGAAAGTTCCGACGATTAACGCGCTCGAAGAAGAATACGAAAAACTCAGCGATGACGAACTTCGCGGGAAAACGCCCGCATTTCGCGAGCGCTTAGCCCAAGGCGAAACGCTCGACGAGCTCCTGCTGGAAGCGTTCGCGGCGATCCGCGAAACCTCGAAGCGCGTTTTGGGCATGCGCCCCTACGACGTGCAGCTGATCGGCGGCATGGCGCTCCACGACAAATCGATCGCCGAAATGCGCACGGGCGAAGGAAAAACGCTTTCCGCGACGCTCCCGGTCTACCTGAACGCGCTCGCGGGAAAAGGCGTTCACATTATTACCGTCAACGATTACCTCGCCCGCCGCGACGCACGCTGGATGGCGCCGGTTTATAACTTTCTCGGGCTGTCCGTCGGCGTTCTCCAAATGGCGGCGCGAACTGAAAACGGGAAAAAAGCTTTCATCGTCGACCCGTCGGTCACGTCCGTCAAGGAAGATCAGGATCAACTGCGCATGGTTCCGCGCGCGGAAGCGTATCTCGCCGACATCACGTATGGAACGAACGCCGAATTTGGCTTTGACTACCTGCGCGATAATATGACGATGCGGTTCGAAGATCGTGTCCAGCGGGGGCACGCTTTCGCGCTCATCGACGAGGTCGATAACGTCCTGATCGACGAGGCACGGACACCGCTCATCATTTCCGGTCCCGCCTCCGATGACATCGAAATGTACAACCGCATGGCGGCGATCATCAAGCAACTGACACCCGATGAATACGAAATCAGCGAAAAAGATCATCAGGTTTATATCAATGATGCAGGACTCGATCATGTCGAATCCCTGCTCGGGATGGTGCTTCGCGATCCGGCGCGTCCGGAAGAGATCTCGCTCCAGCAGGAGCAAATCATGGGGTATATCGATCAGGCTCTCAAGGCGCAGTTCCTCTACCACCGCAACAAGGAATACCTCGTTCAGGGCGGAAAAGTCGTCATCGTCGATAGTTTTACAGGACGTTTAATGCCCGGACGCCGCTGGTCGCATGGGCTCCATCAGGCGATTGAAGCTAAAGAAGGCGTTAAGGTTGAGCCGGAAAACGTCACCTATGCGACAATCACCCTCCAAAACTACTACCGCATGTACGATAAGATTTGCGGCATGACCGGTACGGCGCTGACCGAAAAAGAAGAGTTCTACAAGATCTATGGGCTCGACGTCATCCCCGTTCCGACGAATCTTGAATTCAGCGCACGTCAAAAGAACTCCGAACTTATCGAAAAGAACGCGAAAGATGAGTCCGGTTATAAATACACCTATTACGCATACCGCGATGAACCGGAAAAGGCGGTCTATTTCAAGCGCAAGGATTACAGCGACGTCATCTATCAGAGCGAAGAAGCCAAATTCCGCGCCGTCACGCTCGAAATTTTGCATAATTTCATCCTTGGGCGTCCCCAACTTATCGGAACGGCGTCCGTCGAGCATTCGGAATACCTCGCCCAGCGGCTGAAACCGGATCCGCTCCGCCGATTGGTTCAGATTAACATGCTGCGCCGGGTATGGATGAACCGGAACAACGTCGAATTTGTTGAGTCGCCGATCAAGGAACTTGACCCGTTCCGAAAAGCGGTCGAAACGATCAGCGCGGGCGATCTCCGTCCTTTCGCGCGCTCGCTGGATGTCTCACTCAATATTGACGATCCGGCGAATCAGCCGTATCTTTACGCCGAATTTGATTTGGACGATGCGACTTACGAGAAATTCCTAAAGACAATCGAGTCCGGTATCTCGCCGCAGGTTCTCAACGCCCGCAAGCACGATGAAGAAGGCATGATTATCGCTAAAGCTGGCGCATACGGCGCCGTAACCATCGCGACCAACATGGCAGGGCGCGGCGTCGACATCAAGCTCGGCGGCGAATTAGACGAAGACACGCTCCGTGACACGAACCGCGTTTTGGCAAAGCTTGGAATTGATCCGTATAACCTGACCAACGACGAGCGTTATGACGAATTGGCGAAGCTAAACGCAGAGGACTTCGGCATCTACGAAGAATCCATCGCGCGTTTTCGGACATACGTCGAAGACATGCATAAAATCCGCGAGTTAGGCGGTTTACATGTCATTGGCTCAGAGCGGCATGAATCCCGCCGAATCGATAATCAGCTCCGCGGGCGCGCCGCACGGCAGGGAGACCCCGGATCGTCGCGCTTTTTCCTCTCGCTTCAGGACGAAATCGTCCGGCTTTTCGGCGGTCAGCAGGTCGAGAATCTCCTGACGCGCGTCAATTTGCTGGATGAATCTGTCCCGCTGGAACATGGCATGTTCTCCAAACTCATCGAACAGTCGCAGGAACGCGTTGAAGGCGCGAACTTTGACGCCCGAAAGCATACGCTTGAATACGACGATGTCCTAAATAGCCAGCGTCATCGAATTTACACGCAGCGAGATCAGGTTTTCCAGAAGAAAGATTTAAGCGAAGATATTTTCGACATGCTGGAAAATGACCTCGACGCACGGCTCGAAAAATTCGGTGAGGAAGAAACCTGGGCGTTGGCGTCGTATTTTGATTCCGTCCAGCCATCGTTCGAAATCGAAGGAACGCTGATTCCTTCATTTACCCAGCAGCTTCTGATCGATGAGTTGAACGCATCGTTCGGTTCGGAGGCAAATCTCTTATCCGCGGACGAGGAAACGCTGAGAAAATCGTATCTGGAACGCTTGATGCGGATGGGGAGGGAAGCGTTCGAAGCGGAAAATAAAATTGGACTGGATCAGGCGGAAGCGCTGATCGAAAACGCACAAGTCGGATACGAGAATCAGCTGACCGAGCGTCTCGCCAACCTCGAACTCTTCACCGACGCGCTGAATGACCGGATTAAGGATCGCGCCGAACGCATCCGCGAAGGCGAAGTCGTCGAACCGCTGCGTGGATCGGACTTAGTCTCAGAAGCGAGCGGGTTCGCTCGGGTAAATTTCCGTCTGACGAGCGAGGATCAGCGCCTGCTTACGGAAGGCGGCGAGGATGTCATTGAAAAAATGCAGGATCAGGTTCGCTCCGCCCTTTTCCAGGTCTTCAAAACCAGAATTCATCAGGCATTCTCGAAACGTCTCGGTGATGATTACGAAGTTCCAACAGTCGAAGGCGAAGACTGGGACACGCTGACCGAAACCGTCCTGAACGCAGTTTCAGACGGCTTTCTGAAACGCGGCGAGCGCCTGTTCGGGGAAACGAGTCAAATCAGCGCTGACCTTAGCACCGCGCTCAAAGCAATTCCGGCGGATGAATTGCGCGCCGAACTCAGTGAAAAGCGCTGGAGTTCGCTCTTCCGCGCCATGAGTCAGGGAAAACGCCTCGCCTTTGACGCAAGAACACATCGGCGCATGGCGCTTCCTTACACGCGCTTGAATTTCGTTTATTACTGCGGAAAGCTCATCGACGGACTGTCCAAAGAAGAACTCCGCGAACGCGTTCGGGATCACGAGCTGTTGACCTTGGAACGGCTCCGCGCTGTTTTTGGCGCGCTTGACCTGAAACGGCTCCAGCTTCATAACGTCACTTTTTCTCAGCTTAAACCGGAAACGCAATCCGAGTTGGAAACGGTTCTCGGCGCCGAGCTGTACAGCGAAATCGCCGAACGCCCATTAAATGAAATTGACGCAGAGACAGCGGAAAAAGTACAGGATTACCTCGGCGGACGAATTCAAAACGAGATTTGCCGATCGGTTGTCCTACGCGCGATTACGGATCGGTGGGTCCAGTATTTGACTGAAATTGAAACGCTGCGCGTTCAGATTTCAATGGAAGCCTACGCCCAGCGCAATCCGCTCGTCGTCTACAAGACAAAAGCAGCCGAACTCTTCAGCGACTTATTGAAAAATATTCGCCGCGGCGTCGTGGAACGCATCTTCGTGACCGCGCCAACGTTAGGCATGCTGACCGCGAGCGAACGTGTCAGCCTCGCCGAGCTGCGCAAGGAGCAGGAACAAGCCAACGCCGAAGCCATTGCGGCGATGGAAGACAGCCTGAGCGAGGAAGCGGAAACCGTCGAAGCGGAGACGAAAAAAGCGGACGATTCGGTTGAATCGAAAGCGAGAGAGGGCAGCTCTGCATCCGCTTCAAACGCGGCGAAGAAGAAAAAGAAGAAGATGAAGAAATGAGTTCTGTGATATTAGGTCAGGAAAACGCATTCTCGATCCTGAGCGGTCATCTCCGCCGAGGCGAGACACGCCATGCCTATCTCTTCACCGGTCCAGCGAACAGCGGTCGGCGCTCGACCGCGCTGCGATTAGCGATGATTCTAAATTGCGTTAATCCGCCCGCGCCGGACGAGTGCTGCGGGGTCTGCCGCATGTGCCGCCTGATCGAGAAAATGGAACATCCGGATTTAACGGTTGTATCGACCGAAACGCCGGGGGACATTTTAAAAATTGACGCCATCCGCGACTTGCAGCGGACATTAACGCTGACTCCATACGAAGCGCAGTACCGCATTGCGCTGATCCTGCGCTTCGAGGAAGCGAACGCCGCGGCGCAAAACGCGCTTCTCAAGACGCTCGAAGAACCGCCGGAACGGGTCAAAATTTTTCTGACCGCTTCGTCCGAAAACGCCGTGCTGCCGACGGTTTTATCCCGCTGCGAACCAATACGGATCCGTTCGATGAAAGTCGACGCACTGGCGGAACGGCTGCGTGCGGAGGGCTTCTCGGATGAAAACGGCGCGGTCGATCGTGCGGCGCATTTAGCCGGCGGGCGCGTTGGATTTACCAGAACGCTTTTGAATGAACCGGAACTGCTCGAAAAATATGAACAGTCAGCGGCGGATTTTCTCGAACTCATGCCGCTGCGTATCCGCGAGAAATTCGCATTTGCCGCGACGTTCCGCGAGACGCGCCGCCGAAATGAACTTCGTGACCTGTTTCGGATATGGGAGACGACGCTGCGGGACTTGCTGTTGATCGCCGCGGGGGTAGACGACCAGACGGTGCCGCTTTCGCTGGTTCGATTACGGGAAACGCTGAGCAGCACCGCCGAAGGAAAAGATCCGGCTCAATTCCGCCGAACTCTCGTCAGCCTGGATGAAGCGCTGAGGAATCTTAACGCGAACGTCAGTCCGCAGCTCGTCCTCGAAAATTTTCTTTTGAACGTTTAGCGCGATATTCGAGAAATGATATAATTGGTTCATGGAGCGGACGGTGCCACTCCGTCAGGTTGACGTCCCCGTTATCTATGTAGCGGTTTGATAGGAAAAAGGCGGATCGTTTGTTTAATGAAAAAAAGGCCATCGCGGCGATCACGTACATACTAAAGCTGTCCGGCGGGCAGTGCGATAAGTATTGGTTAAACAAGGTTGTTTATTACTTAGAGAGGCAATCGCTTCTTGAAACGGGACAGCCAATGTTTTTCGATGAACTTTATTCGATTAAATTTGGACCGATACTAAGCATAATAAATGACGCAATTGACAATACGGTTAAGGATTCGGCAACTTTTGATTGGTCGCCTTTTCTTACGCTATCCGACGAAATTCATGTCAAGCTTATCAAAACTGGAAATTTTGATCTTTTGAGCGATTATGAGATTGAATTAATCGAAGGAACGTATCAAAATTTCAAAGATAAAGATTTCTCAACAATGAGAGAGCTTTTTCATCGGTTACCTGAACATATTGAAGTCACGCGAGGGCGGAAACGGCTTTCCTGTGCTCATGTTTTTCGGTCTTCAGGATTGTATGATGAAGAACAAATACAAGAAGCTTTGAACGAAATCCGTTTATTAGAATCCTATCAAGAGGCTTTCTCCTGTGGCTAACAGCGAATTTTCGCTTGAGGTAGGGGATTGTTTTGAATTGAGAAACCCATTGGGGCCTCATCTCCATTTCATCGTAGCCGACTATTCGGACGCGCCAAACAGTCAGGTGATGCTCGTAGACGCGTCCTCCGCGGCGACGAACGCCGACATGACAACGGTTTTGAATCCCGGAGATCATCCATTCTTCACGAAAAAAAGTTGGATTCGATATCAAAACGTTCTCATCGTCAGCCGTGATCAGGTACGAAAGCAAATTGTTCGGCATTATGGAAAATGCTCTGAAACAGTTCTTGCAAGAATTCAGGAAGGTCTCACGCGCTCGAAATTTGTACCACGTGAAATAAAGAAGATCTACCTCGAATGGCGTCAGAATAAACTTCTGTTATAGAACGCACGGAATCAACATCTTACCAAAAATAAAGACTTTTCTTAATTTCGGCAATCCGTCCGATAGACAATGATTTCCTCCGCGTAACGCAGCGCAATAAAGCGGTCATCCGGTGACCAGGCGGTCTGGAGGAG
>DAOUFB010000093.1:0-16822 GCA_034430135.1 Flexilinea sp. | reverse complement strand
CGGTTCATGCAGCGGTACGCGCAGTGGAAGATTGCCTCAATGTACGTGACGCATCGCGATGCGGAAGATGTTCAGGCGGATCGGACGCCGAGCGTTGCGCTTGACGGACACACGGTCGAAATTCGCTATACCTTGAACCTGCCGACGACGCCGAACGCGACTGTTGATTTGACTTATCGCGTGACCGGCGATGGGACGATTGAATTGACAATGGCGTATGATCCGGTTCCGGCGTTAGGCGATATGCCCGAATTTGGCATGATTTTCAAGTTGGATGCTGATTTGGATCGTGTGAGCTGGTACGGAAATGGTCCGGAAGAAACGTATTGCGACCGGAAAGCGGGGGCAAAGCTTGGATTGTATTCCAATCGCGTAGAAGAGAACCTTGCGCCTTACGTCATCCCGGGTGAAACGGGAAATAAGACGGACGTTCGCTATGGTAAAGTCACGCGCTTGAACGGGAGTGGGCTCGTTTTCGTGAGCTCAGATTGGAAAGGAATGAATTTTTCCGCGCTGCCTTATTCGCCTCATGAACTGGAGAACGCCGAGCATCCCTACGAACTCCCGCCGGTTCACTATACCTGGGTGCGTGTCTCTCTGAATCAAATGGGCGTCGGCGGGGATGATAGCTGGGGCGCGCGGACGCATCCCGAATATCTTTTGGACGTCAGCAAGCCGCTGAGTTTTACGTTCAGGTTCCGCGGCATCGCTTAAGGAAGGACCCCGCGGCTAAGTCTGAACCTTTGGACAGACTCTACGCGCGGAATTTGAAAGGTACTGGACCCTGGATCGGGAGCTGCGCATGAAATAGCGCACCTCGATCCAGATCTGAGCTTCCGGAGGTTATCAGGAGATGGCTGCGATCGGCGCCGCCGAACGATGGACAGCTGATATTTTCTCCGTTGACCGAAATTTCCCCCAACAACTCTCCCGTCAAGGGACAATAGCAGCGGACTTTCCGTCCGCCCCAGAGCGCAATCCAAAGGTTTCCTTCGTCGTCCGCACAGAAACCGTCCGGCGCGCCAGCGTCAGCCGGAATCGTAAGCACTGGACGCCGGTCGCGGAGCGTTCCGTTTTCGTTGACAGCGTAAGCGAATATCGTTTGGGTCGGGGTATCGGTATGGTAAAGCGTTTCCCCGTCCGGGCTCCAGGCGATCCCGTTCGGGATCGCCATGTCTGGAATTGTCTGGATGACTGATTGCCCGCGGATGACGTAAAACGCACCTAACGCACGCGCCTCTTCGTCCGATTGATCAATCGCCATGACGCCAGCGTAGAGCGTTCCGTCCGGTCCGCATTTCCCGTCATTAAAACGCAGCCGCGAATCGAGGTTCAGCGAAAAATACGGCGTAAATTCGCCGGTGTCCAGATTCAGCAGCATGAGCGTGTCCCGAACGCCGGCGAGCGCATGCGTTTCGTCAATGGGGACGATGAAGCCGACGCGGTCAGGCGCAGGAATGCGACGGATAACCGCTTCCCAATCTGCCTCAAAATCGCTCGGCGCAGCCCATTCACAGACGGCTTTCCCTTCGATGTCGACGAAAACGAAGGCGTTTCGATCCGCGAACCAGACCGGTCCTTCGGCTAAAGCGAATGTCTCATCCGTGAGACGGGCAGCGGCACAAGTATGAATCGTCATCGCGCTAAGAAACTAAGAAACGAAGTCGTTTTCTGCAACGACGGGGAGCGTCGCCGCGCCGTCAATGCGGATAATATTACCGGTCAGGTACGCCGCTTGATCTGAAATAGCGTAAAGAACGGCATGGGCTATTTCTTCGGAGGTCGCGAACCGACCCAGAGGAAGTTTTCTCTTTGCGAGTTCGAATTCTTCGGTTGAAAGGCGTTCGACGGCGGTGTAACCCGGTTCAATGGCGACGACGCGGATTCCGGTCCGCGCGAGTTCCATTGCGGCGTTCTTCGTGAATTTCGATACGGCGGATTTCGCGCCGGCGTAAACCGTTGAATTCGGCCAGCAGCCTTCGACATGGTTCGAGGAAATATTGACGATAACACCGCGGATTTTTTTCTCGATCATGCGGCGGGCAGCGAATTGCGCACAGAAAAAGACGCCGCGCCAATCGACGAACGTAATTCGCTCGAAATGTTCCTCTGTGACTTCCAAAAAGGGCATAGATTCTGAGACACCGGCGTTGTTGACGAGGACGTCCAGCGTCAGCCCTAACTCATCAATTTGTGCAAACATGGCGCGAAGTTGATCCATGTTCGAAAGATCCGCATGGATGACGTCCGACGTTCCGCCGATTTTTGCGATTTCAGTTTGAAGCGTCTCCGCTTCTTTTTGATGCGTGTTGTAGTTGATGATAACGTGATAACCTGACTTCGCCATTTCGTAAGCGATAGCCCTTCCAATTCCGATAGCTGCGCCGGTAACCAGGACGACTTTCTTCCCCATGTGTTGTTTTCTCCGTAGGTTCGCGCAAGGCGAATATTCAATCTCAAGATGGAACGAGTCAAAGCGTTCCTTACGTGGCTCTTATTATACAGTGAATTTATTCGATTCGTTTGCCCCTTGATTCATCGGGTGCATGATTGGACTGATTCCCTGGCATTGGGTCGCGTTCGCAATGGGAAAAGCAAATGATCCTGGGTTTGGAAAATAAGCTCTGAATTACGAGCGGAGTGGAATTCGGGCGTTATGGACCGGACTTAATTCCGAGAAAAAGCAGAAAGAGAGACAGTCTCCCGTCTCTCTTTCAAAATTTATATAGACTCTCGTTAAATCGGCTGATTCTTACGCTCCTTGCTCCGAATGCATGTTTTCGGACAAAGATCAGCGGACGTTCAGCGATTTATCCTGAGACTTAAGCCGCAGCCGCGTTGACGATTTCCATGAAATCCGGCGCCTTCAGCGATGCACCGCCGACGAGCGCGCCGTCAATATCCGGCTGACCGAAAAATTCTGCGGCGTTGTTGCCCTTCACCGAGCCGCCGTAGAGGACGCGAATGGACTGAGCCGCTTCATCGCCGTATATTTCCGCGTACGGTTTTCGAATTGTCTCGGCGATAACTTGATTCGCCTGAGCGCCCGTCGCCGCCAGTCCGGTTCCAATCGCCCATACCGGTTCGTACGCAACGATGACCTTTTTCGCGTCGTCCGCGGAGAGACCTTTCAAGCCTTCCTTGACCTGACGCACGACGACTTCGGCGGTTTTTCCAGACTGATTTTCTTCGAGGGTTTCGCCGACGCAAACAATCGGGGTCAGCCCGTGAGAAAGGGCAGCGAGCGTCTTTTTATTTACGGTTTCGTCTGTTTCACCGAAGTACTGTCGGCGTTCGCTGTGACCGATAATGACATATTCACAAAGTTCGGCGATCATATTCGGGGCAACTTCGCCGGTATAGGCGCCTTTTTCTTCCCAGAATAAATCCTGCGCGCCGCAGCCGACACCGCTGTTCTTAAGCAGCGCGGAGACAGGATAAAGCGAGGTGAAAACGGGGCAGACGACGCGTTCAACCGTCGGGACGGTCTTCAGCGCAGGTAATAATTCTTCAATCAACGCGACCGCTTCTTTCGCGGTTTTATTCATTTTCCAGTTACCAGCAACCATTGGGGTTCGTTTCATCGTTTTAAATCTCCTAAAACTTTTATTTCTGCAATTCTACCATTCGTCTGGAGGTTTCGGCGAAAACCGGCGGGAATCTCCCCGCCCAGCGTTGGTTTAAGGCTCGGCTGCGCTAAGAATAGCGGGTTCATGGTATGATATTTGCACGCGAATGGATGGTGAATGTGGGACGAAAAGTCAGGCGTGGAATTTTCTGGATCGGTGCTGTGTCGGTGATATTCGGCTGCGTCGGGTGTAAGATGCCGATGCGCGAGGCATCGCCGTCTCTTTTTATTCCGCCGACGCTCGTCGCGACTGCGTTCCGAACACCGACGCCCGACCTTTTCCAGCCGACGCCCGACCCGCGCGGTAATTGCATTGATTCGCTTTCGTATATCGAAGACGTGACCATTCCGGATGGGACCGTCGTTCAGCCGGGGGAGGAAATCGTCAAGCAGTGGAAAATAATCAACTCGGGGACTTGTGATTGGAATTCGCGTTATTCATTTCGCTTGATTGACGGCGATGCCATGGGGGCGAAAGAACGATTGAAACTGGTGCAACTTGAGCCGAATGAGGAGGGGATCCTTGAGATCACGTTTACAGCACCGGAATACGTCGGTCCCTACTATACGGGATGGCAGGCGTACAACGCACACGGCAATGCTTTTGGCGACGATCTTTACATGGAAATATACGTGAATCAAGTTGTTAACTATTAACACAGGCGGGAACATGAAGCGATTTTTCTTGAGTTTACTATGTGCTATTTGGATGGGAGGGGTGTTCTTGACGCCGGTTCAGGCTATCGATGAAACGATAGCGAATCGGATCCTGGGCTACGTGTCGCATCCTAACGAGTTGCCAATGATTAGCGAGTCGCAATCCGCGTCGGATTTAGCAGCGTTTTACGGATATGAGATTCAAGCGATGGAGATCCTGAGCCTGCTCCCGAAGAGCGACGACCCAACGGTTGGTTTCGTCGGGGATCCGAAGGGAAAGCCATCGCTTCCCCCCGAAAGTTACGGAGTTTATCCGGAGCCTGTCGTGGAGACGCTAAAAATGGCGGGAATTCCTGCGGTTTCCTTGAAGAACGCGACGATCGAGACCTTGAAGGAAACGATCGCCGCGGGTCATCCGGTCGTCTGTTGGGTGGTTGGGCGGACGGCGCCGGGAAAAGCCGAGATTTATCGGACGGAAGCTGGAAACGAGGTACGGGTCGCGCGCCAGATGAATACGGTTACGGTGGACGGGTTCAATGACGCCGGCTTTTCCGTCTGGGATAACGGCGTGAATTACTTTCGGACTTTTCGTGATTTTGAGGATTCCTGGAAAATCTTAGGCTATCAGGGATTGTGGATCAACGAAAATTCGATGACTTTGGTTGAAACTGAGGCGGTTTCGAAGCCGAAAGATGCGGTCGGACTCGAACCCTACCTGCAAGGAACGGCGATCCCGCTGTACACGCTGCCTGCGGCGGAAACGCCAACACCGGAGGTTCAAGCCGGAAATTCCGCGGACTGGTGGAACGAGGGTCAGGATCAATACTGGCAATCGTCGAAAGAAGCGCTTACCGACGCGGGACTTCTTTCGGCTGAGACAAATTTCTGGACGGATGAAGCTTTGGTCCGTTTCGGTGAAATTCCCACGGTCGAACCGATCTTCGGTGACACTTCGGCGTGGACATCCCTGAGCGGGTACGAAACCTGGTTTACGGAAGCGGGCGCGGATTCATCCGCGGCTCCCCTTCCGCCGACCATCTGGCAGCAGTTTGGCACCGATTCCTATTCAGCTCTTCTTCCGCCCTCCGCTGTGATTGACGGGTTTGTGGGGTATGCGCAATCCTATAACCTGGATTGTGAAACGCGCTCTGCGATTGACCTTGCGTCTTATCATGGGGTCAAAATTGACTACATGTCGTTTCTAACCGGACTTCCGAAGTCGGACGATCCGAACGAGGGTTTCGTCGGGAATTATTGGGACCCGCGCGGCGGGCTGCCCCCGAATGGATACGGCGTTTACGAACAGCCGATCGCGGACCAGTTATCGCGCTTTGGGCTTGCCTCCGTCGGCGTTGCGAATTTTACGTGGGAGATGGTCAAGGCTCAGGTCAGCGTTGGCAATCCGGTCATGGTATGGGTCGTCGGCAACACGACCGAAGGTACGCCGGTACCCTATATGCCTGCGAACGGGCGAACGACCGTGGTCGTCCCGTATCAGCATACGGTCGTCGTGGTGGGGTATGATGAAACGGCGGGAACGGTTTCGCTGCAGGATGGCGGCATGCGGTATACACGCGGGATTCAGACGTTCCTGAACTCCTGGGCAGTTTTAGGAAACCGCGCCGTTTTCCGTCAAGATTAGAGCGGAAATTAAATCGATTAACGAGAATGAATCATGACAAATAACATTCAGCGAATAAAAGGTATCGTTTATCAGCGGTGGTTCGCAATTTTGGTTCTGATCGCGATAGGACTGTCGCTTTACCTTCCGGGCATGGGTAGTTTAGGATACTATCGCGACGACTGGAATAATATTTTTAACGCCGATTCGCGCGGTGCGGAAATGCTCATTGAGCATTACGCGATCGATCGTCCAGCGGATGGTTACCTTTTATACGCGGCTTACGAGGTTTTCGGCGCGGATTCGCTTCCATATCGGCGTATCAATCTGGCTTCACGAATTTTCGCTGCGGTCTGTTTCTCGCTGACGATAGCTACGGTCTGGCGGCGTCCGACGTTCGCGGTTTTCGCGTCGGGAGCGCTTTTCCTCGTCTTCCCCGGTTACCTGCGCCAGGTCGACGGACTTACGTACCTGCCGCACCAGCTGGCGATGGCGGCGATGATGGCTTCGATTTATCTGTCGATTTGGGCGCTGACGCTTGAGCGGGTTCTCTGGCGCAGCATTGCTGACGTCTTGTCTGTTGCGCTGTCCATCGCGGCAATGCTGTTAATGGAATACTATATCGGAATGGAGGCGCTCCGGTTCTGCCTGATCTGGGCGTTTGACGCGAATCGGAACCGGCGGTCTTTTGGTTCGGGGTTGCGCTATGCTGTGACCCGCTATCTCCCTTATTTGATTGGAACGCTGTTCTTTTTCTTTTGGCGCTCGTTTTTGTTCGAGGCGGTACGCGCCGGAACGGACGTGGCGTCGATTTTCGACCAATTCCAACATGCACCGCGGTACGTCCTGAGCACGTGGATTCAGAAAACCCTGATGAACCTGTTCAAGCTGCTCGCGGGTTCATGGGTCGTTCCGCCGTATCAGGTTTTAAACGGGATTGACGTCCGCGCTTTTTTCAAGATCCTGTATCAGGCGGTGCTCCCGACTCTATTGTTTGCGGCATCATTTTTGCTGATGACGCGGGAGCGTAGGGCTCAGGCTGCGTCGCGGGAGGCGAACCCGTCTGAAATGAAACCTATCGTGCGCTGGCAGGTGCAATGGATTCTGATCGGGTTATTTTCCGCGCTGGTTGAAATTTTGCTGCTCGTCATTGCGACGCGTGAAATTACTTTCGCTTCCAGTTTGGACCGATTCACTTATCATGCATCGTTCAGCGCCGTTTTGGTCTTTATCGGCGTCGTCTCCCTTATCGAAGGACGAATGGTCAAGTTCTGCCTGCTGGTAACTGCGGTTCTTTTCTCCGTGCTCTCTCAGCGGATGACGTACATGACTTACATTAGACAGACAGAATTAGAGAATGATTTCTGGTGGCAGCTTTCCTGGCGCATTCCCGAGCTTGAGGATGGAACGATGGTTCTGATTCATAACGCGGGTTTTTCAGCGGAAGAGGACTACGAAAACTTCGTCCCGCTCTCCCTGATTTATCGCCGGAAGCAGGGATACGTCAAAATCATTTCGGACGTCTTAAATGAGTCGACGATCCGCGCTGTTAAAACCGGTTCGTCCGAAGATCGGGTCGTTCGCCAAATTTATCTTTTCCGCGACTACGCTAAAGTCATCGCTGCCACGAAACCCACGCCGAAATCCTGTCTTCAGCTGATCGACGGAACGAATCCGATTTATTCGCCGCTCGATTATTCGCGGATTGACGAGGTGGGTTTTGCGTCTGATTTGAACCTTATTCATCTCGACAAACCGGGTTATTATCCCAATCCCAACTTTTTCGGCGCAGAACCGACGCATGAATCCTGGTGCTACGCTTATTCACAAATGACGTTGGCTCAGCAGCGGAGAGAATTTGCGAAAGTTGCGGAACTCGCCGATGAAGCGATCGCTGCGGGATACCACGCGGAAGATCCAGTCGAATGGATCCCCGTCGTTCAGGCGTTCGCTTATTCCGGGCGGATCGAAGCGGAAACGCGGGGCTATTTAGCGATTTTGAAAACCGATCCATACTTGCGCTATCAAGCCTGCGGTTATTTTCGTCGTGCAGGCGAAATCCTTGACCTTAGTGAGATGGAAACGGAAGGAAATCTGTTCCTGATTGAAGAGTTGTGTGAAAATTAGGAAGAGAAACGGAGGATCGAATAATCATGACTCAGGAACGAATCGAACGCATTGCGGCTTTAGCGAAATCAGCCGGGCTTGACGCCGTCGCGATGATCCCATCGCCCAACTTCCTTTGGACGGTCGGTTTATCGAAACACTTATCCGAGCGCCCCTGCGTGCTCATCATCCGAGCGGACGGCGAGGCGGGCATCATCGCGGCTGGATTCGAGATCCCCTCGATTCAATCGGTATTCCCCGCGATTCAGCCGTTCCCGTTTCGTGACAATCCGTCGTATTGGGGTGAGGCGTTCGCCGAAGCTGGAAAACGGCTGGGGCTATCGGGGAAGACGCTCGGCGTTGAACCGCGCCATTTCCGCTTTACGGAGTATGATTTCTTCGCGTCCAATGTCCCGAATTTGACGGTAGTCGGCGCGGCTGAATTTTTCTCGACGCTGCGGCTGCGGAAGACAACTGATGAACTCATGAAGATGAAGAAAGCGGCGAAAATCGCTGAGAAAGCGCTCGAAGATACGCTCCCCATCGTGAAACCGGGCGTGCGTGAACTGGAAATCGCGAATACGTTAATCATGAACCTCATCCGGCGCGGCAGCTCGATTGATTTGCCGTTCGATCCGATTATTGCGTCGGGTCCGAATAGCGCCGATCCGCATGCCGCTGTCAGTGAACGTGAAGTTCAGGCGGGTGAGTTCGTTTTGATTGACTGGGGCGCGCGCTTCGAGGGCTATTGCTCTGATTTGACGCGGACGTTCGCCGTGGGCAGTGTCAGCGAAGAGATGAGGACGGTGCATAATTTAGTCGCGTCCGCGAATCGGGCGGCGTTTGCCTCCGTGAAGCCCGGCGTCGCGGCGGGAGAAGTTGACGCGGCTGCGCGGAACTTGATTCGTGATGGGGGATATGACGGATTTTTTACCCATCGACTTGGGCATGGGTTAGGGATGGAATGTCATGAAGACCCCTATATGTTCGGCGAAAATCGGACGCTTCTCGAAGCTGGAATGGTTTTTACCGATGAGCCGGGAATTTACCTTCCGGGTCAGTTCGGCGTTCGGATTGAAGACGACCTCGTCGTTACGGAGTCGGGGTGTGAATCGCTGACGTCGTTCCCGAGAGATCTTCAGGTTCTGGACGCGGGATAGGGGAATATCCATGGAATTAGAAAATAAAACGTTTGAGACGCTGCGGCTGGTTCCGATTCAGACCGGTCCGATGGCGAATAATGTTTACATTCTCGCGGATACAGAAGCGAAGGAATGTGTTGTGGTGGATGCGTCGTTCGATTTTCAGCAAGTTCTCAATAAAATTGAAGCGGAAGGTTGGGAATGGAAAGGGCTATGGGCGACGCATGGTCATTTCGACCATGTCTACGGTGCGAAAGCGGTTCAGCTCGACGGACGGAACGTCCCTTTCGCGTTGCATCCGGGCGACGAACCGATTCGAACGGGCGGCGGCTCGGCGCGAAGCGGTCAAAATCCGGGGATCAAGACCCCCGAACCATCGATCTGGCTTGAAGACGGGATGGACCTAAAGGTTGGAAAATATCAATTTACCGTGCTGCATACGCCGGGGCATTCGCCCGGTTCGGTCTGTTTCTACTGCCCTGCCGCGGGCTGGCTCTTTAGCGGAGATACGGTCTTTTTCCATGATCATGGGCGGACGGATCTTTACGGGAGTTCACAATCTGCGATCGAGAATAGTATTAATACAAAGATTTTGACGCTTCCCGATGAGACCCTGATTTTCCCGGGACATGATGCTTTTACGAGCGTTGGCGCGGAACGACCGTTCTTTGGACGATATTTTTAAAGGAACGATCTGCATGAAATTCGCCGCTCGGTTTGGTTCAACGATAAGCTCGGTGCGCTGGACGCTCAGTTTTATTTCCGTGCTGATTTTAGCGCTTGGTGTGGGCTGTAACACGCCGATCGTGCAGCCAACGGAGGCGGAAACGGGGAAGAAAGCGACGGCAACCGCGACGATTTACGCCACACCGACCGCCAGTTCTACGCCGTTCCCGACCGCGACCAGCGTCCCAGTCTACTTGAGCGTCAAGCCGGGCGATCTGGATGGGCTTGAACTCGAAGTCTGGCATGGCTTCCGGGATGAAACACAAGCGCGTTTTGACGAGCTCGTTAAGGCGTTTAACGCTGAGAATGAATATGGACTTATTCTCAACGCGGTCAGCGCCATATCGGACGTCAACCTGAACCATAAGGTTCTGGGAATTTTGAATGAATCTTCTCAGCCGAACCTGATCTTTTCGACGTTGGACTATTTTCGTTCCTGGCAGCAGATGTCCTTTTATTTCGCTCCGTTGGACGACTATTTCGGTCATCCCGAACATGGCTTAACCCCGGAAAATATCTCCATGCTCGACGAACGGTTCCCCGTATCGGGAAAACGGACGGTTTTTCCGCTCTGGTTCAATCCGCACGTTCTCTTTTATAACGACACCTGGGGTCAGCAGCTCGGATTTGACGGTCCGCCGACGAATTTTGAAGAATTTAAGGCGCAAAGCTGCGCTGCTTTTGAGGAGCGGAGGAACGACGATCAAAAAGAGAACGACGGTACGGGAGGGTGGATCCTGAACTTCACGCCGGGAACCTCGGTCAGTTGGCTATCAGCGCTGAGCGATGGCGCGGCTGATTTTTCGGATTTGACGAGCGGCGCCATGGCGGATATTTTTATCGAGAATGTCACGACGTTGCGGAAATTATTCGAAGACGGCTGCATTTGGCAGAGCCGGCTTCGCGAACCGTACGATTATTTCGCGAATCACGAGGCGCTTTTTTATTCCGGCACTGCCGCAGACCTTCCGTATCAACGCATGGCGTTTCAGGATCACGAGACAAATTCCGCCGACGACTGGCGGATGATTCCGTATCCGGGCATGGCTTCCGGTCGAAAAAGCGTTTTCGCGGAGACGACCGCCGCGGGTATCGTCGTTTCTACGCCGGCGGAGCAATATGGATCGTGGCTGTTCTTGCAATGGCTCTTAGATGAAGGACGTCTGGACGGCTGGAGCGCAGAGGCGCTCGGCTTCCCGATTCTTACGGACGGAACCGTCAAGGTCAGCCGGGATCGGAAAATCACCGCCGCGCTCCATGACGGTATGCTGCCGGTTTCGTATGCGCTGCCCGCTGATTGGATCACGATTAAAACGGTTTTGGCGGATGGCTTTGCTTTTGCGTTCGGCGCAGGAGCGACGATTGAATCACCGCCTGTGATTTGGGATCAAGTCTTGCAAACGATTAAAGAAGTACAGGAATTAGGGTTTTAAGGATGGGACGAATGAAGAAACATGGGTTAAGTCGTTGGTTGATTTTGATCATGCTGTTGTTCGTCAGCGGCTGTTCCTCGTTCTTGCCGGCGTCTTTGGAGCTGACGGAACAGGCGGCGGCGACGCATGCGGTCGAAACGGATATCGCGGATCAGATTTCGCGCGAGCTGACGAAGCAGGCGCTCGAGACGCTCTTCATGCAGCTGTCCTTTACGCCAACTTCAACCCCGACTTTGACGCCAACCTTAACCGCGACATCTACCTCAACTTTGACCGCGACGCCAGTTCCAACCGAAACGATGACTTCGAGGCCAGTTCCAACCGAAACGATGACTTCGACGCCGACGGCGACATCCATTCCGACGGCGACGGATACGTCCACGCCTGAACCAACGGCGACCTTGACTTTTACCGCGACGCCGACGAATACAGTGACCGTAACTGCGACGGTTCGTCCGACGGAGCCGGATTTGGCTAAAACCTTGATGCATGAGCTTCCGATGCTTTCTTCTCCGGAGGCTGATCGTGGTTTGACGCACGTAGAGGAACTCGCGGTCGCGGCGACGGTTCAATCGATCATCCTTCCGCCTGATATGACACCAAGTCCGACGGCGGAGAGTGACGGTTCATCGGATCATGAAGTGATCCTGGCGCCGACGTCAGAATTTGACGAGGCAGCGCAGGAGTCGTTGACGCTTTCTCGATTGCTCGCCGATGCCGATCCCATGCAGTTGTATACCGTTAAGGTCAAAGGCGGCGTTGATTATTTTGTCTCTCTGATTACCGATGAGCTTTTGTTCCTGTCGGCTGTCGACGGCGATATGACTTCAGTGACTGCGACGGATGCTGCTGGCAATGAAATGCCGCTCGCAACGAAGGCAGAAATGCGGATTCTGGAAGCAGCGTCGGATGGGTCTGTGACGCTGCGGTTTGAACGGGATGAAACGATTGAGTTTGCCCGTGTCCAGAGAACCCACCTTTCCGCGGAAGACCCGACCGCGGAGCTGACGTTTTCCGGTGGAAAAAAGCTGATCCCGGTCTGGATCCCGGTTGGGGGCTGCGTCGAATTTTGGGCTGAGATTACGGATGGAAAGGGCGGCACGGTGTCGTTTATTCCATGGAACAACGCGGATGCGGTCACGATGAAAAATTTGAGCGTGATGCATTGGAAATCCGGCTGCGGCGTGACGGAACTGTATCTTGTTCGAATTGAATCCGAAAACAAGGGAACGCTCAGCATGAAATTAATAGACGTATTTCGCGGGAACTGATCCGTGCGATTGAGCGTCTAATGATTAGAAATAAGCGGAGGAATCTACGATGAAGAAAATGATTTTGGTCTTAGGCATCCTTATTTTAGGTTTTGGTATCATTGCTGCGTCCGTTTTACCGGTTCATGCGCAGTCGACGATCATGAATGGCGGGTCGGTTCGATTTGCGCCGGGTGCGTCGAGTCAGGTTATATCAGGACGAGTGGACGGAAATATAGCGGTCCGCTATGAGTTTTACGCCGCAGCGGGGCAATCGGCTACGATTACGCTCAACTCAGATACGAATCAGGCAATTCTGAGCGTTCGAACCTTGAGCGGTCAGCAATTGATGGGCTTTGAATCACGGAGCGCGGCGTTCGGTATGCCGCTGCCGGTTTCGGGCGGATATGAAATTCTCGTTTATAACCCGAATCCAACCGCGACGAATTATTCGTTCCTGCTTTCGATCCCCCCGATCGCGAAAGCAACGGCACTGCCTGCGTTTCCGGCGTATCCGCCTTCTGTGATGCCAGGGAGTTGGAATTATCAGATGGGCGGGACGATTCAGTTCGCGCTTGGCGAGACCATGGCGCAGATTTCGAGCACCGTCAACGCGGCGACCTGTCTCCGTTATGATTTTTACGCGGGAAATGACCAACATCTTTTGACGTCGATTACCTCGGAAAATTCGCAGGTCAACCTGGGTTTATCGGATAATACCGGCGCGCTGTACGTTAGCAACGCAAATCGTCAAACCTTTTTTCATCAGCTCCTGTCGAAGACAACGAAGTACCATTTGGATATTTGCAACCCTGCTCAAAGTGCGTCGAAATTTAACCTGACGTTCGTTCTTCCGGCGCGGATTCGATTCGCGGCGGGAACCTATAGCATGACGGTTTCGGGGTCGGTCAAAGCGAACAGCGTTGTCTCCTATACGGCTTTCGGCGGTCCGGCGCGGACGATGACCGTTCAACTTCAAAGCGGAACGCTCCAACCCAGCGCATTCCTGCGGATCAGCGGTGTTGATGACGGCGTCGTCTATCTTGATCACCAGACGAAGCAGACGAGCTGGACCGGGTACCTGCCAATTAAACAGGATTATCTCATCGAAGTCGTCTCGTTTCAGGCGGCGGCGAATTATACAATGTCGGTCAGTATTTACTAATTATCGGCGGATTTTGATTCGGCGAATTTTGATTCGGCAAATTTCGCGAGTCCCGCTCCGAGGAAGTAAAGTCCAACGAGCGGCGCCATGAGGAGGATCATGTTGACCGGATCGACGGTTGGCGTGAGTACCATCGCCAAAATCGCGATTACGACGATCGCAATACGCCATTTTTTCAGCAGCAGCGCGGAACTCAGGATCCGCGCTTTTGTTAAAAGAAAAACGATGATGGGGAGTTCGAATAAAACGCCGATCCAAAAGAGGATTGACGTCGTAAACGAGAAGTAGGAGCCGGTTCGGAGTCGGGTCTCGATCCCCATGAAAGAAGTCAGGAACGGAATCGCGGTCGGTAAAAGGATCCAGTAGGCAAACGATAATCCGACGACAAACAAGAACGCCGCGGACGGAAGAATCAGCTTGACCCAGCGGCGCTCGTTTTCTTTTAAACCGGGAATGATGAAGGCTATTGCCTGATAGGCGATGAACGGGAAAGCGAAAACGATTCCGCCCAGAAGCGCGACTTCAAACGATGCCGTTAAGTTTTCGGTTATTTCGAGTGAATGGAGCGCGTTTAACCCTCCGACAGGTTCTGCTAAAAATGCCATGAGGTGATCGGCGATCAGGAATGAGACGCTCGTCGTCAGCGCGATGGACAGGACGGAGAGGATGAGCCGTTTTCGAAGTTCGCGTAGGTGAGGAACAAGAGCTTGAAAGAAAGCGCGTGTGTTGTCGGTTTCGTTCATGGCTGCGCCCTGGTTGAGTCTTGAACGGGGTCGCCGTCAATAGGCTGAGCTGCGTTGGAAGGTCGGGAAATGAGTGAAACGGGCGCGGCGGCGTTTCGCTCGAATTCAGCGATTTCCTTTTCAAGCTCCTCGATCTGTGCTTCTTGCATGACTTTCCGCGGCAGCTCGCGAACGGCTTTCACGACCGCAGCGGCTTCTCGGTACGTTTCGGTCCGCATCATCGACCGAATCCAGCGTGCAGTTTTTCGCGCTTCCTCAGGGAGTCGTTCCGGACCGAAGACAATTAGCAGGATGAGCCCCAAAACCAGGAGTTCCGGCAGCCCGATATTCAGGAAATTCATGCGCTGCGCCCTAAATCTTCCCGTTATTCTTTCGGAGTGCTGTTTGCCGAATTGTCCGTTGAACCGTTTCCGGCTGTGTCGTCGTCTTTCATATTCAGTCCTTCGCGGAAGGCGGAAATTGAACGCCCGAGTTCTTTAGCTGTTTTGGCGATGCGCCCGGGTCCGAAAAGGATTAAGATAATGACTAAGACGACGAGAATTTCGAGGATTCCGTTGGTTCTTCCGAATGGCATTGTTGTTTTCTCCCTCTTGTTTCGCGGTGCGTGACGATTCCCGCGGAGCGTTTATTTTTGATTATACACGCAGTGTCTCTACAGGTTGGGTAAAATTGTAATGTTTTCAACGCGGGAAAGAGAACGAATCTGCGTGATTAGGCTAAACTACGTATCATGAATAAGTTCGAACGATACGGAGAAGGAATGTTGATGCGTGTCCGCCCTCGGGGGCGGTTCAGCTTCATGTTCTAATCGTTCGTTGGTTTTTGATTGCATTATAGATTTGCATGAGGCTCTTTAGCGCAGTTCTAAGAGTCTCTTTTTTTTAGAAACGGGAAGGATCAGGTTTGAGTCCGGCATGATTGAAATCAGACAACTCAGTAAAACCTTCAAAAACGGCAGGGAAGATTTAGTCGTTCTTGACAACGTTGATTTGACGATTGATCGCGGCGATATTTTCGGAATCATTGGAATGAGCGGCGCAGGAAAATCGACGCTGATTCGGTGTATCAACCTGCTTGAGACGCCGACGAGCGGAGAGCTGATCGTCGATCAAAAAACGATTTTCCGGAAGCTCCTGAATACGGAACCGGTTCGCTTAACCGGCGATGCCCTCTTGAGGTTTCGGCGCGGTATCGGCATGATCTTTCAGAGTCCGAATTTGTTAATGCAGCGAAGCGTGGAGCGCAATATCGCTTTTCCACTTGAGATCGCCGGCGTTGATAAGCGAAAAATCCAAAACCGTGTCGAAGAGTTGATGAAGATGGTCGGGCTTTCGGAGAAAGCGCGGAACTATCCTTCTCAGCTTTCGGGCGGTCAACGCCAGCGTGTCGCAATAGCCCGCGCCATGGCGACAAACCCGAGCGTCCTGCTCTGCGATGAACCGACTTCGGCGCTGGATACGCTGATCACGAACCAGATTCTCGACCTGCTCTGGGACATTAATCAGGAGTATGGTACGACCATCGTCATGATTACCCACGAGATGGAAATCGTCAAGCGCATTTGCAATCAGGTTGCAGTTATCGACAATACGCGAATCGTCGATAAAGGCGAAATTGGTCAGGTTCTTCTCAATCCGAGCGTTGAAATTACACGGCGCTTGTTGGGCGGAAATCGGAATGAACGAGGGCGTTATGGAATTTTTTAATTCGTTCCTGAATTTACTCGTCGAATTTAAAGGTCCGCTTTTACAAGCTACATGGCAAACGTTATACGTTACCCTTGCCACTACAGTTATTGCTTATTTGATTGGAATTCCGCTCGGGATTCTCGTCGTTGTCACCGCGCCGCGCTCCATTCGTCCGAACCCAACGGTTCATACCCTGCTCAGCTCCATCATCAATGTCGGACGTTCGGTCCCGTTTATTATCCTGCTCGTTGCGATTCTGCCGTTAACGCGCTGGATTATGCGGACATCGATTGGTCCAAACGCCATGATTGTCCCGCTGACCGTTTCGGCGATTCCCTTTGTCGCGCGTCTCGTCGAGCAATCTATCGTTGAAGTTGAGGGCGGCTTGATTGAAATGGGTCAGGCGATGGGCGCAACCTCGATGCAGATTATTTTTAAAGTACTTTTTCCCGAGAGTTTGCCTTCGATCGTCCGCGGTATTTCAATTACAATAATCAGCCTGATCAATTACTACGCTATGGCGGGTGCTGTTGGCGGCGGTGGTCTCGGCGACCTGGCGATTCGGTACGGCTACTATCGGCGTCAGCCGGACATTATGTGGGTAACGATCGTCCTGCTGATCCTGATCGTTGAAGTTTTCCAGCGTTTGGGCGGGTCAATTGC
>DAOUFB010000092.1:0-4618 GCA_034430135.1 Flexilinea sp. | reverse complement strand
TTCCCGATTAACGCGCTGTCGTCACTCGATAATACTTCAAGCGTCGCAAGCGCACCTTGACGAACCGCTGGAGTTTCTTCAGTGCCTGTCTCGAAATCTCCCCCGTCCGCAGCACGGTTGACGACGAACGGAGTCGGCTCCGTTTCAGCCGCCGGACGCTTCTTAAACAGGAGGATAACAAGGATGATGATAATAACAATAAAAAGCGCAATGATCAAATAAACCCAAACCGGCAATCCGCTCCTTGCCCCGGACGCGGCTTCAACGACCGGCGTTTCCGTCGGCGGAACAGCCTGAATATATATCATCATCGAAGTCCGCGCCAGCTCATTTCCATCCTTCCCGGTCGCGATCGCCTCAACGATGATATTTCCGGACTCAAACGCGCTGACATCCCAATCAAATTCGTAGGGTTCCGAAACGAGCCGTCCTAACTCTTTTCCCGCACAATAATAAGTAACGTAACCAACTTCTTTCGTGAACGAATCGACATGCGCGCTGAGCCGAACTGATCCCTGATGACTTGATCCAACTGATGGTGACGAAAAACGAACGGTCGGGATCTCCTCCGGAAGCGTCTCGACAATCGAAACGGAAATCATCTTTCGCGCGGCTTCTCCTCCCAATCGGTCATAAGCGACAACCTCGAGCGTTTGATCCGCTCCGGGACGAAATGTCGACGTATCCCATCTTGTTTCAAACGGTTTCGACTGTGCTTCACCGATAACCGAACCATTTATCGAGAATTTAACGGAACCGATCTCGACGCTCTGGGTCAGAAATGCGGCGGAAAGAAGAACCTCTCCGCTGAGCGTATCGCCAGCCTTTGGGGACAAGAAGTCGATAAGCGTCGGCGGCATCGGCATAACAACCGTCTGTGCAGCGCGCCCGACGGCATTCTGATAATTCGTTTCGACGACGATGGTATGCGGACCTGACGCCGCGGTTGACGTATATTTAAGCGCATACTCGTTCGTCATCAGCTGATACAACCGAAGATATGCGTCTTCAATATCGCTCGGTTTGTCGATTCCGATATATGCACCACCTGAAATTTCGGACATCCGTTTCAACGAGGATTCATCAACTTTATTGCCAAAACCTAAAGCGAAGATAGGAATTGCGTTTTGACGCGAAAAGTTCAGGACATCCTCGATCGTTTTCGTGGAGCAGCTTTTCCCATCGATCTTCTCATCGCGCCCATCTGTAAAAAGAACGATCGCGCGATGCCCCAATTCCGCGGCAAGCGCCATTTCAAGCGCTTGATATGCGCCGTCATAAAGGCAAGTTCCTTTGTTGTTTACCGAACTGACACGTCGGATGGCGTCAATCGTTGAATCGCGATGATTGCCCGTAAATTCCGATTCAGTTCGGATTTCTTCGTTAAACGAAATAACCGCCGACCGGTCGTTCCGCCCCAATTTCATCACAAATGCCTCAGCGGCGGACTGTGCTTGAGACAGAATCGATCCCATACTTCCCGAGGCATCCATCAGGAAAATAAGATTCATTGCCTCGTCTTCGACCGGCTCAACGGATTCAAGCTGTACTGGGCGGGAATCTTCGAGGAGCGAAAAATCCGTTGGTGTCAGATCCGTCAACGGGGTCCCGTCAATATCAACCGCAGAAACGAAAACTTCAACCGCGTACCCAAGGCGATCCGGAAAGGGTTCCGCGCTCGCGCCATGAATATACGTTGTGATTGATTCTGCTTCGCCGACGGTTTGAAATCCTGTGCTCGAGATAAAAATAAACAATAATCCAATAAGAGACAGAACAGTTAATCCGATTTTCTTTGCCATCATGAAGTCCAACTCCCTGTACTGATCATAATTGAATTTTTACTTTGCGACAAATACAAAAAGCTTCTTTTCCCGGTCAAAGCGAAAAATCATTGGATTGATATCCCGAACATACTGACTTTCTTCGAACAAACCCGAATAACCGCTCCAGAACACTTCTGAAGATTTGTAAAGGAACAAATAGTCAGTATCCGTCCATTCAAAAAGGCTTTTAAATTCATAAGGGGATGTATTATCCACTGAAAAATCCATACGTTCACGGACAAATGTTACGCCCTCTCCCGTGAAAACACTATTGATCATGAGCCATTCCAATTCATCATTATCAAAGTTAATGATCAATGCGCGCGAATTTACATCAAACACTCCGTCAAATTTCTGATGAATTTCTTTCGCTTTTTTCCAACGGTAATCCGGATTAACAAAAAAACGAGAGACTCGGTATTCGTTTAATGAATTGAACGAAACAAAGATGACGATTAATAGCGCAAACGTTGTTTGAAAAATAGTCATCAATCGGGAGTTTTCGGCGTTCTTTTGGCAGCTTAAAATTGAATCGACAACAAAGTTAAAGTATATAAGCATAAAAAGAACGGAAAAAGAACTGAAATATCGCAAAAAGAAGCCTGCCGGCTCTTCAAGTACAAGTTGACCTTCTCGCTGAGACCCTAAATAGGTAGCAACCAGTAGAAAACAATACCCGATGAAACAAATAACCAATGCCGTTAGAAAATAAATTTCTTTCTTTTTGAAGAACTTGGGGAAAACGATCGGGCTAACGACAATTAACAGAATAAAAATGAAAAACAAACTGAGCATCGACAATGACTTTATAAATCCCTCATTGACTAGCTGGTGATAGAAATTATCTAAAACGGATTGATAAAACGTGTTCTCATGAGTAAAAAAAGCAATCCACAGTTCCTTGACATTCAACAGGATTCTCATATCACGATGGATTTTAACGAGTCGAAGACGTAAAGTCCAAATTCCGTACCAAGAAAAAATCCCAAGTAGCGGCATCAGGTACTTTTTTAAAATATGATAATGTTCCTTCTTATGATCCGCTCTCTTCGGCTGAAGAATTTCCCAAACAGCCAAAGAAAACAGAAGAAAGGCAGCAAAATAGATGCAGACATCTTTCATAAAAACAAAGGAAAGCAGAATTAGGAAAACAATCCGCATAGATCGTGATGAATTATCAATGTACAACATGTATATGATCGAAGCAAAGACAGCACCAATAACAATATCCGCAATAAATGTATTGACCAATAACACGCTAAACGTGTTGACCAAAAGATACATTAGAATAAGCCGTATTCCATTAACTAGAATGTCGGCACTTTTCTCCCATTTGCGAAGAAACACAAAAAAGCTTGAAAAAAGCAGTATATTGTTCGAAAGGATGAGCGTCCCGTCGGAATACTGACTAAGTTTTGTAAAGTACACCGCCAAAAGCGGTAATCCTTGCACGTATTGAGCATGGATAAAAAAGCTTCCAGAAGTAAAAAAACCGTTGGTCTTGTAGATCTGCCGAACGAATGGATCCCAATGCATATACTCATCCCAGCATTGAAAGTACCATCGTTTTGAAAGTAAAGTCAATACAAAAACAATCAGGCTATAAAAAATCAAAGCTATTATTGTTTCAGCGTTATCACGAATCCACTCTCTTCGCCGTAAAAATGAAAAAATAAAATCAATGATGAAAACGAAATTAGCTGCAAAAATAAGATATATTCCGACATTTGCAAGAGACAAAAGAGTAAAAAAATAAAGGATAATGATAATAAAGCTCAAAGAAAACAACGGTGCTATCGTGAATTGGATTCGGAGTCGATTCACAGAAAAGAGAATTAGACCAACGATCGACAGTAACGGCACGAAGAAAGAAATTATTAGGTTCACTCACACCACCTTTGATTGAAACGATGCTTAGACATCCAATCACCTACCCTGTATTACCGCACACTTTGATTAATTAGAGAAAAATCCGGTCGACTATATTTCCAAATACTTAGCGATTTTATCATAGTTTTTTTGCACATCACGTTTTTTTTGAGGAAGTGGATATTGTGAAGGAATGGAAAAAAAAAGGATAAGGAGAAATAAGCAGTTATATAATTTTTCAAAATGCGGTCAAGCGAATCCTCTTTTTTTTGGGGGGCAAATGTGTGAATACTCTGTGTTGGGATAGTCTGCGATATTGCGCTAAAAATTAATCAAAGAAATTGTCCCGTAGTCTGGCATATGGTAAAAATAACCTGCGTTATGCGTTGAAGCTGAATGCGACCATCCGGACGGTCAACCGCTATATTTCTGCCTGTGAGAGTAAAAAACAGTAAACCTTTCTTTGATTTACTGTTCCTTAATCCAATTTTTTATTGATGTTGTTTAATTGCTTTATTTCATTTGAAGAATACTAATTTTCCCTTTTTCTGACGCTGAAAATAAACAATAAAGCACTTAATACCATTTGAACGATAGCTCCTGGAACAATACCAAGCTTTTCATATACAATGAGCAGCACTTTTGGAACAGGTATTGAGCCATTAAGGTTTCCGGTCATATAAAGAACTAAAATAAGCAGTGACGCTAAAAACCATATCGTACCAAATAAAATACCGAACCAATCTCTTTTTTTATTCATCGTTTTCTCCTGAATTCGATTTCTCTTTAAATTTCCGTTATATTATGCCATTTTTAATCGATTTCTTCAACTGTCAGGCTTCCAACTTGCTTTTTAAGTGCGGTCGTTCTGTGATATTGTCTTAGAGAATAATTATGGGAATTGTCCCGCCTCTGGCATGGTG
>DAOUFB010000091.1:0-3018 GCA_034430135.1 Flexilinea sp. | reverse complement strand
CCGTTCTCTCCGTTCTTCTCGACGGGAACGCCGAACATGCGGCTTGCTGTCATGCAATACAGATCACCGCCGCTGCGGAACAGCTCGTTCTGCCAGTTCTCCCCCGCCAGCCAGGCCAGTACCCGCGCCTCGATTGCGCTGTAATCCGCGATAATGAGACGCGCGCCCGCCGGAGCGATAAACGCCGTTCGGATAAGACCCGAAAGCACCGCGGGAACCGACCCGAAACGCTCCCGGAGATCATCTCGTCCTCCGTTCAAAACCATCTCGCGTGCAGACTCTAAATCCTCCGGCTGCTCCCTCGGTAAATTTTGCAATTGTATGATCCGACCGGAGTTGCCAGTGACCCAAACCCGACCATTACGTCGGACGAGGAAAAATCCAGTCGGCGTTTCGGCGCAATAGACAATTCCGCTGAAAACCTTTTTTTCTGGTTTATTCTTCACTTCATGACTATTCTTAGGATTCAGCCAAATATCTACATAGTACGCATCGCTCCAGTTCGGGTGATCCTCTTGACGGCTCTTTACCTTTATCAACGCGCAACGCCCGCTTATGTGGGCAAATGCCTGAACGAAATCGGCATTTTGTCGGTTGCAGGTCGAGTACTGGATACTGTTCGCGGCGCTTTGATACCCATCCCAATGGACAAGCTCATCAAAAAACACGTCCGCATTCTCGTCAAACAGCCACGGACCGAAAGTCTTATCGCGAAACATCCGAAGCCACAAGGGCACCGCGCGGGATCGGATCGAAACTACAAAGCGCGTCCTCCCGTTTGATTCGGTATACTCCTTGAGAGCGTATTCGATTTCAGCCCGCCGCAGGAGTGCCTTACAGCGGGCAACCTTTCGCTCCTTTGTAAAAGAGAATCGAACTACACCTTCGTCCGTAAAATGTCCGTCAGCCTGCGTCATAACCAGTACCCGCAATTGGTGATGGTCAAGACTTGGGTGCGATATTCGGTATCCTGTAAACGGAATACTCGGTCGATAGCTCGCCATATTCTCAACGCTGTCCGTTATCCATTCTCCTCGATAGCGGCGTTTGACGCACATTCGATGATCGGGCGTACTAAGTTGGTCGATCCGTTTATCCAAGTAATGATACAAATCACCGCAGTAAGGAAAAGCAACGGACTTTGCTTTTTGAAAGGAAACAAGCTCGTTTGCCGGAGACCAGCAGGCAATTTTCCCGCCCCGCCACTCGTCAAGACGTTTCCAGCCGTCTTCGGTCAAAACCTCGTGATCACCGCTAAGGCACCACCGACCCGTTCGATTCGCGCCGTAAAACTGAAACATCCCGCGCGCCCTGCCGTCCGAACAGGCAGCCTGGATCATCGCCAGATACTTCTTCGTCGAGGATTTCGCCAGTCCCTGCCGGAGTTCCAAAACGCGCTTCGCGCGCCCCGCTGCGCTCTCTAAAATCTTTCGAACGTTCTTCGCTGCCAGCGAATCAACCTCCGTCCCATTCTCCGTTAACCAGCGCTTCAGCTGCGCCGCGCTGTTCGGGTTTTCCAGCCCCGTCAGAATGCGCAGCTCGTCGCTAAGCTCAACCCGTTCCGCGTCGTCCATCGTGACTGCCCGCTGTGCCAGCGCCGTATCCACCAGAATCCCGCGGTCGTTAATGCGCTGATCCGCCTGATATTCCGCCCAAACCAGTTCCGGAACCGGAAACCGCTGAATCCGCTCCCGAATCGCGCGCTCCGCCTCGACGTCCCGAACGCAGTAAGCCTTAAACGCCGCCCATTTTTCCGGCTCTTCCTCGGGAAGCCGCCGCGTCCCGTCCGCCTTGGGCATCGAGAAAGCGCGGATAAGCGGCGCCCCCTCGCTGAACTTCTTCGTCGCGATTCGAAGCACCTCGCCGACCGAAGCCAGCGATAAAGGCAGCCCCAGATAGGCAGCATGAACCTGTGTACAGCGCCAGGCTTCCGGATCTAAATACGAGCCCATCGGAAGCCCGAGCCAGCGCGATAAACAGACCCGCTCAAAAGCTGCGTTGAACGCATGCTTCGTGATGCGCCGGTCTCTCAGCGCCGCGTAAATTTTGGGAGACAATTTCTCCCCCTGCGCGAAGTCAACGACCTGAACCGGACCGTTATCCGCCGAATACGCGAAAAGCAAAATCCGGAAATCCGGCGCTTCCGCGTAGCGGTAAACCCCGGTTCGGGTCAAATCCGCCGAAGAATACGTCTCAATATCAATCGCTAAATCGTGAATTTCCATAAAGTACCCCTGTAACAACCCTTTCCTTGAAAAATCAGGCGCGGAGCCCGAAAAGGAGAAAAAGAAGCCCCGCGCCTGTGAGAAAATAGCGAACCCTAATCCCAGGGAATCAGAAACTCTTCTGAAACCTCGTCGGCGAAATCCTGAGACGCGCTCGCCCCGCCGCCGAGATGCTCCCCATCCCGCAATTTCTGAATATTGTTCAGCCCAGCCGCAATTCCGCGGTTCCCGTTGACGCTGAAAACGTAGAAATTCAGGCTGACCCGGGCGAAAACCCCGGAATAAACCTCGTCCTCGTTCGTAATAACCTCGCGCCGAACGTTGACAATCTGCGGCGCACGGCTGCTGTTCGCGTTGAGAAAATACGCGTTTTTATACGCATCGTCGTCCGGCCGTTCCATGTCCCCGTCCCGAAGCGGCGTCTTGAGCGCCGAAAGCGGCGGAGGCGTCCGATTCGACCCGCGAAGCTTGTGAATCCCCTCCTCGTAGGCAGCGCGAATCGCATCCTGGATTCGCCGGAGCGTCTCCTCTTCCGTCTTCGGAATAATCAGCGAAACCGAATACTTCGGCGCTCCCCCGTTATACGACTTCGGCGTCCAAACATTCGCGTACGACAACCGAACCGGACCCGTCACCACCCGTGTCGATGGCATGGACATCTTTTGTACCCCTGCTGTATTCATTCCTTATTTCCTCATCTTTCGTTTCTTAGCGGCGCATCAGCGCATTCATCCCATACTCATTCAGAATCCGACCTAAAGCGATCAACCGCGATTCTGACGCTAAAACGTCC
>DAOUFB010000090.1:0-19370 GCA_034430135.1 Flexilinea sp. | reverse complement strand
AATGACTATATAGCTACACTTTGCATTAAACTATAATGTTATAGAACATACTTCAGAAGAATAGCTCATTTTATTTTCCGTAAGGGCTAAAATCTAAATCCCAGTTTGCCGAGCTAAATAAAATTAAATACTGAAGATACAAGGCGTTAGAAAGTAAAACATCTATCGTCTTTTCTTATGCAAAAAATTAAAAGAGAGGGGGTGCATATCAGGTGTATAACCATCATGAAGCGATTATCTCTCAGGAAGAATTTGATAAGGTTCAAACCATAAAAGAAAGCAGACGCTTCATAAAAGGTAAGAATACAGATTATCCTTGGAGACAGCATTCGCCACTTCAAGGCTTTGCTAAATGCCCTACTTGTAATCACATCTTGGGATTTGTTCAGTCGAAAAGACCGAGACTTGATGGAAGCGTAAGAGTACACAGGTATTTTCATTGCAGAATTTGTAAATGCAACAATGTGGAACATAAGAACTCAAGAGTTGAGAAACTGGAAGAACAGGTTTTAGCCCTTATTAAAGAAAGATATGGCGAGGTTAAACCTGAGCAAAAGGATAAGACGAGCCATAAGGAAATTGAAAAACAAGTTTCAAAACTTGAAGCTAAAAAGACTTCAGACTTTGAAAAATACAAACTCGGTAAAATTACAAAGCTGAAATTCATAGGAAGTAAAAAGAGCATTGACAAAGAACTTGAAAGCCTATCGGAGAGAATAAAGGAACTTTCCAAGCAAGACGAGGTTGTCAAAGATAATGAGCTTACAAGGGAGCTAATGAAAAAGTATGTTGACTCCGTACTATGTGAGGGGAGTATCGTTCAAAAAATCATATGGAAATAGACGCATGAAAAGGAGTAAGAATTCACTCTCTTTTGCTTTTGAAAAACTTCTAAATTATTGTGTCATTCGCTTGACACGAGAGGGGTCAGGAGACTTCCTTCGATATGGTTCGAGTTATACGTCAGCTCGATTTGAATTTTATGATAAATTCCGCCGGAAAGACGAACGTCTTTCTCCGCTTTTAATTCGGTCAGGAGATCCTTCCTTTGGCGCATGACGGGCTTTAGCGGATTCGTATCCCGGTTCATGACCAGTCCTCCGAATTAAGATGTGTTTCGAGAATTTTTTCTGGACGAAAATCATGAAGCCCCACCGCGTCCGGCGTCGTGCCGCGAAATGCTTCTAACGGTGCGCAGCCGATTAACTCCCCGCGTTCGATTCCCGTTCCCATGGATGCGGCGGCTTCCTCAACCGCTCGATAAACCGTTTTCAGGCTCGTTCTTTGGTAATCGGTGAGATTCATGGAGACCTGAGCGCGCCCATCTACGAGAAATCCGAGTGCCTGAACGCCGGGAAGCCCTGCGGAGGATTCTCGAATCCTCCGTGCGATTGATTTTGCGATAGTAACGTCCTCGGATGCTAAAAAAAGATTGTATGCAATAAGAATGGGGCGAGCCCCGACTGCGGATGCACCGGACGGACCGAGCTGAGGAGGACCAAAATCAGGCGCGAAATAAGGGTCAAATTGAATATTTGCGCGTAGATGTTCGTAGCCGCCTTTCCGGAGCTGTGATAATTTCGTTCGGTCGGTGCGTTCGGCTGCGCGAGCGTAGAGGTAGGTCGGAATATTGAACTTTTCCGCAATGAGACGTGCAGTTTCTTTCGCGATCCGGACGCAGTCGTCCATCGACGCGTTTCGCAGCGGAATAAACGGAATCACGTCCGCAGCACCGATACGAGGGTGAACCCCGCGCTGTGTTTCGAGGCTAATCCGCTCAGCCGCAACCCGCACTAAATTAAGAACGCATTGCTGGATGGGTTCGGGTTCGCCGAGGAGGGTGAAAACGGAACGGTTGTGATCGGCGTCGCGGTTGATATCGATGCAGCGGACGGTCAGAGTTTTCGCGACCTCGGCTTCAAGCAGCGAGAGCGTCTCCTCGTTTCGTCCTTCGGAAAAATTCGGAACGGATTCAATGATGGTTTTTGGGTTTGAACCGACGGACGACCGGTACATGAATGGGGCTGCGATTTCGTTCATGGAAAAATTTTAATCGATCTTGCTGGTCTGTGAGGGAAGAACTTCAGCGGGTCAATTCAGCTTTTCCTGAATAAATCGCAAGAAAAATTTTAACGGAATTTTTTATCGAAAGCTGCGGAATTTTGGTATAATGAGTCCGGAATTAAGGGCGTGTTTCTGTTCTGGACGCGCTTTCAACGCTAAAATGTACATGATCTAATGGAGAAAATCCTTGGCATTTAATCCGATAAATTGGTTCATGGGGTTGTTTTCGCTCGATATTGGAATTGACCTCGGAACCGCTAACACGCTTGTATACGTTCGGGGCAAGGGGATCGTGATCAACGAGCCTTCGTGGGTTGCTGTCGAAAAAAGGACACGGCAGCCTGTTGCGATTGGGGCTCAGGCGAAAGAAATGGTTGGACGGACTCCGGCGAATTTGAGCGTGATTCGACCGATGCGGGATGGCGTTATTTCTGAATTCGAAGTTACACAAGCCATGCTCAGTTATTTCATTGGTCGGGCTCATCAGCAGACGATTGCTCCTTTTCCGCGTCCGCGTGTCGTCGTGGGGATTCCCTGCGGTGCGACGGACGTTGAGCGCCGTGCGGTTTATGATGCCGCAATGGCGGCAGGCGCCCGTGAAATTCACCTAATCGAAGAACCGGTTGCGACCGCGATTGGGATTGGTCTGCCTATTAATGAAATCCGCGGGACGATGGTCATTGACATCGGTGGAGGCACGACGGAAGTTGCGATTTTGTCGATGAACGAAATAGTCGTATCTCGCTCGCTGCGTGTCGCGGGCGATGAACTGGATCAGGATATTTTGAATTACGTTCGAAATCGATACAATTTATATATTGGCGAACGTATGGCGGAGCAGATTAAAATCTCAATTGCCTCGGCGCATCCGCTTCCGTCTGAACGGACGATGGTTACCCGCGGGCGGAATTTAGTGACCGGACTTCCGGAAGCGATCGAAGTTTCATCGGTTGAGATTCGTGACGCGATCTCCGGATCGATTCAGGTCATTGTCGACACGGTTAAAGACGCAATCGACGAAGCTCCGCCGGAGATTGTCGCTGACTTAATTGAAACCGGTATCTGTCTCTCCGGAGGCGGTTCGCAAATTTTAGGTTTGGCAGACCGGCTCAACGAGGAGCTTAGCATTCGGGTTTGGGTCGCAGAGGATCCGCTGACATGTGTTGCGCGCGGTGCGGGTTACGTTTTGGAGAACAGCGCTTCGATTGAACAATTTTCCGTCGGTATTGATCGATTCTCACGCCGTTAAAAAGCAACGACCGAAGGGATTTTTGGCGCGGTTTTGTTACGTTGTGTCTGTGGCTGCGAGAGTGCTTATAATTAAATCATGAAAAAGGTTTTGCAAAATTATCGTCAAATTATCGCTGTGATGTTTACCTTGGGTTTTATCTTTTTAGCATTCAGCGGTTATCTTACGACGATATTCGGTTTTTTAATGGACCCGATCGTCGGCGTTCAGACGGTTGTGTCAGAACGCTTTTCGACTGTCGTGAATTTCTTCACGATTCCTCGCGACGTGACTGAGCTCCAGGCAGAGAATCGGTCGCTTAAGGAGGAAGTTGCGCTCTTAAGGACGGGCATTATTCAGCTGGAGCAGGATTTGCGCGAGGCGGAAATTCTTTATTCCCTGTTAGGGTTCGCACGCGGGCGTCCGACGGAAACGTATATCGCGGCTTCGGTTATCGGGAAAGATCCATCCCCGTTTCTCCAATACGTTCTCATTGACCGCGGTTCAGACGACGGCGTGACGTTCGGGATGCCGGTCGTAACCGAGAAGGGACTCGTCGGGCGAATTGACGCAGTTACGGCTTCGGCGGCGCGGGTTCAGCTTATTACCGATCCTGCTTCGATGGTCAATGCCTATATCGTGGAAGCTGACACGGACGGCGTTGTGCGTGGGTCGGTGACTTCCGACTTGACGGTCGAAATGATTTCGCAGGATGTAACGCTCGAGTTTGGTCAGACGATCCAGACATCCGGTCTGGGCGGCCGCTATCCGTCCGAAATCATGATAGGGCAGATTCTGAATGTGAACCGCATGGAAAACGAACTTTTCCAAAGCGCTTCGATTCAACCAGCGGAGGACTTCTCCTCGCTTCAAGCGGTTCTCGTCGTCGCGAACTTTCGTCCGTCGAATATTAGTCCGCTTGAACCGAGCGGTGATTGATGTAATTGCATGGCTGAGATCATCTCGTTTATTCCGATTTTATTTTTTGCTGGAACGCTCGAAACGGCTGTTTTCAGCCGCTTACAGATTTTATACGGCTCTGCGGATTTAGTTATGATCGTCTTGATTGTCTGGACGTTGAACGCGAACACGAAGCACTCTTTGATCCTGGCTTTGTTAGCCGGGTTTGTGATGACTTTTTATTCAGCGCTCCCGATGAACGGGTATTTCCTGATCTACCTTTCAATTTGGTTTATGATTCGGATCTTGAAATTATGGGTGTGGCAGATGCCGCTAATTCTTCTCGTTTTCGTGACGATCATGGGCACTCTTTTATCGACGGTGATATCGTTCGGACTTCTCTTTCTTCAAGACGTTTCCTATGATATTTCTTTCGTTATTACGCAAATCTTTGTTCCATCGATGACGTTGAATTTATTCTTAGCTTTTCCAACGTATATCTTTTTGAACGATTACGCGAATTGGCTATATCAGGCAGAGGATTCAAAATGATACGTGACAACTACAAGGATGAAAAACTGGATCTGAAAAATCCGCGGTTTTTGATAACGCTAATTGTGATGACACTGGTCATGACGTTTTATATCGTTCGTCTTTATGAGATTCAGATTATTGACGGTGAAAGCTACTTGGCGCGTGCGGATGAAAACCGCATTTCGGTAGTTCAGGATCAGACAAAGCGCGGCATTATCTATGACCGGAACGGGGTTGTCCTCGCGAAAAATGCTCCGACATATGATATCGTCATTGTTCCGGCGGAGCTCCCCGAAGATGAAGGCGATCGCCAGCGTACCTTTCGGGTTTTATCTAAATTAGTCGGCATTCCGGTCAACAACGGGGAATTAAACGATGCGACGGTGCGCTTATTTGGAGAATGTTCGACGGATTTCGGATTGACGCAAATTGTCTATATCGCCTCGTCATTGGCGCCGTATTCGGAAACGGGGATTCTCTGCGACGTGGATGAAGCTTTAGCGCGTGAAGTCGAAGAATTATCCGAGACGATGCCCGGGGTCGGCGTGCGTGTTAATTCGATTCGGGAATACCCAACCGGTTATAGTACGTCGGAAATTATCGGGTTTCTCGGTCCGATCCCAGCGTTCGTTGCGGACGAAATGGAGGCGCGCGGTTTCCTTTTGAACAAGGACCGTTATGGGTATGGCGGCGTTGAATCGTCGCTTCAGGACTTGCTTTCCGGGAA
This sequence comes from Flexilinea sp., assembly GCA_034430135.1. Classification (GTDB taxonomy): domain Bacteria; phylum Chloroflexota; class Anaerolineae; order Anaerolineales; family Anaerolineaceae; genus Flexilinea. The sequence goes on along the minus strand of DAOUFB010000090.1, from coordinate 13,917 downwards.
GAACGGGCGGCGTGTGGTGGAGATTGACGTTGCCGGGTTAGAGACGCGCGACCTGGAACCGCCTCATTCGCCGGTCCCAGGGTACAACGTTAAACTGACGATTGATATCCGCCTGCAAAACATGATGCGCAGCGCATTGCTGGACACGATGGCGTATTATAATCAGCTCTCGATTACGGGACCGTTGACGCATGATGGCGCAGCGGTCGCGATGGATCCGTATACCGGCGAAATTCTGGGACTCGTTTCAGAACCGACGTTCGAGAACAATCGGATGACGCGATATATTCCGGCGTATTACTACGAACAGCTTACGGTCAGTCAGTCGAAGCCGCTCCTGAATCATATTACGCAGGTCGCGCAGCCGCCGGGCTCCGTATTTAAGATCGTAACTGGAATTGGAGCGATGAACGAAAGGGTTCTCGCGCCGACTGACCAGATTTTTGACCCGGGTTCAATTCAGATGCAAAACACCTATTCTCCGAACGACCCGGGCAGTTTGCAGACATACGTCTGCCACCAAAAAGCGGGGCACGGCTACGTTGATTATCCTTCCGCGCTGGCTTGGAGCTGCAATATTTATTTCAACAAGGTTGGCGGCGGCTATGAGGAAGAAGTCCCTCAGGGTTTGGGTATCGATCGTCTGGGGCAGTATGCCCATGCGTTGGGTTATGGCGAACGCACCGGTATCGAGCTGACGGGTGAGGAAAAGGGCATGATTCCGACGCGGACCTGGAAACGCGTCAACATGGGCGAGTCCTGGGCGACGGGCGATACCTACCTGGCGTCGATGGGACAGGGGTACATTACGGCATCTCCGCTTCAGGTGATGATGTCTTTTTCGACGGTGGCGGCTTATGGGATGATGGCGCGTCCGACGCTGATCCGTGAAGTTCTGGATGAACGCGGCAATACGGTTTTGCCGTTCACGCCGCGTATGCTTTGGGATATTACGAAAGACCCTAAAATCATGACGTATGACTCGGACGGAGTTGAGACAGGCGAGTTGAAAGCGGTTGAGCCATGGGTCGTCGAGATTACGCGTACTGGGCTGCGCCGTGTTCCGCAGCCGGGCGGAACCGCGGAAAAAGCGTTCGCGGGCGATATTTATGAGTCGTCGGCGAAAACCGGCACGGCTGAATATTGTGATGATATTGCGCGCGAAAAGGGAATTTGTAACTTCGGGAGCTGGCCGTCCCATGCATGGACTGCTGCTTATGCTCCGTATGATAAGCCGGAAATCGTCGTTGTTGTGTTCATGTATAACGGAAAAGAAGGTTCCGAAACGGCGGGATTCCCGACGCGGCGTATTATTGAAAATTTCTTCATTTTGAAAGAAATGGACGCGGAACGGGAAGGAAAGACGGTTCGCTTTAAGTCGCCGACTGAAGACATCATTGAGTAAGGGGTCAGACGATTCAGCTTGGCTTGGCAATTGGGAGAATTGTAGATCATGAGACAGGAAATTTGGCGCAGTTTTGATTATTGGCTCTTTGCGACTGTCGTCGTTCTTTGCGTTTTCGGTATCGTTATGATCGTTTCGGCGCTCGCTGGAAACCTTGAGGTCAGCGTAAACAGCCAGATACAATACGTCGTTATTGGTTTTTTCCTGATCATCGGTTTAACGATCTTTGATTATCACTATTTGGATTCGATGTCCGACTTGCTTTACTTCGGGATTATTATCCTGCTTTTTGCCCTGAATATTTTCGGACAGGCGCAATTCGGTGCGGCGCGGTGGCTTCGTATTGGACCGTTCCAACTTCAGCCGTCAGAGTTCGCGAAAGCGGTGCTGATTATTCGATTAGCGAAGTATTTCTCGAAACGATGGTACGAGGTGCATGATGTGCATTGGATCGCGAAAAGCTTCATTATCACGTTCGGCATCGTCCTGTTCATTCTTCTTCAACCGAACATGTCAACGTCAATCGTTATGATGGTCATTTGGTTTTCCATGCTTTGGGTTAGTAAGATTCCTATGAAATATCTGATCATGATGGGCTTTTTCGGCTTTTTCTTCGGTGTTGGGATGATGGTATGGATTCTCCTCTCTCCGGGGACCGTTCCCTTTGTTCAGGAGTATCAGATTAATCGCGTCCGAACGTTTATCGCCCCCGATCCGAACGCCCGTTATGGTGATAACTATAACGTTGACCAGGCAGTTATATCGCTTGGCTCCGGTCAGCTAACCGGTCAGGGATACGGTAACGGAACGCAAGTTCAGCTCCGTTTCCTCAAGGTGCGTCATACCGACTTTATTTTTTCAGCAATGGGGCAGGAATTCGGTTTTATTGGAACGATGATCGTTTTGGCGCTGATTTTGTTCATGATATGGCGCTGCTTCCGAACGGCGATGCATGCGCCTGATCTATTCGGCGGGTTGATATGCTATGGGATTGGCGCGCTCTTATTCTTTCAAACATCGGTCAATATAGGTGTTAATTTGCAGATTCTGCCGGTAACGGGACTGACGCTTCCGTTCGTCAGTTACGGCGGTTCTTCGACTCTGGCGCTGGCGGTTATGATTGGACTGGTTGAGAGCGTCGCATGCCGGCAGGTCAGGCAGGAAGAGCTAACCTGACGGCGTCCAAGGGTATCGGTTTTCACGAAGGTTCGGTTCAATCCGAGCTTTTCGCGTTAAAATCGTCAACAATCTTAAAAGAAATGGCGGTGAGAAGTATCATGTCAGACGAAATGAAACCGGTTCGTGTCCGTTTTGCGCCATCCCCGACGGGACGGCTCCATCTCGGCGGCGGACGAACCGCGCTCTATAATTACCTTTTAGCGAAAAAGACGGGCGGAACGTTTATTCTTCGAATCGAGGACACAGATCAGAAACGCTATGTCGCCAGCGCGGAAAAAGAAATTATTGATGGACTGCATTGGCTCGGAATGGAGTGGCAGGAGGGTCCGGACGTTGGCGGCGAATACGGTCCGTACCGTCAGACGAATAAAAAAGACCTGTACATGCAATATGCGGAGCAGCTGATTGATCAGGGCGACGCTTATTATTGTTTCTGTTCCTCGGAACGGCTCGCGAAAATGAAGCAGGATCAGCAAGCGCGAAAGGAATTTCCGCACTATGACGGCTGCTGCCGTGATATTCCGGTCGAAGAAGCGCGGAAGCGAATCGCAGCAGGCGAAAAATACGTGATTCGGTTCAAGGTTAATAAAGAGGGTACAACGACGGTTCATGACATGATCCGTGGGGATATTACCGTTCAAAATCGGACGATTGACGACTATATCATTGTTAAATCGGATGGCTGGGCGCTGTATCACCTGGCGGCGATGGTTGACGACCACATGATGAAGATCACGCATGTCATCCGCGGCTCGGAATGGATTCCGACCTTACCGCTGCATCACCTGATTATTAAGGCGTTTGGTTGGGAGGAACCGCAATGGGTTCATCTTTCGTTGTTCCTAAAGCCGGATGGAAAAGGAAAATTGTCGAAACGCGAGTCGGCGGAGTTGATGAAGGACGGTTATTCGATTTTCCTGACTGATCTGATTGATCTTGGTTACCTGCCTGAAGCGGTCGTCAACTGGATCGTTTTGATGGGCTGGAGCCTTGACGATCATACAGATATTTTCACGATGGACGACCTTATCAAAGGCTTCTCTCTGGAACATTTGAATCCGTCGCCCGCGGCGATTAACTTTATGAAATTAGACCACTTTAACGGTGTTCATATCCGACAGCTTTCGCTCGAGGAATTAGCGCGGCGGGTCAAGCCGTTCTTCCTGAAAGCGGGGATTGATGCCGACGACGCAACGTTGTTAAAAATAGCACCGATTATTCAGGAGCGGATGGTGACGCTCGATGAATCGGTTGCGCTGGCTGGCTTTTTCTTCCGCCCGACGGTTGAACCCACGGTGGAGGATCTGATTCAAAAGGGACTGAACGCGGCTCAGTGCGCTGAAATCGCGGAAAAAAGTTATGCTGTTTTGGCTGCATTGCCGGAGATTAGTCCGACGGTCGGTGAACCGGAGATGCGTGAACTCGTAGCGGAGCTGGGACTGAAACCGGCGCAGGTTTTCGGCGTTTTACGTGTCGCGACGACGGGACAGCGTGTCAGTCCGCCGTTATTTGAGTCGATGGAGATTATCGGGAAGGATACCGTTCTGGCGCGGATCAAGGCGGCGGCGGAGATCCTTCGAGCTCAGGGATAAAACCGGCGCGTCGGTGTGACTGGTTTTTGCGAATTGTTTTGAAAAGGAGTTCCGGATGGACGTGTTTCGATTTACAATCCCGACCGTTCTTTTTTATGGGGCGGGAAGCCTTGAAAAATTAGCGAGCGAAGTCCTTCCGGGACGAAAAGCTTTCGTCGTGACGGGCGGGTCATCCCTGAAACGGCTTGGCATTGAGGCGCGTGTCTTGACTGCGCTCGAAATGCGGGGGATTGAGACGGTTCTTTTCGACCGTGTCACCCCGAATCCGGATTTGGATACCGTTATGTCGGGAACAGCGCTCGCTCAGCAAAGCGGCTGCGATTTTGTGGTTGGACTTGGCGGCGGGTCGTCGATCGACGCCGCCAAGGCTATTGCCATGATGGCGACGAATTCCGGGAATTTTTGGGATTACGTCCAAGCCGGAACGGGTGGAAAAAAGCCATTCTCCGTTCCTGGACTTCCGCTAATCGCGATCCCGACGACTTCGGGAACTGGGACGGAGGGAAACCGTACCGCGGTCATTTCTAACCCTGCGACTGGCGAAAAAATGGGAACGGCTTGCGACTTTCCCGCGCTTTCGCTCGTTGACCCCGAATTAACGTTGGGCATTTCGAAACGCTACACCGCGTTTCAGGGCTTTGACGCGCTTTTCCATAGTATGGAAGCGTTTATCGCGGTTCGCGCGACGCCGGTTACGGACGCCTGGGCGCTGGAAAGTATTCGTCTGATTTTTGAGAATCTTCCGGCGGCGGTCAAAGACGGTTCGAATGTGACGGCGCGGACGAATATGTCCATTGCGTCGATGTTGGCTGGAATGGAAATTTGCTACGCTGGCTGCACGACGGCGCATCTCATTGAGCACGCGCTATCCGGTCTTGTCCCGACGCTTCCGCATGGCGAAGGGTTGATCATGATAGCGAATGCGTTTCATCGTTACGGCGCAGCGCAGATTCCGGAGCGGTACGCGCGAATGGCGGATGCGATTGGCGTAACGGAACGTGGGCAGACAATTGAAGAGAAAGCGAGGTCTTTCCTCGCCGCGCTTGAAGAATTAAAACGGGCTTGCGAGGTTGACGATTGCTGCCTTTCTGCGCACGGTTTCAGTGAAGCTGATTTTTCGAATATTGTTAAAAATATTTATCAGATTGCGGGGGGCAAACTTGTCCGCGATCGTTACGAGCTGACCGAAGCGGAGCTCATGGAGATCCTCCGCGCGTCCTTATAACGCGAGGAGTGAGATTGGAACATTGAATATGGCTGAATCGACGGATCGATCCGGCACATCCCCGCAGCGGAAGCGTTCGGTCGTTGTTACCGGTGCATCAGATCGGATCGGCGCAAAGATCGCGGCGCATTTCGCCGCGCTGTCCTACGAGGTATGGGTTCATTTTTTTCAAGATGAAACCGGCGCGGATCGCGTCGTCCGAGCGATACAGTCCGCGGGCGGCGAAGCGTGCGCATTTCGCGCTGATTTGCGAGATGAGGCTCAGGTGCACGAGTTGTTCAACACGATTACGATTGGCGCAGAAAGCGATGTTGTCGGTCTGGTTCACTGCGCTGCGGTTTTTGAGCCGTCGCAGCTGGATGAATTAACAGCGGAACGTTGGGATGAACTATTCTCGGTCAATCTGCGATCCGCCTGGCTCTGCGGTCAGGAAGCGGGGCGTCAGATGCGGAGGCATGGGCTCCCGAGCTGGATGGTTTTCTTTTCGGATTCAGGCGTCTATCAGGACTGGACCACGTATGGGGGCTATGTCCTTTCGAAGCAGGGAATCAGCGGTCTGACACGATTGTTGGCGAAGACGTTCGCGCCCCAAACCCGTGTCAACGCTGTTGCGCCTGGGCTTATTTTGAAAGGGGTTGATGACGACGAACGTTGGGAGAAGTTAGCTCAGCGGACGCTCTTAAAGCGGACGGGTTCGGTCGACGATATCGTTGGTGCGGTCGATTATCTTGCACATGCGCCGTACGTGACCGGCGTTGAGCTTCCTGTCGACGGGGGGTATCGATTCCGTGAATAGGTCGGCTTTTGATTTTCGTCTTTTCTTACGCATGATTCCGCTATGGGAGATAGGTTTGACGGTTTCGAACCTGATCGTCATGCTTGGCGTGCTGCGTTTTTGGCGGCGAAGCGTTGAAACGCTCGATTTGATCAGTGCGTTCTTCGTGAGCGTTGGTTTCCTCGGTGCGCTGATAGGCGTCCGGTTCTATTCATCGGTTACCCGAATGGGGTTTCATCCGCTGCGGAACGTTCGCTGGAGCGGAGACGCGATCCGTGAATTTCAGGAAACGAAGGCTGAGACGCTGCGTTGGCATGGGCTCATTCTGGGCGGACTTTTCGCGCTGGTTGGGGTCAACGGTTATTTCCTGATTTTCTTCCGCGCGGGTGAACGGATTGAACTTCTCGTTTGGCTGGCGATCGCGCTGCTGATTTTAGTCTCTGAGTCATGGGTTAGCGGACGTGAACGGTTCTCTGCGCTTCAAGATTTTTTGGATATTAGCGCGATTTTTATTTTGCCGACGGTTCTGATCACGATTTGCACTCCGGGCTGCGTTGCTGCGCTGCCGACGATTCGGGCGTACCTGACGATCAATGCACTTTTTTATTTGGCTGCCTGCCTGGTTCGGACGATGAGCGACGTAGACGGGGACGCAGCGTTCTCACACGGTCTCTTTCTTCCCATGATCCGTTCCGCCCGTTTTCGCGGATTTGCTCTTACGGTTGGAGCCGCTTATTTTTCGCTCATACTTTTTCATCGTTTCGGAGTTCAATGGCGGTTGTTTGCACCGTTGCTTTATGCGCTTCCGATCCATGGGAGCGAAATTGCATTGCTCGAGGGGGTGGAACGCGGCGGAAACTATCGGCGTCGGGTTCACGGTGTGCTTGGCATGACGTCAATTTTGTTCCCAATTTACATTGAAGCGATGACGGTTTGGTTTTTTGCATAAACTGCGTTTCGTTTTTCAAGTAAAATTTGATGAAGGAATGTCCGATTTGGATAGGAGGATTATGAAACGATTTTTATTCCTAACCGGTCTCATGCTATTCATTTTAGCTTTTGTGACGGGTTGTCATGTACCAGATAATAACACGCCGGCGGGGTATTTATATACCGTTCAGGCGGAGACTTTTACCGCGGAGATGAATCGAATCGCCTCTCTGACGCCTCCGACGCCGACTTTTACCGAAACGCCCACGCCGACGATTACGCCAACGCCGACCGCGACCGGTACGGCGACGCTTGCTCCGACGCCAACCTGGGTTGCGCATAGCGCCGGTTCAGCGGACGTTTTCGTCCTTTACTATCATGATATCGCCGATAACGCGGATCAGGATCCGTATTATCAATGGGAATCGCCGTTTAACGTCACAACCCTCGAATTTGAACAGCAGGTCCGGACGCTTTCTGAGCTGGGTTATACGAGCATTACGCTTTCGCAGCTGATTAAGGTTCTATACGACGGGGGCGAGCTGCCGCCATATCCGGTTATGTTTACGTTTGACTCGTCCAAAATGGGACAATACGTCAACGCATATCCCATCTTGAAAAAGTATGGGATGGTTGGAAATCTTTTCCTGTATTCGAATCTCGTCGACAAGAAAAATAGCATCAGCGCTGCTCAGGTCAAAGAGATGATAGCCGCGGGCTGGGAGATCGGCGCCTGTGGGTATGATGGTTCGAATGATCCGGCGCACTATGGACGCGAAATTGGGATGTCGAAAGTTGACCTGGAAAAGATGTTTGAACAGCCGATTGAGGCGTTCGCTTATTCAGGCGGGATCATGGATGCCGGCGGTGAAATGGTTTCACGGGTTTCGGCGTCGCTCTATAAAATTGCGTTCACGAAGCAACACACGATTAAACAAAGCCGAAATATCCTGTTTATGCTAGGGCGTTACGAAATCAACAAGGGTTTGAGTTATGGGGACTTCTTTGAGCTGTTGCCCTGGAAGGAAGGATACGTTTCAGAGGAGACGATGACTTGGGCACTTCCAAAGCCGACGCGTGACCCGATCGAATATACACAGACAAAGGAAGCGTACGATCAAATGAACGAGACACCGGCTGCGCCGTAACCGAACGAACGCTGACCGATTTGACGGGGTGTCCTGTACTTAATCAGGATGCCCCTTTTATTGTATGACTTTTGCATAATAGCTTAACAAAGGCGAAACAAAATGTTTAGTTTGTTATTCTAAAAAACGAAACAAGTTAATCAAAAATAACGGGATAAATAACCCGTTATTTTATATAGAATCATGTCGAGTAATATCGTAAATATTATCGATTATTCAGTTGGTTTTTCGGCGGCTACGATCAGATCAGCGAGCGTATAATCGCGGAGGACCGTATTAATTCGTGAACCGACTTCCTTCCAAACGCCAAGAGCAATATCGTTTTCTGCAATTTGGACATCGTCTTCACCGGCGGGAACCGAGAACCGACCTTCAAGGGCATGGATAATATCGAACAGCGTCGTATCGAGTCCTTTATTTCCAAGGCGCAAGCCACCTTTCGGACCTGGCGTCGCCTTGATCAATCCGTTGAGCTGAAGCGCATGCGCGATTTGATGGAGGAACGGCAGCGGAATTTGCAGCTGTTCCGCGTATTTTGACGTCGCCGTCGATTGGTTGTTTTTGTTGCATGCAAGCGCAACCATCAATTGCAGACCATAATTGAGTTTTCGGCTAATCTTAAGCATAAGCTTTCTCCATTCTGTTCTCAGGAAGTGTATCAATACAGGCTTCCTTCTACTCGTTAAATTCTACACTATAAATCGAACGAATACAAATGAAAAAAGGCAAATCTAAGTTAAATTAACTTTAAATTCAGAATTGAATAGATAATATTTATTAACTAAACAAACCAGAAGAAAAATAACTTGTTGTTTTGAAAAAAATTGGAAAATTTGTTGACTGGGGTGTGTAAATGCCCCCCATGCGGACATCAAATATGAGGGGCGTAACGTATTGGCGCTTCATCGTCGTTTACGAGACGATTTTTTACCGCTGAGAAAAAACTATTGGAGGCGGAGGATCGTTTTCGCTTCCTTCCAAAGCGATTCGAGGTCATAGAATTCGCGCCGTTCGGGCGAGAAAATATGAACGACGATGTCGCCCATGTCAATTAGCGTCCAGCCGCCGCCAGCTACGCCTTGAATTTTGCTATGCAGTTTATATTCTTCGCGAATCTTATCCTGAACGGTGTCGGCGAGGGCTTGAATCATGCGATCCGACGTAGCGGATACGATAACGAAGTAGTCCGTGAAATCAACTTGATTTGAGACATCCAGCAGGAGGATGTCTTCACCTTTATGATCTTCTAAAATTTCAACGATGCGCCGGGCGATGGCAACGGTTTCGACTGAATCGTTCATAAGATTTCCTTTACAAAAGATAATTCACAGTCAAATTTTATCATGATTTTCATCCAACGAGACGATTGCTTCGGCACGATGGATCGGCGCGTGCCCGCTCAAATCCGAGGAGTAAACGATCACTTCCCGGGCATCGAACGGATCTGCCTGGAATTGGGTCAGGTTTGCGAGGATCGCAGGCGTATTGGCGGTGTCGAAGCGGTTGTCGATTCGGGCGATGGTTAAATGCGGCTTGAAAGGTTTCGCGTCGTCGGTCAGTCCGACTTCTGCGCAGGCTTTTTTCACGTACGATGCGAGGCTGATCAGTGGTTCACGCGAATTGTTCGTGAATCCAAGCCAGAGAACGCGCGGAGAAGCCATGCTCGGGAAGACACCGCTGCCGCGAAGTTCTAACCTGAACTTGGAAATTCCGCTGAGCGCGGTCATGAGCGATTGCTTCAAGGGGTGTAACGACTCAGCTCTCGCGTCGCCGATAAAATGAAGCGTTAAATGCAAGTTTGCGGCGGGGGTCGGGCGGAGTCCGGGGCGCTTCATGTAGGACGCAGCGAGGAGTTCGTGCGAAATTTTCATTTTCAATGGCGCAGGGAGCGGGAGGGCGACGAATAGGCGCAGGGTTTTTTCCATGGGTTTCCTCCTGTTTATGATTGAGACACGGCACTATCAAGTATAATTCGCCCGAACGTTTTAATAAGGAAAAGGCGAAGTTTATACATATGGAGAAGAAATTTCTTTCAGGAAACGATATTCGAAAGCAATTTATCGAATTTTTTACCGAACGGGGACATACTGCCGTTCGTTCCGCATCCCTCGTTCCGGCTGGCGACGCGACGATTCTTTTCACGAACGCCGGCATGGTTCAGTTTAAGGACGTTTTTCTCGGAACGGATAAGCGCGATTATAAGCGTGCCGTTGATAGCCAGAAGTGTATGCGCGTTGCGGGAAAGCACAATGACCTGGATGAAGTCGGTCGTGACGACACGCACCATACTTTTTTTGAAATGCTTGGAAACTGGTCCTTCGGCGATTATTACAAGAAAGAAGTTATCGAATGGGCATGGACGCTGCTGACCGAAGTCTGGGGTCTCGACAAGAGTAAACTTTGGGCGACTTGTTTCAAAGATGAAGACAGCGGGATCGACGCTGACAGCGAGGCGTTCGATATCTGGCGGCAGCAGCCGGGCATGAATCCCGACCACGTTCGTTATTTCGGGCGGAAAGAAAATTTCTGGGAAATGGCGGACACAGGTCCTTGCGGTCCCTGCTCGGAGATCCATATTGACTTAGGTCCGGAACGCTGTAATATGAAGCATGTTCCAGGGCACGTCTGTTCCGTGAATGGCGACTGCTCCCGCTTTCTTGAACTCTGGAATCTGGTCTTTATGCAATACAACCGGATCAGCCCGACCGAACTTGTGCCCCTTTCCCAAAAGTATGTCGATACGGGGATGGGCTTTGAACGCATCGTCTCGATTCTTCAGAACGTTGATTCGAATTATCGAACGGACTTGTTCAAGTCGGCGCTGAAAACGATTCAGGAACTTTCGGGTACGAACGAAGCAGAGATGAACGCGAATTTTACGCCGTACCGCGTCATTTGTGACCATGCGCGTGCGTCGAGTTTCCTCATCGCTGACGGCGTTGTTCCGGGAAATGTCGGGCGGAATTATATCTGCCGCATGATTATTCGGCGTGCCGTTCGTTTCGGTCACCAGCTTGGATTGACGGAACCATTTATGTATAAGGTCGCGGAAGCGATTATTGAAACCTATCAGGGGGCTTATCCGGAATTGCGCCGGTCGCATGACGCAATTCTCTCAGCGCTTAAGACGGAAGAGGAACGATTTAATAAGACGCTCGACGAAGGTATTCATCAGCTCAATGAAGTTTTAGAAGCGATGAAGAATGAGGGAAAAACGGTCGTCGATGGTGCGGTCTGCTTCGACTTGTATTCGACACACGGGCTGCCGATTGAAATCACGTATGATCTCGTTCGGGACCAGGGCTTTGATGTCGATCGCGAGGGGTATGAAGCCGCTCAAGAGGCGCATCGCCTGGCTTCCGGCGCGGGTAAAGCGATGGGAAAGATGACCGGAGAGGAAGCGGAACGCTACGGCGTCTATCTTTCCGAACTTATCGCGGCGGGAAAACTCCCGAGCACGGGCGTAACGTATGATCCGTACACGCGTCAGCCGGTCGATACGACGCTATTGATGGCGCTTAGCGATGGTCAGCCTTACGATACGGTCGGCGAGGGCGAAAGCGCGGAACTTATTACCGCCGCGACCAACCTCTATCTCGAAATGGGCGGTCAGGTCGGCGATACTGGGACGATTCGAGCTAAGGATGGGTCCTTCGTCTTTGAGGTCAAGGATGTTCGCCGTCCGCTGAATGGTCTGATTCTCCATTCTGGAACGGTCGTCAGCGGGACGATCAAGCCGGGGGTTGAAGTTATCGTTGATATTGACCTCGAACGGCGCCGCGATATTCAGGCGAATCATACTGCGACGCATCTCCTGCACGCTGCGCTTCATCAGGTCATCGGTGATTCCGCGCGTCAAGCCGGGTCACTGGTCGCTCCGGATCGATTGCGATTCGACTTTAATTCGAATCGAGCGCTTACGGCGGAAGAACTTCAGCGCGTCGAAATGATCGTCAACACGCAGATTTTAGCGGGTTATCCAGTCACGACGAGCATTGAAAATCTTGACGACGCGATTAACTCGGGCGTCACCGCGATTTTTAATGAAAAGTACGGTGAGACGGTCCGCGTGCTGCGGATTTTGGACGGTGATAAGGCGGTTTCGGCGGAACTCTGCGGCGGGACGCACGTTTCCAACACCGCGGAAATTGGGACGTTCCTGATTCTCAGCGAAGGTTCGGTCGCGACCGGGATTCGACGTATCGAAGCGATTACGCGCCGTGCATCGATGAACTTTATTCAGGCTCAAAGCGGTCTTGTCCATGACATGACGCGTCTATTCGGCGTAAGCCGTGAAGAACTCCTCGCTCGTGCGACTGAAGTGCATCAAAACCTCAAGGAACTTGCCAAGGAGCTGGATAAGGTCAAGAAGAGCGCATTGCTGGATAAGCTTGGCGATTTGACGGCGAAGACGGAAGTCATAAACGGCGTGCCGACGCTAATGATGCTGCTTCCGGAGATGGATTCGGATTCTTTGCGTGAAGTCGCGGATCGCTTTAAAGCGCGCCATGATCAGGCGGTCACGGTTTTGGGAACGGTTCTTAATGACCAGGTTCAGTTTGTTGCGACGGTCACGGATGCGTTGGCAAAGCGCGGATTAAGCGCGAACGACTTGATCAAGTCGATGACCGCGCTCGTCGGCGGAAAGGGCGGCGGACGTCCGACGCTGGCTCAGGGCGGCGGGAAGAATGTCGCGAACGCGGAAACGGCGTTGGCTCGCGCGCGTGAGATGATTCAGGAAAAGATCCAGTAAGAAGCCGAAAAACAAGCCGGATTGGTCTCCTGAAAAGAGATGGAAGAACCTGAATTTTCTTGAATCGGGCAGCAGGTATAAAAAAGGGGATTCTCATAATGGGGATCTGAATTAAGGAAACATTGAAGCAAGAAACGGTATAGCTCAAACGGCTATGCCGTTTCTTGCTGTTTTTGATTGGAATGGCGGCGTCAAGCTACGTCGAATATCAGGCGGAAAAGGCCGGGACAAGATGGAAAGGCAAGCTGAAAATTGCCGTGGACACCCTTATCCCGCAGGTGTCGGATTTTGAGGAATTGTTAGCCCGCATATAAGCGGCGGACTATGGGCATTGGGCAAAAATCCACAACTTGAATCAGACCGCTTGGACGATGAATTTCCTGACAGAACATAAGATCGAACAATACACGGAGTTGGCCGCCAAAATCGCGGAGATTACGGCGGTCAGCGAACAGGCAGCCGAGGTGCGAAAGGGCGTGAAGAAGCGTCGGTGGTGCTTATCAAGAACGTCGCTGCCTGCCAAAGGACAAGACCGGTTTATTCGGCATCCCCTAAGGCGGGAGATCCCGCGAAATACCGGGCAGAGCATGAATGCTGCCTGATTCTCTATGGAACCGCCGTGAAAGCCTTGAAAGCGGCTGGCATTGCCAATCTCCCGGACGTGGCAGCCCTGCAAGCGGAGTATGCCAAGCTGCGGGAGCAGAAAGAAACCCTCTATGCCGACTACGGGAAGCTGAAAAAGCAGGTCAGGAAAATACGGGGTTGCCAAGAAAAATATCGACAGCATTTTACCGCAACGAGAGGCGCAGGAGCGAATCAGAACCGTGCTGCCGGGAGTGAAGATTGTGTCTGTTTCACTTTTCCATAGATTAGGGAAGTTCCTTGCCGCTAATTATATTCTTGAACAGGC
>DAOUFB010000089.1:0-6380 GCA_034430135.1 Flexilinea sp. | reverse complement strand
ACCTGCCCGCCGCATGAATTCGAAAAGCTTGTACCGACATTAGACGAGCGCGACCGAACGCCGATTCACGAGCTGAAAAGCATCGGCGCTGTCGTTCTGATTTTGGCGCTGAACCATCCGCTTTCACCGGAAGGGTATTACTGGTACAACCTGCCCAAAGCGGCGGGATTCCCCTGCCTCGCGCTCGTAGAGCATACGAACTTCGTACCCCACGATGAGTTCGGCGGTCAGACGATCATCTATGCCGGCGATTACCTTGACCCAAGCCATGAAAATTTCAAACTTTCGAAAGAGGAACTCCTCCGGAAGATCATGCCCGGCTTGAAGAAAATCAACCCTGATTTCGACGAATCCTGGATCCTGAACGTCTGGAAATATCAAACAACCTATGCACAGCCGATCCCATTCGTTCAGCATTCCGAGCATTTACCGCCAATCAAAACCTCGGTGCCCGGGCTGTATTTTGCCTCAATGAGCCATGTTTACCCCTACGATCGCGGAACCAACTATGCGATCGAGCTTGGGGAAAAGGCTGCGGCAATGATGATGAACGAACTTGAATCCTGATTGATGAATCGGGACGGAATCCGTCGGCAAAGCGGCTTAAATATTGCGTAGACGTCAGGCAATCAGCAAGTTCCGCAAATCCGAATTTCGTCCCGATTTTTCTTTGTGAAGAAAATCACACGCCCAAAATTCCGTTTTTTAGACGCTTTTTCTAAATCTTACGCGAAATTATCCCCGCAGGTTAATAGCAGTTTTTCAGAGAAAGGGGGGCGATTTTCTTTGGCGCATGAGCCAAAGGGATGAACGGGAAGACGAAATTCTAAGGCGTTCTCATATAAGTTTTAAGATTTTAAAACCTTAAAGAACTTGATTCGTTAAAGCGCTTAATAAGCGCTTGGATCTATCGTTGCCATGTTAGAATAGCTCAAGTTCAAGCGCGGAGCTGACTTTCTGAAACGCTTCCCAATTACCGCGAACCTAAAAGCTACCGAACGGCTCATGTCGGTAACCAGTTTGACCCTGTGAAAAATCATAGGTTGTATTTAGCGATCAAGAGCACTACGATACAAACAAAAAGGCATATTCAAAGATGACGGAATGTATAAACACGATAACTGACGAAGAAATTTGGAAATCCACGCTTGCACAGCTGCAAACTACGCTCGACAAGCCGACATTTTCAACGTTCTTTGGAAAGACCACTTTTTCAGAGGTTCAGGATCATACGTTTATGATTCAAGTCGAAAACGGCTACGTCCGCGATATGTTGGAAAAACGTATGACGGCGCCCATCGGACGCATCCTCTGCGCGCTCACAGGTGACCCGGACGCGAGCGTCACCTTTCAAATCAAAAAAAGCGAACCGATCAAACCCGAAATTTCCGCCATCAAGGAATCCATTCAGGTTGACATGGCATCGTCGGATGCGCGTTCGTCTCTGTCTTTGAACCCTCGCTATACCTTCGACAATTTTATTACCGGATCTTCAAACGATTTTGCCTACGCAGCGTGTAAAGCCGTCGCGACCGGCTCAAGCATGATGTACAATCCGCTTTTCATCTACTCCGGCGTCGGTCTCGGAAAAACGCATCTTCTCCATGCGATTGGAAACGAAATTGAAGCGCGGACCCAGAAAAAAGTCCTCTACGTTACCTCGGAAGAATTTACGAACGATTTTATCGCGTCGCTTCAGAACCATGAAAATATCGCTTTCCGCGAAAAATACCGTTCCGCGGACGTCCTCCTGATTGACGATATTCAATTCATCATCGGAAAGGAATCGACCCAGGAAGAGTTTTTCCATACTTTCAATGCGCTCTATGGTCAGGATAAGCAAATCGTTATTTCATCGGACCGTCCGGCACGGGAAATGATTACCCTGACGGAGCGGATGCGTTCGCGGTTCGAGAGCGGGCTGACCGTCGATATTCAGGCGCCGACGCTTGAACTTCGGATCGCGATCCTGAAGTCGAAAGCAGAAAAGACAGGGCGGACCGTTCCGCTCGACGTGCTGAACCTCATCGCTCAGCGGATTCAGACGAACGTTCGCGAACTGGAAGGCGGGTTAACGCGCGTCCTCGCCATGTCCGACTTCCGCGGCTTACCTTTGAACCGGGACGTCGTCAACGCAGCGCTGGGAGAAATGGATTTTAGCTCGGACGAACGCCCGATTGACACTATCTTGGAAGTCGTCAGCTCGGTTTTCGGCGCAGATGCCGAAGCGATCCTGTCAAGGAGTCGGGCGCGCGCCGTGGCGCTCGCGCGTCAAGTCGTCATGTATATCCTGCGCACCGAAGAGAACTACTCGTATCCTCAGATCGGCGAATTCATTGGCGGACGCGATCATTCAACGATCATGCATGGGATCGATAAAATCGACGGACTTCTAAAACGCGACCTCCGTTTCCAGAAACAGTATGAGCGTGTCTTTACGCGCCTCTACGGGACGGACGCGAAAATGACGCAGCCGTAATTTCCTGGATAGCCATAGCGTTACGCTCACCTTTAATCTAAGCTGATTTGGCAAGAAATCGATTCTTTAACAATTTATCTGTAATATGATCCAAGTCAGCACATAATTGTTCGGATGACAATTCATTGGTAGAAAAATGAAGCGTCAAAATACCGTGTAATGTATAAATGATTGTTTTGGATATAAATTCAACATCTGTTTCATCGATAACATTCTCTTTTGCGAGTTGCTCAAAATTGTCAGCGAAATGAAATCTGCCTGTTGAAGATCCATTTAAACTCGTGCAAATCATGAGCTTTTTGATCATTCTGCCGTATAATTCAATAAAGATCGTACGAAATGGAGGTGTTTTTAATGACTCGCGGAACTACGAATATTACAATTCGAATGGATTCAGAATTGAAAGAAAAAGCCGATGCTTTTTTCAAAGATTTGGGAATGAATCTTTCGACTGCGTTTAACATTTTTGTCCGCCAGTCGATGCGCGCCGGGAAAATTCCTTTCGAAATTCTCGCGAGCGATCCGAACGCCGAAACGCTCGAAGCGATTGAAGAATCCATGAGAATCGCTTATGATCCGAATGAAAAAGGATTTACGAATATTGACGAGCTATTCGAAAGTTTGAATAATGACGCAAATTAAATACCTCGTCAAAACGACGAAACAATTTCGAAAAGAATTTACACGAGCAAAAAAGCGCGGACTCAATATTTCTCTACTGCGTGAGGTTGTCGAAAAACTTGCGAACGGAGAATCCTTACCGCAAAAGAATAAAGATCACTTTCTCTCCGGTGTTTGGTCAGGACACCGCGAATGCCACATCCAACCGGACTGGCTGCTAATTTATATTATCGAAAATGAAATTCTGGTTTTGACATTGGTTCGGACAGGGTCACATCAGGATTTATTTGGTTTATAGATCTTTTCCAGGCGAATTGTCAACGAGGCAAAACCTGTGCGTTGACAATTCGTTCAGGACGCAAATTCTCTGTGTTTTTGAACGTTTTGGGGTAGAATTACCAATCGGATACCAATGGCACGCGCCATGGGTTGGCGGGACTTGCCAACTAATCTAAATATTGCGTGAAAACGCGAACCACTCTTATTATCATGATCCTGTCGGATTCAATTCCCTGATTCAATTCGGAACGAATCGGCAAGAAAGGAGAACGTATGGAGCCCACTATTACGCCGGAAGTTGTCGAAATCGTCGAAGCCGCCGCCGTTGCAGTCCAGGATAATTCTCAGGTTATCAGCCACGCGCTGCAAATTACGGGGATCGGCATGTTGATCCTGTTCCTGTCCCTTGTGATCATTTGGGGCGCGATGGAACTGCTCGTTCGTTTCGTCAAAGATGCGCCGGAAAGCGACGACGTGACGAAATCCGAAACAGACGGATCCGACGATTCCGCGATGAAAGCGAAAGTTGCCGTCGCTGCCGCGGGATATGTTCTTTCGAAAAAAGGTTAGACCTGCCTGCGCCCGAGAATTGGGTGAATCGGTCAGGAAATAAATAAGGAGTGTCATATTATGAAGCTTGTTGTTACGGTTGAAGGAAAATCTTTCAACGTTGAAATCGAAAATCCGAACGCGTCCCCGATGGTCGTCAGCGTTGACGGTACGCCGTTCAGCGTCAGCACGGATGAAGCCGCGACGGAAGTCGTTACCGCGCCGGTCACGGTCGCTGGCGGCGCCGACGTAACCGCGCCGATCCCGGGCGTTATCCAGGAAGTCAACGTTAAGGAAGGTCAGCTCGTCAAGAAGGGCGACGTCCTCTTCGTTCTCGAAGCGATGAAGATGAAGAACAATATCGTCGCGAAGACGGCGGGAAAAGTCGCGTCCGTTAACGTCGCGAAAGGCGATTCCGTGAGCCATGGTCAGGTTCTCATGACCTACGAAGGCGCAGCCGCTGAATCATCAGCGCCGAAGGCAGCCGGCGGCGTCGAAGTTACCGCCCCGATCCCGGGCGTCATTCAGGACGTCAACGTTAAAGAAGGTCAGTCAGTCAAAAAAGGCGACGTTCTTTTTGTTCTCGAAGCGATGAAAATGAAGAACAATATCGTTGCCAAGACGGCGGGAACGATCGGTTCGGTTAACGTTACCAAAGGCGATACGGTTACACACGGTCAAGTATTGCTGACGTACAAAGCGTAAGAGAGGTACGTCATGGGCTTCAGTTTGAGCAGTATCTTCGATACTTTTTATCTCCTAAGCTGGAAAGAAATGGTCATGATCGCGATCGGGCTGGTTCTGATTTATCTTGCGATTGTCCGCGAGTATGAACCGACCCTGCTCCTCCCGATCGGGTTTGGCTGTATTCTGGCGAACTTGGGAATGTCCTCGTATCAGACGTTCGAATCGACCGAAATTATCAACGGTCAACTCGAAACGATTACGAAATCCGGCTTCATGAAAGTTCTCTACGACGCCGGAATTAGCACGGAGCTGTTCCCGCTCCTGATTTTCATCGGCGTTGGCGCCATGATCGACTTCCGACCGCTGTTAGCGATGCCTAAGATGGTTATTCTCGGCGCCGCGGGTCAGTTCGGGATTTACGGAACGCTGATTCTTGCCGCCGCGCTGGCGAAATACATCCCCAACCTTAACTGGGGATTAGCGGAAGCCGCCTCGATCGGTACGATTGGCGCAATTGACGGTCCGACCGCGATTTACGTCACGTCGAAAATCGCGCCCCAGATCCTGGGACCGGTCGCCGTCGCCGCCTATTCGTACATGAGCTTGATCCCGATCATTCAGCCTCCGGTCATGAAGGCGTTGACGTCACGCAAGGATCGCATGATCCGAATGGAATACGCGCCGCGCCCGGTTTCTGATCGCGCGATTATCGTTTTCCCGATGCTCGTCACGATCGCGATTTCGATTATTTCCCCTGCTGCTGCGCCGCTGATCGCCGCGCTGATGCTCGGAAACCTCATGAAGGAATCGAATGTCGTTGACCGTCTCGATAAGGCTTCGCAGAACGAAATCATCAACGTCTCGACGCTCTTCCTCGGCTTGACCGTTGGCGGAACGATGACGGGTGAGCAGTTCCTTAACTTCGGCGTTCTGATCATCATGGTTCTGGGTCTGTTCGCGTTCGTTCTCGATACCGTTGCCGGCGTTCTTTTCGGTCAGCTGATGAAAGTTATCACGGGCGGAAAGATCAACCCGTTGATTGGCGCTTGCGGTATCAGCGCGTTCCCAATGGCGGGTCGTATCGCTGCGCAGATGGCGCTCGAAGAAGACGACGGCAACTTCATCCTGATGCACGCCATGGGCGCAAATACCGCTGGGCAGCTGGGCTCTGTTGTTGCGGGCGGCGTCCTCCTCGCGCTCGTGCAGTCGATTCTCGGCATCTAAGTTTTCTTCAGGATTCAAACAAAAGAAGCCTCCGAAATTGAGGCTTCTTTTGTTTTAGGTTCTGATCGACGACCCCATGTTTTCCTGGTTCACCCCGAACGAGCAGCGGCGATTTTCTGCATCCGCGCCAAAACCGATTCCCGCCAGCCGTCTCCGCTAAAATCGAGACCCGTCAGCCAATAGGCGTTTTTACCCGCTCGGATTCCCGCGCCGAGGTCATTCAATCCCCGACTTTCGACCCCATTCGGGAGCGGCGGGAATTTCAGCACGATCGAGACGTTTTCTTTGACAACCGCCGTTAACCCGATTCGTTCAGCTAATATCTTGACCTCAATCTGAAAGAACAGGTTCCCGAGCGGCTGCGGAATCGGTCCGAACCGATCGCCAAATTCGTCACGCAGTAAATCCAGTTTCACCGAGTCATGAACCGCGGCAATTCGGCGGTACAGCTTGATCCGCGTCGCACGATCGGTCACGTAACTATCCGGAATCGCGATTTCAAGCGGCAGCTCGACCGTGATCGGATCGAATAAAAGCCCCA
>DAOUFB010000088.1:0-9429 GCA_034430135.1 Flexilinea sp. | reverse complement strand
AAAACCAGTATCTCGGCAATTCGAGAAATATCCTGAATAGTCGCTTTTCGAATCATGACTTTTTTTCAACAGCTCGCTTTCTTCTCTCGAACCTGCGTTCCTATTATATATTTCTTTTTCCATATCGTGCACTCTTTCCAGACCGAGCGAAAAGGTGTAGAATTACTGCATTAGTTTTATCTAACTAACTGCGGAGGAATTTACAAACGATGAGACCCATTACGGAACTTGAATCTGGTCAGAAAAGTCGAATAGCGGCGATCGATGGCGACCGGCGCTACCTGACACGCATCACGTCGATTGGCTTGAACGTTGGCTGTGAAATCGAAATGCTTCAAAATATTCGCTCCCGCCCGCTTCTCGTCTACGGACGGGACACGATGATCGCGCTCAACCGCGAAGAATCCGAACGGATTATGGTGGAAGGATAACGAAGATGGAAAAGGAAATTCGGATTGCGTTTTTAGGTCAGCCAAACTCCGGCAAATCGACGCTTTTTAATACCCTGACCGGCTCCCGTCAGCATGTAGGAAACTGGCCCGGAAAAACGGTCGAGAAAAAAGAGGGGACATTCATCCACAATGGGCAGCTCTTCAAGGCGATTGACCTACCTGGGTCTTATAGCCTTTCGGCGAACTCCACCGAAGAAATTATCACGCGCGACACAATCGCCTCGGGCGAAATGGATCTGGTTTGTATTCTTGCCGACGCGTCACAGCTCGAACGCAACTTATTCATGCTCGCCGATTACGCCGGTATTCAAACGCCGGCGCTGCTCGTTCTGACAATGATAGATGTCGCCGCCGACCAGGGCAAAAAGATTGATATTGAAAAACTGAGCGCAAAGTTAAACATTCCCGTCGCAGGCGTTATCGCCCCGGAAAAGAAAAGTTATGGCGATTTCTTCGCGAAGCTCGAATCCGCGCTCGCGAATCCGCGGATTCTGGGAGCGGGTGACCTCTTCGCCCGCTTTGAGAATTCCGAAGCCTCCGCGCTCTTCAGCGAAGCGAAAGGGCTTATTCCTGACCATGGAATCGGGCGGCTCTCGAAAGAATGGCTCGCGGTAAAGCTCCTCGAGCAGGACGAAGTCGTCACGGAAAAAGTTTCGGCTTGTTCCGATGAACCGCGCGTCCGGGAATTTCTGAAAAAATGCGCACACGGCGCAATCCTCAGCAGCGACTGCAAGTTCGACTGGATCGAGAACCTGATTCAGGGGGTCGCCGATAAGACGAAGGAACCGTCCAAGCTGCTGACAAAATTTGATCGTCTCGCGATTCACCCCTTCTGGGGAAAACCCATCGCGGTGGGAATTATTATCCTCGGACTAATCGGTTCCATGATTGCGGCAGCGCCATTGATGATCTTCGCGTCGCTGATTCCGCCGGTTTTAGGCAGCGCGATCGACGCGCTCGTCGGCGTCGGACTTCCCGCTGTGATTGGACAGTTCTTAAACTCAACCCTCGTTACGGCGCTCATGTGGACAATTTCCATGTTGGGGTTCGTCTTCGGAATCAACCTCGTTTTCGGTCTGATCGAGGAAGTCGGCTACATGGCGCGCGTTTCGTACGCTTTTGACGGCACGATGAGCAAGCTCGGGCTGCAAGGGAAATCGGTCATGCCCATGCTGATCAGCGTCGGCTGCACGATTGGCGGCGCCGCCGGATCGCGCGTCGTTGATTCATGGGGTCAGCGCATCCTGACGATCGCGTTGGTCTGGGCGATCCCTTGCGGGGCAACTTTCGCCGTCATTCCGACTTTAGCGTCCGCTTTCTTCGGTTGGGGTTCAATTTTAGTCATGATTTTGCTTTTCGCGATCATGTTCGTCCATATCACCATCACCGCGAAAATTTTTGGGCGTGTTCTTGTCCCTGAAAAGGAAAGAACCGGTCTCATCATGGAATTGCCCCCCTACCATAAACCGCGCTGGGGTTACATGTTCCGGATCACGCTGAACCGCGTTTCCGACGTTTTCAAAAAAGCGTTCCGCGTCGTGCTCACCGTTTCGGTCGTTTTCTTTTTCCTCTCTTATTCAAAAAACGGCGATATCGCCGGAAGCCTGCTGTATAAATTCGGCGCGGGAATCGAACCGGTCACGCGCATCTTCGGGCTGGGATGGGAAACCTTTATCGCGTTCACCGCGTCGATGATCTCAAAAGAAGCCGTCTTGGGCGTCCTGAGCGCGATCTTCGCCGGTTCCGGCAGCATTTTCGATTCGACGATCGGAAAGGCCGCGGCGGACGCGAACTTCGGCGCGATCGTGGCGAAATCGATCTCCAAACCGGAAGCGTTGGCGTTCATGGTCGCCGTCACATTCAACGTCCCTTGCACCGTCGCCCTCTCCTCCACCTATCAGGAGAGCCACTCGCTGAAATGGACAGTTCGCATCGCGCTCTATTACATCGCGACCGCACTGATTTTATCGATGGTCACCTATCACGTCGCAAATCTTTTCTTTTAGACGGCGGTCGGAGAAGATAAGATGGAATCGCTTTTAGACGCGCTTGAACGCGGAGGGACGTTTTCGACAGCTGGTTTAGCCGCAAGGCTTGGGACGACGCCGGAAATGATCGAAGCAAAACTCGAAGCCTATGTCCGTCTGGGTGTCGTCAAAAAAACCGTGTTCGATCCGTCCAGCTGTCATTCGGCGTGCGGACATTGTCCCGGCTGCAACGGGAGAGAAAAAATCGGACGTCCCGTAACGTTCTGGGAACGCATCCTCAAGCCAGATTAAACTTTTATCCATGACACAGGTTATATTTCACGTATAATCAGTGTCATGGATCTTTTAAAGCGAAACACCCCCAATCTCACGGTCATAACCGGTGTCCGCGGCGCTGGAAAGACGACGACCTGCGCTGCGCTGATCCAGTCCGCGCAGGCGTCGGGTCAGCGCGCCGCGGGCATCCTCCAGCCCGGACGCTTCAACGCTGCCGGGGAGAAAATTGGTTTTGATTTGGTCGACATTGCGACTAGTACACGCCGTACCGCCGGAAACTGCGGCGCGCTCCCGAACTTGGGAACGCAGCTCGGGAAATGGACGATTGACCCGGACGTTTTCGCCTGGGCAGACGGGATTCTCGCCGTTCTTGCGGCGGACGCGGCAAAAATAGACCTGCTCATCATCGACGAATTAGGACCGCTCGAATTCGACCGGAATCAAGGGCTGATTCACGCGTTTGACCTCCTGCGCACGAATCTTGCGAACCGCGCGGTCGTCGTGATCCGCCCTGAAAAAGTCGACGCATTCCGCGCGCTTGGATTCGATTTCAACCTCGAAACTGTTGTTTAATGTAAAGGAACGATCATCATGGAACAACCAACACAAACCGCAAAAGCCAATCCCATTTCCGCGCTGAAAATCGCGCTGCGTTTCCTGACGCGGCTCCCTGTCCATCTCACTGATGAGGAGGATACGGTTGAGAATCGCCGGCTCTCGACCGTATCCTACCCAACGGTCGGACTTATCATCGCGCTCATTCTTTGGGCGCTGTCCTGGATTTTCTACCACGCCGGTCTCATCTACTTCGCCGGCGGGTGTCTCCTTTTAGCGGTCTGGGTCGGACTGACCGGCGGGCTGCATTTAGACGGCTTTATGGACGTCATCGATGCATTTCTGTACCCCGGAACGAAGGAGAAACGCCTTGAAATCATGAAAGACGTTCATCACGGTACGTTCGCGACCGTCGCCCTCGTCCTCCTTCTGATCGCGAAATACATGTTCGCGCAGCAAGCGCTCCCGATGTTCCCGCTGTTCCAGCCTCAGTATCTCTTGGCGCCTATACTCGCCCGATTCATTGTGCTGCGTCTCGTTCAGTCGCAGCCCGTCATCAACCCTAACGGCATGGCAGCCGCCTTGAAAAAAGAGCTTCACCCCAAAGCTGTTCGGATCAACGGAATCATCATTCTTGTCCTCTTCCTCGCGATCGAAATTTTTATATTCTATCATAAAACCCATTTCATGGGATTCGCAAAACGCGAAATCGCGTCGCGCGTTTTCTTAGTTGGCGCATTTTTCCTGCGCGGCGTCGTCTACTGGAAGCTTCCGGACTGGATCGGCGCATGGGCGAAGCGCGCTGTCGGCGGGATCAACGGCGATGTCCTCGGATTCGCGATTGAAATAACGGAAGTCGCCGTCCTCTTCCTGGCTGAGCTTCAATTCATGTACGGGTAGAACTTCGTATGCGTCCAACCTGTTTTGCGAAGCTACCTTTCCGTCTCGGAACGACCTCGTATATCATTCCCGACGATATTCTCCCCAACGTCCGCTGGCTCGCGGATAAAGTCGACGACGTCGAGCTCGTTCTTTTCGAGGCGGAGGATTACTCAAACCTCCCGTCTCCCGCGCTCGTCGCTGAACTAAACGCAATCGCGAAAGATAACGGACTGACGTTCACCGTGCACCTGCCGCTCGACCTGAAATTCACGCGCAGCGGCGCAGCCGCGGATATTTCTATCGAGAAAGCGCTGAAAGTCATCCGCTGCACCGAGAAATTGAACCCGTTCGCCTACGTCGCGCATTTAGATTCCCACCAGATCGGTTGTAACGACGAAACGAGTCATCCTGAAATGGTCGATAACTGCCTGAACGCGCTCGAACGGATCGCGCCATCGCTTCCGGAACGAAGACTCCTCGCGATCGAAAATCTCGAATCCTACGATCCCGAGCGCAACGACCCCGTCGTTCACCGTTTCAGCGCATCCTATTGCATTGACATCGGTCATCTCTGGCTTCAGGGACGCGACCCACTCCCCTACTTGCAGCCGCGGCTCAAGCAGACCCGCGTGATTCACCTGCATGGGATTGAAGAACGCGACCATCGCAGCCTGACCGCCTTTCAAGACAATCGAGTACAATTAAGTTGGCAAGCATTGATCAACGCGCAGTATAACGGTGTACTAACGCTCGAGGTATTCAACGAAAAGGATTTCTCTGCCTCAATGGAACTGCTCAAGGAGGTAACATGACCGAACAAACCACTTTCGATAATTTGCATTTCGTCTTTGGCGGCGCCAGGAGCGGAAAGAGCCGCTTTTCCGAAAGTCTCGTCGGCGCGGCTGGCGATAACATCTTGTACGTCGCAACGGCGCAGGTTTTGGACGATGAAATGCGGCGGCGTGTCGCGGCGCATAAAGCCCGGCGACCGGCAAGCTGGGAAACGCTTGAGGCATATTCACGAACCTTCGATAAACTCGCGGAAAAGCTGGACTCGAAAACATATCAGGGCGTTATTATCGACTGCATCGCCGTTTGGGCGTCGAATATTATCATCACGCTGCCGGAAATATCGTCCGAAGATTACGCGCAATCGATCATCCTTCCCGAGTTGAAGAAACTGTTCACGATCGTCTCCGAACATCCGGAAACAACCTTCGTCGCTGTCTCGAATGAAGTCGGACTGGGGATTATCCCGTCCTATCCGCTCGGACGGCTTTACCGCGATATCTTGGGCAGGATCAACCAGGAAATCGTTCAACAGGCGAAAACGGCGAACTTTCTGATCGCCGGCATGCCGCTAAAAATCAAATAAACTTTTATAAAGGATAAAGGAATAAACCCTCAATGGCTCAACCCGTCGCACAATGTCCGCGCTGTCACCAGACCATGGTCGCCAACGTTCAACAAGTCTTTGACCTCGCGAAAGATCCGGAAGCGAAAGAAAAGCTCCTCAGCGGGCAGTTTAATACCGCTTTCTGCACCGCATGCGGATATACCAGCCCGCTCGGAACGCCACTCGTTTACCATGACCCGGAAAAGCAGCTCTTTCTAAGCTACTACCCCGCTGAGCTGAATACCCCGCTTCCGGAGCAGGAACGTATCTTGGGCCAACTCATCCGCAGCGTCGTTGATTCGCTGCCAATGGAAAAGCGCGGAGGCTACCTTTTCCAGCCGCGCGCGATGTACACCTATGACACGCTCATAGACACAATTCTCGAAGCGGACGGAATTACGAAAGAAATGGTTCGCGAACAGGAACGGAAAATCCGTCTCCTTCAGGAACTCCTGAGCGCTGACGACGCCTCAATCCCGACGATTGTCGATCGCGAATTATCATCGTTCGACGCCGATTTCTTCGCGATCCTCTCGAATATTCAGGGGAACGCCGCGTCAACGCAGGATGAAAAACTCCTGAATAAGCTCCATATCATCCAGGACGAGCTGCTAAGTAAAACCGAATACGGTCAGACGCTCAAAAAACGCGCCGAATCGACCCATCAGGCGCTAACCGATTTACAGGCGCTTGGGGAAGCGCTGAACCGGGATTCGCTCCTCGAGCTCGTCGTGAAATCGCCGGACGATGATTACCTAAGGACGATCGTCGGGCTGACCCGAAACGGAATGGACGCAAAATTCTTTGACGGACTGAAAGAGAAAGAAGCGTCCGCGTCTGGAGACGAAAAAGCGCGCCTTACCGAAATTCACGGAACTATTTCCACGCTCATTCGTGAGATCGATAAATCCATTCAGGAACAGCGCCAACTCCGCAAACAGGCGCTCGAAGCTATCTTGAAAACCGAACCCATCGAAAAAGGCATTGAGCAATTTGCCCGCGCGCTGGACGACGCATTCATCGAAATCGCGGAAGAAGAACTCTCGCTCGCCCGTGAAAATTCCGACTTCGAACGCAGCGGCAAGATCCAGAACCTGCTCAGTAAGATTGATGAAATGATGAAAATTCCGCCGGAAATCGAATTTCTTCAGGCGCTGATGAAAATCGAGGACATGGACGAATTAGCCGCGGCGATTGAATCGAACAAGAATGAGGTCACACCTGAATTTCGGGAGATGCTCACGAACGTCATCGCCAACGTCAGTCAGGAAAAGGATCAGGATCCGCTCCTGCTCGAAAAGCTGAATCGGATTCAATCCATCCTCAATGGGTCAGGACCATCTGCTTAGCCGCTGGTCCGCTCTACGCCGGTAATGGGGTGGTTATTGGCTGCGCTGGTAGCGCATTGAAGAATTTGCCAACCGCTCTTTCTTTCCAACTACCGCTTAAGTGGCTTCCACCGCTTAAGCGGTTTTTTTCTGCCCTATTTCACCGACTTACCCGTAAACGAACCGGCAGCGAGCTTTTCCCTTTCAAAATTCTGATGATCTCGCTTTTATGCCTTTAGGCTTAACCCGCCATCTTCCAATTTGCGAGCGTTTGGCAGAACGTTTAAGTTTATTTTTTATCGCCTGTTTTCAAACCAGCATACGCTTCACGATCAGCAAATATGCGGCGCTAACACTTAGCGAGGAAACCATTTCTTGCTTTTGCTTCTGTATCGTCTCTTTCGTCAAAGCCATCGTATGGCGCTTTACAGTCATGAACTTTTGGTTTTCGCCTTAATGAATTGCAAATTTCATCGACATGAGCAAAAGCAAAGTCTAAATCATCCGTCCAGCCGGTATGTCCTGTAATAATCTTTAGATTAAGGTTTCTTTTCCTAAGTATTTCTTCCAATTTTTTAAGTGATTTCGTTTGCAGCTTTCTATCTTCCGCGAGAGTATTTAAAAATGCGTACCCCCCGTCTGCGCCAAACCAAACCGTATCACCCGTAAATAAATAAGCATCATCAATCAAATACACAAGATGTCCCCAAGTATGACCGGGCACAAGAAAAGCCTCTATCTTAATATTTCCGATATAAAATACTTGGCCGTCATCAACTAAAACTTTTTTATTATCAATATGAACCTGAGGTAATTGATAGAATCCCCAAAAGACTTTACGCCGTTTACGCCCTTCTAAATACTCATTTTCAATTCTTCCAATATATATCGTTGACTCACTGAATAAGCCATCACTGCCTTTCTCGATGGCGCCGACATGGTCTGTATCCTGATGCGTAATTAAAATCTCTTTTATATCTTTCGGATTGATATTAAGCCACTGCATCTTTTCCGCAAGTCTGTCATAGTTATATCCTGCATCAAGCATGATGGTATGACCATCCTTTGTATAAAAGTAAATATTAGCTACATATTCTCTTATACAGCTTACGCTTGAATCAATATAACCTGTATTTAATGGTTTAAAAATTTCTTTTCCGCGAAATACAAAAGACATAAACTCGACTTGAAATTTTGAATCTTGTTTTGACATAGCATCTCACCTTTATCCCTCTACACCAAGTCTATACCAAATTAGTTGCAATTAACAACACATATTACAAAAAAGAAGATACAAACAAGGACGTATCTGACTCGATGATGAATAAAATCCAGAGGCTGTCCCAAAACAAATTAGGACAGCCTCTGGATTTTTATCCAGCTCATCGCATTGAAAAGCAGTCGAACTTCGCAATGAAAAAGTCGTTACTAAACGATCGGGGCGCGATCCAACCGCAGTTTGCGCTGCACGGAAAATCCACACCGTTCAGATTCGGCGCGTTCCATGCAGAAACCATTTCGGATCACGCTCGATTGAAATTATCAAAACGAATACTTTTTATATTCTATTTATTCAAAATTTAATTCGCGTCGGGGCGATTTCTTCTAACTGTAAACGAGTCCCAGGACCGGATCATCCGTAATAATCGCGTCCACGCCCATCTTCTGGAACCGCATCATATCATAGGAACTGTTCACGACCCAGGTGCGGACCTCCCGGTTGCAGAGATGCTCATTCCGAACAAACTTCTCATTCACCAAATCCAGCTGCGGATGAATCGCGTCAACGTGAATCGAATGTTTGAAGAACGTCCGTGCCCCCCAGCCCGCCAGACCTTTATCCGCAATAATCCCCGTTTTCAACCCGGGCAGCGCATTCCGTGCCTTCACTAAATCGCCGAAATTAAACGAAGAAAAAATAACCAACTCCTCAACGCCATGCGCCTGAATCAACTCGACAACCCGATCGACCAGCTTTCCAATTCGTTTCGGATTGCGCGTTTTAATCTCCACGTTGATCAGCAGCTTTGACCCAAATTCAGCGAAAACCTGATCAAGCGTCGGAATCGGCTGTCTTTGATACAGATCCTGTTTCCGGAACGCCGCGTTCATCCGAGTCAGCTCAGAAACCGTAAAATCCTCAACCGCGCCGTGAACGCCCGCCGTCCGATCGGTCGTCAAATCATGAATCACGACCGCTTCATCGTCTTTCGACAGCTGGACGTCTAATTCAATTCCGTCCGCGCCAAACTCGAACGCTTTCCGAAAGGCTAAAAGCGTATTTTCCGGGAATATGGAGGAATAACCGCGATGCGCAAATATTTTCATCAGTAGTTCCTTTTCGTCAATGAGTTAATCATACCTTATTCGAAGCAGAATGTCAGCTTTTTCGCGGGCAAAAAGCAACTGAATTGAGTACCCTCTTGGAGGACGCGCGGCGACTCGTTCACGCGCTGAAGCGAGCGCAGCGTCCAGCGTCTCGAACCGCGCTGTCCCGTCCCAGTCCCCAAGCCCATCCGTCGAAATCAGGTGCGCATGAAAGAGCGGGAACG
>DAOUFB010000087.1:0-31980 GCA_034430135.1 Flexilinea sp. | reverse complement strand
AAAAGTTTATATTATCCATACCAGGGGCCTCCCCTGTACCCCTCTTGGGGACACCCCAAACCCCGCTGCGTCTGCATGAACATCGCCTAAATTCGACACGGGGGGTCTCGGGGTGAAACCCCGGAAGGGGTTGAGGGGAAGCCCCTCAAAAAAACTGTTAATAAATCGAGATGGACGGACTCCTCGAAGCGATAAGCGAGTGGGAGTCATGGACATCTCGATACTTTAAAAATATACACGTCTCCTTCCCTCCGCAAAAAGCATTTCAAGACACTCTCCCCTGTTCCCTCCTGCCTACACAAACTATTGCATTTAGTTTGTCAACTCACACCTGCAGCTGGATCACATGATGATCAGTCAGTATATTTTGGATATTTCTTATTAGCGGGTATAATAATCTGTGTTTCGGGGTGTAGCGCAGCTGGCAGCGCACCGCGTTTGGGACGCGGGGGTCCGCGGTTCGAATCCGCGCACCCCGACTCGCCTTTTTATCACGGAGGTTCTCATGAAACAAAAATTTCAGATTGTTATCCCGATGGCTGGATTCGGATCGCGCCTTCGCCCATGGACCTGGAGCAAGCCGAAACCGCTCATCAACATGGCAGGACGTACCTCGCTCGATTACCTTCTGGACGAGTTCAAGAGCTTGGAAGGTGTTTTTGACTTGGAATATATCTTTATTATTTCACCGACCGGTTGGGATATTAAGAAATTCATGGAAAAGAATTATCCGACTACGGCGGCGAAATATGTCGTTCAGGAGGAAATGCGCGGTCAGTCGCATGCGATTTTCCTCGCGAAAGAGCTGATCGACGGTCCGATGATTATGACCTTCTCCGATACGATTATTGATTCTGACCTGAGCTTCCTGAAAGATGAAAAAGCGGACGGCGTCGCCTGGACGCAGTACAACGAACATCCGCAGCGCTTTGGCGTTGCGATTACCGATAAGGCGAACCGTGTGGAGCGCTTTATTGAGAAGCCGCCGACGGACGAATTTCGGCAGGTTATCGTCGGTTTCTATTATTTCCGTGACGGGAAACAGTTGATCTCCGCGATTGACGAACAAATTCGGGAGAATATTTCGCTTAAAAATGAATTTTATATCGCCGATGCATTGAATATCATGATTCAGCACGGCGCAAATTTCACGATCGCGGAGACGAAACTCTGGCTCGATACGGGCGTTCCGGAAACGGTTTTCTCCTCGAATCAGTATTTCCTCGCGCATGGGAACGATAATACCGCTGAGGCGAAGATGCACCCGAACCTCACGGTTATCGAGCCGGTGTACATTTCGCCGGATGCGGAAGTGACGAATTCGGTCATCGGTCCGTACGTCTCGATCGCTGCGGGAACGAAGATCGTCAATACCGTGATTTCGAATTCGATCGTCGCGGAAAACAGCGTGATTGAAAATCAGGTCATAAAGGATTCGCTCGTCGGCGCGAAAGTGAAACTGAGCGGACGGGAAAAATCTTTCTTTGTGGGAGATAACTCAATTCTCGAGCTGTAAGCTGAGATATTGATGGATGATCGGCGGCGGGGAACAGTCTGAAACGGACGGACATCTCCGCCGCCTTTTTTTAGCGGCAGCCACGCCCGCACAAGAGATTTCGATCCAAACGAAATTTGAGAAAAATTTCGAGAGTTCGGATCTTTTTCAAATAATTAGACGAGCCTAACCACGTGATCCGTACGCTGCAAGCGAATTTGACTTGATTTTTTACCTGACGAGCGGTGAACGGATCATTATTCACCGGATTATTTACGCCCGTTGGATGATTCTGCGACTTCTTTTTTTTGAAAGAACGGGATTTACAGTGAAATTCGCTTAGAATTAGCGCGGTGGATTTATATGTAGAAATTCGCTGATTTAAGAAATTCGGAGTCAAACATTATGACCATACAGTTATCGAAACGCGCGGAGACCATTCAGCCTTCCGCGATCCGCCGTTACTTCGACGTCCCGAAGGACGTTATTTCGCTGGGTATCGGCGAACCGGACTTCGCCCCGCCGAATTGTGTGACCGAAGCCGCTATTCGCGGTCTTCGCGAAGGCGCGACGCACTATACCGCGAATCTCGGTATTTTAGGATTGCGCGAAAAAATTTCCGATCACCTTTTCAATCTCTATGGCGTCCGCTACGATCCGACCGACGAAATTATCATCACGGTTGGTTGTTCTGAGGCGTTGTTCCTCGCGCTGGCTGCGGCGATTAACCCGGGAGATGAAGTTATCGTTATTACGCCGTGTTTCGTCGCGTATCAGGCGGCGGTCATTCTCGCTTCCGGGGTTCCGGTCGAAATTCCCTGCACGATTGAGAACAACTTTGATCTTGATATTAAAGCCATTGAAGCGGCGATTACGCCGAAGACACGCGCGATTCTTTTCGGCTTCCCCTGCAATCCTACTGGTGCGGTCGCTTCACGCGAAGCGTTAACGGCGCTGACGAATATTGCGTTGAAAAATAATTTGGCGCTGATTTCGGATGAACTGTATGACCAGCTGGTTTTTGTTGGCGAGCATGTTTGCGCACCGAGTATTCCGGGCGCGTTTGACCGAACGTTCCTCGTCGGCGGTTTTTCGAAGAATTACGCAATGACTGGTTTCCGAATCGGCTATATCGCTGGACCGCGCAACTTGATCAACGGTGCTTATAAGCTGCATCAATACTTGATCATGTCCGCGCCGACACTGGCTCAATTAGGCGCAATTGCCGCGCTGGAACACGGTGCAGAGGATGTCGCCCGGATGCGCGCTGAATACGATCGCCGCCGGAAACTGCTTCATCAGACGCTGAACGAGTTTGGACTGCGCACGGCTGAGCCGAAGGGTGCGTTTTATATCTTCCCGGAGATCCGCTCGACCGGCTTATCGAGTGGTGCTTTTGCGGATCGCTTATTGGAAGAAAAGCGCGTTGCCCTGATTCCTGGCAACGGATTTGGTGCAGGCGGCGCTGGATTTGTCCGCATTTCCTACGCAACAGCCTACGAAAAAATCGAAATAGCGTTGGAGCGGATTCAGTCATTCCTGAAATCTTTATAAACCGGAGTTTAAATGTTCCTGCCGACCACGATGGAAGAAATCCGCGAACGGGGATGGGATAAACCGGACGTTATCCTGATCAGCGGTGATACGTATATCGATTCCCCGTACAGCGGCGTGGCGGTGATTGGGCGCGTATTGGAAAGCGGCGGGTTTCGCGTCGCGGTTCTGGCTCAGCCGGATATAACCAGCGAAGCGGATTTTACCCGCCTTGGCGAACCGAAGCTTTTTTGGGGCGTCAGCAGCGGGCTCGTTGACTCAATGGTATCGAATTACACGGCGCTAAAAAAGCCGCGTAATCAAGATGATTTTACTCCGGGCGGCGTGAACAATCGCCGTCCGGATCGCGCTGTCCTGAAATATACCCAGCTTATCCGTCAATACTTTAAGGATACGGTTCCGATTGTTTTGGGCGGAGTTGAAGCCGGATTACGCCGCATTGCGCATTACGACTTCTGGTCCAACCGTGTCCGCGGATCGATCCTCTTTGACTCCAAGGCGGATTATCTCCTTTATGGAATGGCGGATCGGACCGTGCTTCAATTTGCCAAGGCGCTTCAGGAAGGGAAGGACGTAACCCAGATCCGCGGCTTATGCTATGGATCGACGGATGTTCCGGAGGGAGCGATCGTCTTACCGGCGCTGGAAACGGTGCAGTCTGACCCTGTCGCTTTTACGAAGATGTTCAAGACGTTTTATCAGAATAACGACGCGATCCGCGGCTGCATCCTGGCTCAGCGGCACGGACAGCGTTACCTGATCCAAAATCCGCCGGAACGTCCGCTCAGTGTCCGAGAGATGGACGCGGTATACGGTTTGCCGTTTGAACGCGACGTTCATCCTTTCTATAAAGCGCAGGGTGAGGTGCGTGCTTTGCGGACGATCCGTTTTTCCGTTCCGACTCACCGCGGCTGCTACGGCGAATGTAACTATTGCGCGATTGCGGTGCATGAAGGGCGGACGGTGCAGTGGCGATCGGAAGGGTCGATTTTACGGGAGATCCGGACGATCAGCGAATATCCTGATTTTAAGGGATATATCCTCGATTTGGGAGGACCGACGGCGAACATGTATGGGTATGAATGTCCGAAAAAGCTGGCGAAAGGCGCTTGCCCGGATCGGCGCTGCATGTTCCCGGGTGTCTGTCCAGTGCTGCCCGTGAATCATAATGTTCAGCTGAAGCTTCTCGAAAAAGCGCGGAAAATTCCGAATGTTAAAAAAGTCATGATTGCGTCGGGCATCCGCTATGACCTGCTTCCGGCAGATTTGGTCAACGGAAAACATTATTTGCGGGAGGTCGTTCGCCATCATGTCTCCGGTCAGCTGCGCGTTGCGCCGGAACATGACAGTCCGAAAGTTCTATCCGCTATGGGGAAGCCGCATAAAAATGCGCTGTTGTCGTTTAAGGCGGATTTTGAAAACGAGACAAAAGCCGCGGGTCTCCCCCAGTTTTTGAGTTATTACTGGATCGCCTGTCACCCGGGCTGTAACGAACGCGATATGACGAGCCTGCGTCAATTTTGTGACACGACGCTTCATGTTCGTCCGGAAGACGTCCAGATTTTCATGCCGACGCCCTCGACCTGGTCCACGCTGATGTACTATACCGAAATGGACCCGGAAAGCGGCGAACATATCTTTGTTGAAAAAGATCCTCTTCGGAAACAGAAGCAGAAAAACATTGCTACCGGCGCACAAACGTCCGCCGGAGCGGAAAGACGCCCAGGTTCGCGTTCTCGGTCCGATCGCGGCGACCGACCGAAAAAGCAGTTCCAACGGCGTGACAGCGCAAGCCATGATGCGGGCGGACGATCTGACCAGCGTGGTGACCGACCGAAGAAGCAGTTTGAACGGCGCGACGGCGCGAGCCATGGAACGGACGCACGATCTGACCAGAGCGGCGACCGATCGAAGAAGCAGTTTGAACGG
Organism: Flexilinea sp.; assembly: GCA_034430135.1. Taxonomy (GTDB): domain Bacteria; phylum Chloroflexota; class Anaerolineae; order Anaerolineales; family Anaerolineaceae; genus Flexilinea. Next base: position 27,002 of record DAOUFB010000087.1, on the reverse strand, counting down.
CGCGACGGTGCAAGCCATGGAACGGACGCACGATCTGACCAGCGCGGCGACCGATCGAAGAAGCAGTTCGAACGGCGTGGCGGCGCGAGCCATGGAACGGACGCACGATCTGACCAGCGCGGCGACCGACCGAAAGGGCGGAAAGATCGCCAAAAGTAGGAAGATTTGAAGTGATTTAAATCACTCAGTTATCGCTAAAAAATTAGCGTGTTTTGTCCAACGTTGGTATAATCAGCCATGATGGGGAACACCCGAAATATACTGCATGGAGGAATCGTAATGAAGAAATATTTAATTTTCGTCCTGGTTTTCGTTTTAGCCCTCGCTCTTGTTGCGTGTGGTGATAAGACTGAAGCCCCTGCCGATAAGGCGAGCAGTGATGCTGCCCCGGCGGAAGCTGCGCCTGCTGAAGAAGCAGTTCCAGTGGAAGTCGCGAAGGTTGAGAACAAGGACAAGCCGTTAGTCTGGTGGAATCGCCAGCCGTCGAACAGCTCGACCGGCGAAATTGATATGACCGCGATGAATTTCAATGATAAGACCTATTACGTCGGCTTCGACGCCAATCAGGGCGCTGAGCTTCAGGGTCAGATGGTTGTTGATTTCATTAAGGCGAAGGGCGCTGAAATTGATCGCAACGGCGACGGAATCATCGGCTACGTCCTTTCGATCGGTGACATTGGTCACAACGACTCAATCGCTCGTACCCGCGGCGCCCGCAAGGCGCTCGGCACCGGTGTCGAAGTTGACGGCGCGATTGTTCCCGCCCCCGTCGGTACGAACCTCGAAGGCAAAGCCACCGAAGTTAAAGACGGCGAAATCACGATCGGCGACAAAACGTTCATCGTCCGCGAATTAGCTTCGCAGGAAATGAAAAACTCCGCTGGCGCGACGTGGGATGCTGCGACGGCTGGCAACGCGATCGGTACCTGGTCTGCTTCCTTCGGTGAACAGATTGACGTCGTCGTCTCCAACAACGACGGTATGGGTATGTCGATTTTCAACGCTTGGTCGAAGGAAAACAAGGTCCCGACCTTCGGTTATGACGCGAACAGCGACGCGGTTGCTGCAATCGCCGACGGTTTCGGCGGCACGATCAGCCAGCACGCTGACGTTCAGGCTTACCTGACCCTCCGTGTTCTCCGCAATGCCCTTGATGGCGTTGACATTAACACGGGTATCGGCATCGCTGACGCCGCTGGCAACGTCCTCACCGACGAGGACTACAAGTATGTCGAAGCTGAACGCTCGTACTATGCGCTGAACCTCGCCGTTACGGCTGACAACTACACCGAATTCATGGATGCGACCAAGCCGTACGCGCCGGTTGCCAACCAGTTGGACGCGGAAGCGTCGCCGAAGAAGAACATTTGGCTGAACATCTACAACTCCGCCGACAACTTCCTCAGCTCCACGTATCAGCCGCTGCTCCAGAACTATGATGACCTGCTGAACCTGAACGTCGAATACATCGGCGGCGATGGTCAGACGGAATCGAACATCACGAACCGTCTCGGCAATCCGGATCAGTATGATGCGTTCGCGATCAACATGGTCAAGACCGACAACGCTGCGTCTTACACCGCGATCCTCGGTCAGTAATTACGACAAACTTAAAAAAATGTTGCGGGAATTTTTCCCGCAACATTTTTTAAAACTCTCTTTATTTGCAGGGACATTATTATGACAGAATCGAAACAAGACATCATCCTGTCCATTCGCGGAATGTCCAAATCTTTCGGGCGTAATCGGGTTCTGGATCGTATCAATCTGGATCTTAAACGCGGATCTATCATGGGGCTCATGGGCGAAAATGGCGCCGGAAAATCTACCATGATGAAATGCCTCTTCGGAACGTATCAGAAGGACGATGGTACGATATTTCTTGAGGGGAAAGAAATCAGTTTTTCTGGACCGAAAGACGCGCTTGAAAACGGTATCGCCATGGTGCATCAGGAACTGAACCAGTGCCTGGATCGGAGCGTCGCGGACAATCTTTTCCTGGGACGCTACCCGCTGAACGCTTTTGGCGTAATCGATGAAGGACGAATGGCGAAAGAGGCGGCGAATCTTTTCCGCAGTATCGGCATGACCGTCAGTTTGACGGATCCAATGCGATCCATGTCGGTCTCTCAGCGTCAAATGTGCGAAATCGCGAAAGCGATCTCCTATAATTCGAAGATAATCGTTTTAGACGAACCGACTTCCTCGTTGACCGAGCCGGAAGTTCGGAAACTTTTCTCAATGATGCGGAAGCTCCGCGACAAGGGAATTTCGTTAATTTATATTTCGCATAAGATGGACGAGATTTTCGAGATTTGCGATGAGGTCTCCGTTTTACGTGATGGCAAACTCGTTACAACGAAGAAAACCAAGGAAACGAACATGAACGAGCTGATCTCCGCGATGGTCGGACGGTCTCTCGAAACGCGTTTCCCGCCGCTTGATAATGTCCCGGGAAAGACGGTTCTTTCGGTTCAGCATCTTTCGACCAAATTTGCGCCCCAGCTGAACGACGTCACGTTCGACGTTCGCGAAGGGGAAATTTTCGGCTTGTACGGTCTCGTCGGTGCAGGGCGGACGGAGCTCCTCGAAACGATTTTTGGTGTTCGGACGCGGGCTTCGGGACGTGTTTATTATGGCGGGAAGCTGATGAATTTCAATAGCGCGGACGAAGCCATGCGTCATGGATTCGCGCTCATTACCGAAGAGCGAAAAGCGAACGGAATCTTTTTGAAAGGCGATCTGACGTTTAACACGACGATCACCAATCTTCGACGTTACAAGTCCGGTATTGCGCTGTCGACCCAGAAGATGGTCAAAGCGACCGTCCGGCAAATTGCAACGATGCGGACGAAATGCATGGGTCCGGACGACATGATTTCGAATCTTTCCGGCGGAAATCAGCAGAAAGTAATTTTCGGGAAATGGCTCGAACGCTCGCCGATGATTTTCATGATGGACGAACCGACGCGCGGAATCGACGTCGGCGCGAAATATGAAATCTATGAACTGATTATCCGGATGGCGAAAGAGGGAAAAACGATTATCGTCGTTTCTTCCGAAATGCCCGAAATCCTTGGGATTACGAATCGTATTGGGGTTATGTCGGGAGGACGTCTCTCCGGTATCGTCAATACGAAAGATACAAATCAGGAAGAAATCCTGAAATTAAGCGCAATGTATTTGTAAGGAGAAACAAAACCTATGAGTAGAATTTACGATATTCTTCCCGAGGATCAGGAACGAGCGCTTCGTCAGCCGATCGATCAGTTCGTCGGCGCGATTCAGGATGAAATCGACGCGCTTCGCAAAGACGGAACCGATCAGGTTCAGTTCCTCAGAATGCGTATCCAGGCCGCGAAGGAAAACCGTGTCCTGACAAAAGCGGAACGCGAAAAAACTATTGTTGAAGCGAAAGAATTGCTCGCTAAAGCGGAAGCGATCGAAAAAGAGAATAAAGCCGAAGTAGCCAGATTGATCCGCGAAGCTGAAACCTATTTGAAAGAGCATTATCAGTCTGACGTGTATAAGCCGGTTTCCGACGCTTGTGATCGCGCCAAAACTGAAGAGATTGAGGCATACAAGAAGAAGCTCTCGGACCTGAAGTTGGAGCATGAATCGAACGTCGCCAGCCTGAAACGGGCGGGTGGGGAAGACCTCCGGCATGAGATCAAGGACGAGAATTACGTCTATAAGAATAAAGTCTTCGACGCAAAGATGATTCATGAGCAGTCGCTTCAGGAGATCAAGGATCGCCGTCACGAAGCGTTCTCGCATCAGTATCACCTGATTGACCTGTTGCGCATGTCGAACTTCACCTTCATGCAGTCGCAGGCGCAGAAGTTCGAGACGCGCCGTTACACGTTCAACCGCAACCAGTTTTTATTAAGAAATGGCTTATATATCGTCATTATCTTTATCTTCATTGGCTTGGCGATTGCGACTCCGGCGCTGAAAAATACTCATCTCTTTACGTTCAACAATATTGTCAACATTTTACAGCAGGCATCGCCGCGAATGTTCCTTGCGCTTGGCGTTGCCGGGGTGATTCTCCTGACCGGTACGGACCTGTCGATTGGGCGTATGGTCGGGATGGGGATGGTCGCTGCGACGATCGTCATGCACCAGGGATCGAACACGGGCGCCGTCTTTGGGCACGTTTTCAACCTGACCGCGATTCCGCTTTGGGTTCGCGTCATTATGTCGTTGATTATCAATATCATCCTTTGCACGACGTTCACGGCTATCGCCGGCTTCTTTACCGCCCGCTTTAAAATGCATCCCTTCATCGCGACCATGTCGAACATGCTGATGATTTTCGGGATCGTTACGTATGCGACGAAGGGCGTTTCGTTTGGCGCGATCGAGCCGATTATCCCCAAGACGATTATTCCAAAGATTGGTTCGTTCCCGACAATTATTCTTTGGGCGCTTGCGGCGATTATCGTCGTCTGGTTCATCTGGAACAAAACGCGCTTCGGGAAAAACCTGTATGCTGTCGGCGGGAATCCGGAAGCCGCTGCCGTCTCCGGAATTAACGTTTTCATGGTGACGCTGGGCGCGTTTATCATGGCGGGCGTTCTCTACGGTTTCGGTTCATGGCTCGAATGTGCGCGCATGGTTGGTTCCGGATCGGCGTCCTACGGTCAGGGCTGGGATATGGACGCGATTGCGGCGTGCGTCGTTGGCGGTGTCTCGTTCACGGGCGGTATCGGAAAAATTTCCGGTGTCGTCGTTGGCGTTTTGATTTTCACGGCGTTGACCTACTCCCTGACGATTTTGGGGATCGATACCAACTTGCAGTTCGTTTTTGCAGGTGTGATTATTCTGACGGCGGTTACGCTTGACTGCTTGAAGTACGTTCAGAAGAAATAAACCCGCTCTGGGTTTCGAAAGCGGAACCGGAAGCTGAATCATTTTTCCCCCGTTAGGCGGATTTGTTGTCGATTACAATAGCACTGTAGTCGGCAACTTTTTTTTTCTGCCGTAAAGAAAAGAGAAAACTCGTGAATTTATCTAAGAGAATTGAAATAGTAAGAATGTTCAGTTACGCGGACAAGTACCTCAAGTACGCGATTCTGACCCCGATTCTCGTCGCGCTGGAATGTGTTCTGGACATCATGATCCCGTTCCTTATGGCGAAGATTATTGACGTCGGCATCCCGCAGAAAGACATCCGGCTCGTCGTTCGCTTTGGGTTGATGATGATTGGCGCAGCGGTACTTTCGATTTTGCTCGGTGCGGTTGCCGCCAGATTCGCAGTCGTCGGTTCGTCGGGCTTCGCGATGAATATTCGGCGCATCGTATTCGGGAAGATTGAAGCTTTCGCCTTTAAAAACACGGAGAAATTCGGGACGGCGTCGCTCGTAACGCGGTTAACGACCGATATGACCTTTGTTCAGCAAATGTACCAGATGGTCACGCGTTTATTTGTTCGTGCGCCGCTGATGATGTTCTTCGCGACCATCATGGCGTTTCGGATTCACCGCGGCTTATCCTGCGTTTTCTTCGTCATGATACCGGTTTTGGGATTCGGAATGAGCTGGCTCATCTTTACGGTTCATCCGCTGTTTATCCGAATGCTTGAAAAGATCGATGGGCTGAATGCGACCGTTCAGGAAAACCTGATTGGGATTCGCGTCGTCAAGGCGTTTGTCCGCGAACGTTATGAAAAAGATAAATTCGAGATTAGCGCCGAGGAAGTCCGCGATGCGCAGTTCACCGCAGAGAAGTTGGTCATCTGGGGACAGCCAATGATGATGATCGCGTTTAATACTTCAATTCTCGCGATTCTCTGGTTCGGAGGGCGGGAGATGATCGGCGGAACGCTTCAGGCTGGGGAACTTCTCACATTCCTGACCTATGCACAGCAAGTCATGATCTCGTTGATGATGCTTTCGATAGTATTGGTTATCTACGTCATTTCGCAGGCGTCCGTTCGCCGTATTCTTGAAGTCGTGGATGAACCGCTGGCGATGACCGATGATGCGGGCGACGCGGCGCTAAAGGTCGCAGACGGGTCAATCGAATTTCGGAACGTAAATTTCAGCTACGCTGAAAACGCCGAAACCCCGACGCTCGAAGGTTTCAACTTACGGATTGAGTCGGGCGAGACGATCGGGATTATCGGCGGAACCGGTTCCGGAAAGTCAACTTTCGTTCAGCTCATCCCGCGCCTGTACGACGTTACCAGCGGCGAAATACATGTCGGCGGGCGGAACGTCAAAGACTATAAATTCAAGGAACTGCGCGACGCGGTGGCTATCGTTCTTCAGAAAAACACGCTCTTCTCCGGTACGATCGCGGAGAATTTACGCTGGGGAAACCCGAACGCAACCGACGCTCAACTCGAATCCGCCTGTAAAACGGCACAGGCGCACGATTTTATTATGGGATTCGCCGATGGGTATCAGACGGAGCTCGGTCAGGGCGGCGTCAACGTCTCCGGCGGTCAGAAGCAGCGCATCAGTATTGCGCGGACGCTCCTGAAAGAGCCGAGGATCATTATTCTGGATGATTCGACGAGCGCGATTGACGTCGCGACCGAGGCGAAGTTCCGGAAAGCGTTCCGCGAAAATTACGCGGAGACGACGAATCTTATTATTGCCCAGCGCGTCAGTTCGATCATGAACGCGGATCGTATCCTCGTTCTTGACGACGGAAAAATGGTCGCTTTCGGGACGCATGATGAGTTAATGGACAGCTGTGATATTTATCGCGAAACCTACGATTCACAGCAGAGAGGAGTCGTGGGAGAATGAGCCAAAGCGCAGGATATAGCGGAAAAAAATCAACGGTCCCGCCGATCGTAACTTTCGGACGGATCCTGAGTTACTTAAAAGACTATCGGTGGCACTTGGTTCTCGCGTTCGTCATGGCAATCGTTTCGTCGCTGTCGACGGTGATCGCAACTTATATGCTCCGCGGTATTATCAATAACATGATTTTGCCGATCGTTCATGCCGAAAATCCGGATTTATCGCCGCTCATACTGAGCCTCGTCAAGATGGGACTGATTTACGCGGTGGGAATTTTCGGTTCGTATGTAGCTGCTCTCGCGATGGTCTATGTCAGTTCGGGTATGCTGCTGCGGATGCGAATTGATATGTTCTCCAAAATTGAATCGCTGCCGCTGAATTTCTTCGACGGACGAACACATGGCGAAATCATGAGTTATTTTTCCAACGATGCACAGACGATGCGTGAAATGATCGGGAACTCACTCCCAACGCTGATTAGTTCATCGATTACGCTCATCGGTATTGTGGTCATGATGATCGTCCTCAGTTGGCAGCTGTTCCTCCTGGTTATTGGTTATGTTGTTTTCATCCTGTTAGTCCTTTCTTTCTTCGGCGGACGCAGCCGTAAATTTTACAAGGCGCAGCAGGAGGATTTAGCCGCAGTGAACGGTCACGCGGAGGAGTATATTGAAGGGCAAAAAGTCGTCAAGGTTTTTACGCACGAAGCGGAAACGAACGCGCGGTTTGAGGAATTAAGCGAGAACCTGTTTAAGTCAGCGACGGAATCGCAGTCTTTTGCGTTGATGATTATGCCGATCCTTGGAAATGGGTCGTATATCCATTATGCGTTGACAGCGATGCTGGGGGCGGTTTTGGCGATTCAGGGAACGCTCGATATTGGGACGATCGGATCGTTCCTCCAGTATACGCGGAATTTCACCATGCCGATCAACAACATTTCCCAGCAGCTCAATGCGATTTTCTCCGCGTTAGCGGGCGCGGAACGAATTTTTGCGCTTTTGGACGAGGCGCCGGAAATTGACGAGGGAACGATTGAACTGGTTGAACTCAGGGACGAGAAAGAACGGGAAGCGCTGAAAGGCGGGAATCTGATCGTCGGCTGCAAGGCATGGCGATCCGTTAAGGACGGCGAAACGACCTTTACGCCGTTCCTCGGCGACGTTCGTTTCCACGATGTGACTTTCTCATATGTCCCGGGTAAACCGATCCTAAAGAACGTTTCGTTATACGCGAAACCGGGTCAGAAAATTGCTTTTGTCGGCTCAACCGGCGCAGGAAAAACGACGGTGATTAACCTGATCACGCGCTTTTACGACGTTGATTCCGGGTCGATTACGATCGATGGCTTCGACTTGCGCGATATCCGAAAAGACAGCCTGCGCTCGGCGCTGGGCATGGTTCTCCAGGATACGCATCTTTTCACCGGTACCGTCATGGACAATATCCGCTACGGTCGGTTAGACGCAACGGACAGGGATTGTATCGCCGCGGCGAAGGCAGCCAACGCCCATTCATTCATCCGCCATCTTCCGGACGGGTATCAGACGATGATCGTGAATGACGGAGCGAACCTGAGCCAGGGTCAGCGTCAGCTCTTGGCGATTGCGCGTGCGGCAGTCGCCGATCCTGCCGTCCTGATCCTCGATGAGGCGACGTCTTCGATCGATACCCGAACGGAAATGCTGATTTCTCAGGCGATGGATCACTTGATGGAAAATCGGACGGTTTTCGTCATCGCGCATCGGCTTTCGACGGTTCGCAATTCCAACGCGATTATCGTTTTGGAGCATGGCGAAATCATCGAACGCGGCGATCATGACGCGCTGATTGACGCGAAGGGACGCTACTATCGCCTCGCAACCGGACAGGCGGAACTGTCGTAGATTGGTTCTTGAGTAAAATCGAGTAAAATAAGCGCATGAAAGAACGGATTCTTCTCTGCGGCGGGGGTGGTCACGCTAAAACGCTGATCGACCTGATTCGATCGCTGCCTGCTTATGAACTCGCCGGTATTGCGGATGATGCGCTTGACCTTGGACGGGAGGTTCTCGGCGTTCCGGTTCTCGGATCGACGCGGGACCTAGTTCAGCTGCGCGCGAGCGGCATCCGCTGCGCCGTTAACGCGGTCGGCGGAATTGGCGCGCCGGAGGTGCGTTGGCGCGTTTTCGAGCGGATTATCGACGCAGGCTTTTCCCAGCCGGCGCTGGTTCATCCGTCGGCGATAGTTGAACCGACGGTCGTCCTCGCGGACGGTGTCCAGATCCTGGCGAACAGCTACGTCAGTTCGGCGTCGAGCGTTGGTTTCGGATCGCTTTTGAACGCGGGCGTTATCTTATCGCATGATAATCACGTTGGACGCTGCGTCAATTTATCCCCCGGCGCGACTTGCGGCGGGAACGTCACTATCGGCGATTTTACACAAATAGGGATGCGTGCGACGGTGAACGCGCGGGTCACGGTTGGCTCTCACGCTATGATCGGAAACGGTGCAACGGTTAAACGCGACGTACCGGACGGAACGCGGATTTATGCGGGAACGATCTGGCCGCCGCGGAACCGTCACGAACCGGACGTGACGAATCGCCGAATCATCGCGCAGCTTTTGCAGGAAAATTGACAGGCGGTTAATATATGTTTCGACGAAATCCAGCAACGCCATCTAAACCCTCACCCAACTCAACGCAGGCTCAGCCCGCGTCGGGTTCGGTTACCGATCGCGTCACGTCGATTCTCGGCTCCGGCATTAACTGGCGCGGGAATTTACGTGGGAGCGGAGGAATTCGGATTGAAGGGACGTTTGAGGGCGAAATTCAGATTCAGGGGATTATCGTCGTCGGCGAGACGGGGCGCGTCGCCTGCAACAATATTCGCGCCAACACGGTCGTCGTCGCCGGAACGGTCCGCGGCAATATTTCCGCGGAGAAGTTGGAAATTCGCTCAACCGGACGCGTTTGGGGCGACGTTTACGTCGTTGGCTTCTCGACTGAAGAAGGCGCGTTTTTGCGCGGTGCGGTTCGGATGGAAGAGAAGTTTGTTTTAGACCCATCCGCTCCGCAGGCAACGCCGTACACGCCGGGAAGTCAAGTCCGGTTCTAAAGTATAGAGGGGTCAAGATGGATTACCAGTTGAAATTCAATGTGCCGATGTCGTCGCCTGATTTAACCGACGAAGAGCGCGAGGCTGTAAACGACGTCATGCGCGGTCGGTCGTTGAGTATGGGTCCCTACCTGGAAATGTTTGAACGGGCAGTGCGAGATTTCACCGGAGCGGCTCATGCGATTGCTGTCAATTCAGGTACGGCAGGACTGCACCTGGGCGTGCGCGCTCTCGGGTGGAGCGACGGCGATTTTGTGATCACGACGCCGTTTTCTTTTGTCGCGTCGACGAATGCTCTGCTCTATGAACGCATCATTCCGATTTTTGTAGACGTTGACCCGCGAACGGGAAATATCGCCCCAGAACTGGTGGCGTGCGCGGTTGCCGACTGGGAAGCGGTCGGGGCAAAGCGGGAGAAACTGCTGCCGCGCCGCGGTGCAGCGGGCAAATCACGCGATCTTAAAGGCGTTTTGGCGGTAGATGTCTTCGGTCAGCCGGCGGATTACGACTCAATCCGGACCGTTTGCGCCGCGAACGGCATGAGGGTGATTGAGGATTCCTGCGAAGCGTTAGGCGCACTTTATAAAGACCGCGCTGCCGGATTGCTGGGCGAAATGGGCGTTTACGCGTTCTATCCGAATAAGCAAATCACGACGGGCGAAGGCGGCATGATCGTCACGAACGACGATGAGCTGGCGGTGAAAATGCGCGCGCTTCGGAATCAAGGACGCGCTCCGAATGATACCTGGCTGGAACATACCTATTTAGGATATAACTATCGCATGAGCGAGCTCAATGCTGCGCTTGGCGCGGTTCAAATGCGGCGAATCGAATCGCTCATCGCCGGACGCCAACGGGTCGCGGACTGGTATTTCGAGGAATTAGCGGACATGGATGGCGTCGAACTTCCGGCGAAAGAACCGACAACGACGCGCGACAGCTGGTTCGTATTCGTGATTCGGCTTGCGCCCGAGATCGATCGGAACGCGGTGATTCGGAAACTTAGCGCGCTTGGCGTTCCGACGCGTCCCTATTTTGCGCTGATCACGGACATGCCGTATTTGCGTGAAAAGTTCGGTTACCAAACGGAGGATTATCCGGTTGCTGCTGACTTGGGAAGACGCGGTCTGGCGATTCCATTTTCCGGCGTTATGACGCGGGATCAGGTGGCGCAGGTTGGCGCGGCGCTGCGTCAGGTTTTAGGGTAGGGCATGAATCAGGTTCCGCCGCCGTTCCCTGCTGCGTCGAAACCGAAAGCCGCGGTTCGCAGCGATTCAATGGTTTTTCGTCCGGTTTGGCTTGAAGGCTTAGCGCTGAACCTGCTTTTCTTTCTGGTATGTGTCGTCTTAATGTCGGTTAGTTTCGCTTTCTTTTCAGCGCAGCAGCTCGGACCGCTTTTTTTTATCTCCTTTATTTTCGCTTTGACGCTTTTTCTCCCGATTGGTTTTTTCGGATATCGGCTGTATGCGCTGTTAAGCGCTTCTTACGTGTTAACCCGAAACAGTTTGTCCCTGCGCTGGGGGCTGCGCAGTGAGACGATTCCCCTGACGGACATTAGCTGGATTAAGACGCCGGCGGAGTTGAATTTAGACGTCCCCTGGCCCTTTTTACCGACGCCCGGCGCGTACACCGGAAAAGTCACGGTCAGCGGCGGTGATGAAGTTGAATTTATGGCGTCGAGCGTGAAAACGATGCTCTTTATTGGAACGCCGACGGCGATTTACGGAATTTCGCCGCGCCTCCCTTCGCTTTTCATGACGGCGTATGAACGCATGCTGCAGCTGGGGATTCTAACCGAGGCGGAACGGCGCACGGTTCAGCCCGCGGACTGGTTCGTTTCGTCGTTTAAGAACCGCGTCGCGCGCATTTCCGCGATGGTTTCGATCCTCCTGATTGCGCTTTTATCATTTTGGCTCGGATTTCGCCTGAACCGCGTTTCTACGGTGCAATTCGGTTGGACTGCGGCTGGAACGCTGCGCAACCCGATGCCGGTTGCCAATGTGCTGATCCTGCCGACGCTTTCCGGACTGACCTGGGCGGTGAATTTTATTTTAGGCGTCCGGCTCTATCGAACCGATCGTCTTCAAAGTACGGCGGAAATTGTTTGGGGTGCGTCAGTACCGATCTGCTCGCTGTTTTTAATTGCGGGTTTATTCGTCGTATGAGAATTGGACAGGAAAAATGAAAAAAATTCTCCAACGTTCGTATGTTAAATGGATGGTCCTTGCCCTTTTTGCGGCGGGTTATCTTGTCTACCTTTTCTTCATGTTTGCCAAAGTGCCGATTGATTCAGATTGGGCGTCGCTTAATCTCGAAGCGAATGACATACTTGCCGGGAATATTTTCCTGAAGGAATGGAATTTTACGGGTGCGACGTTTCTTTTCACGGAAATACCGCTGTATCTTCCGGGCGCGCTCGCCTTTGGAATATCGGTCCGCGGTGTACTCGTTGGCATTGCGCTCGGCGGATGGCTCCTCTTCTTTGCCGGATTCTGGCTGCTGCGCGAGGGTCTTCCGAAAGAAACGTTTGGGGAATCGTTTTTCCTATATGCGGCGTTAATCGCGATCCCAACGGAAGCCGTATTAAAGAATTTGCGCGCACATACCGGCGTCTATGTGTTGATGATGGTTTTAATCTTGTTGGTGAGGCGTATTCGGGTTCAGGCGGATCGTTTCCCCTGGAGACTGGCGGTCGGGTACGGCGTCCTTTTATCCTTGGCGGCTGCGAGCGATTTATTCATCCTGACGCTTTTCGTCTTCCCGCTGATACTCTTTATTGGTTGGGAACTGCTCGCGAACCAGGGAGAGAAAGAGACGAAAAGAAATCTATGGATTCTGACGGTGACCGTCGGAGCGGTTATCATCGGAAAAGTAATCGAAAAACTATATCTTTTGATCGGCGGTACGCCGCTGAACAGCCGTATCGGGCGGGCAAGTTGGGTGGGTGAAAACATCGTTTTTGAATATGCCCGGAATTATTTATTTGGAACGATGAAACTCTTCGGCGCGTCAGCTGGAGAAACGCCGGTTTTTTCAATTCAGTCCGTCGCATTGTTGATTAAGTTTGCGCTGTATATGATCGGTCTGCTGATGATCGCGGATCAACTGAAACGGTTCTTTCGACGTGAGGGAAAGGTCGATTTCATCAACATCCTGCTGATTTTTTCGATTCTGGTTCATGGCGCATGGGTCGTTTTGGGCGGGTTCAGTTTAAATACCGAGAATACGCTGCGCTACATTGCATTTTTTCAGACGGCGTTTGCGGTGCTGTTGATTCGTACCGCGCTAATGTCAAATCTATATTTCAAGTTGCCGCTGGTTCGGGACAAGTTCCCGATTCGCGTTGCTGCGCTGATCTGCGGAGCGGTTCTGATCGTGTCGACGTTTCAACTCCCGCCTTCGCGCCGTGAACCGACGAAGCAAGACCGGTTGGCGACGTTCCTTTATGACTCGGGATATACGAGCGGGTACGGGGACTTCTGGGTTGCGTCCCATGTCGTCGTGAGTTCGGAAAATCGGGTCGCAATTCGCGCTGTCCGCGGAGATTTCGGGAGTTCCGGCGAAATCCAACGGTATCTTTGGTTCAATCGGACGGATTGGTACGACGATCCGACGGCAAATTTTTTCGTCGTCCATTTGAAAGAGCCATGGATGAACGTGACGGAAACGTCGATCCGGGATCGGTACGGCGAACCAATCCGAGAGGTCAAATTCGAGGAATACTTGATTCTCGAATATCCGAAAGGGCTGAACGAGCGGATTGACGGATGAAACATCAGACTTTATCTTCGGGCTTCGTCGGCTTTATTCGTTCTCAGCGTTGGGGTTACGTTGTTTACGGGCTGTTCCTGGCGGGGTTGTCGGCGCTGTCTTATGGGCTGGTCATTTCCAAATTAGGAATTTACTGGGATGATTGGGCGTTTGTTTGGACGCGCCTCGCCGTCGGTTATGACGGGCTTTTGCGCCATTTCAGCTTCAGCCGTCCGGTCGCGGGTCAGCTGCACAACCTGTCAATTCTCCTGACCGGCGGCGATCCATTGCGGATGCAGCTGTTTGCGCAGGGAATGCGCATTGCGGCGGCGGTCTGTTTTGCTGCGTTGCTCCGTTCTGTCTGGCGCAGCGAACCCTGGCGGACATTGGCTTGGGTCGGCGGACTTCTCTATTTCGTTTATCCGGGCTTTACGATGATTCCGATTGCGATTAATTTCGGTTTCTCGTATTTTTTGATGGGGTGTCTCTTTGTGTCGTGGCTCTTGTCGCTGCGCGTCCTCCGCGGCGAAGGAAACGCAGCGATTCAGACGGCGGCTGCGCTTTTGCTTTCCGCGCTAAATCTTTTTGCGTCGGAATATTTCTTCTTGTTGGAATTAGTTCGCCCGGTGCTGTACTGGGTTGCGCTGGAGGACGACGGCGCTCGATCGTCTTTCCGTGAACGCAGCCGGCGCGTCTTGACGGCGGTTCTGCCGTATGCGCTCGTATTCGGAATGGGGCTTTCGTACCGGCTCTTTTTCAACAAGACTCAAACGCTTCATTACGAATTCAGCCTGTTGACCGAGCTTAAGACGAATCCAGCTGGCGCGATCCGCGAATATCTGAGCCGGATTCTCGACGATTCATGGCGCGTTCTCGTGAGCGCGTGGGGTCAGCTGGCGCGGATTCCGGACGCGGCGCAAGTCGGCTCGCGGACGAGGATGATTTTTATTGCTTCGAGTTTTAGCGGTTTCCTGCTGACGCTTATTTGGTTCGGTTTCGTATGGATGGGTCGGAATGGCGCGGACGAAAGCGGCATATCCGTGCGCCGGACGGAAACGTCGGCAAGGCGGGACGGAGCGGTCGGGCTTTTGACGATCGCGGTCGGTGCGGCGCTGATTCTTTTCGGCGGACAGCCGTATTGGCTGACCGGGTCTTATCTTTCATTCATCTTCCCTAATTCACGTTACACGTTGTCTTTCCTGCCGGGCGTTCCATTCGTTTGGCTGGGCGCGGCGCGTTTTATCGGCGCGAAGCTGCGCGGCAAGGCGGGACGAGCGGTGCGCTGGGTTGGCGCCGGCGTTTTTGCGCTGACGATTGGGTTATCCTGCGGGTTCCATTTCTTGAATGCGACGGAATACCGGCGTGATTGGACGTTGACGCGGGATTTCTTCCGTCAGCTCAGCTGGCGTATTCCTGATTTGGAGCCGAATACGGCGGTCGTCACGAATGCGCTTCCGATCCGTTTCAGCACAGATAACTCGCTGACCGCGCCGTTGAACTGGATTTATGCGGATGCTTCGGAGCTTGGCGATGCGTCCATGCCGTTCATGCTTTATACCAACACGAAAAGGGCTCAGACAATGTCCGATTTTGCGCCGGGACGACGCATTGAGCAGGAGTACCTGACCGCGCGTTTCAGCGGCAACACCTCGGACACGCTGAGTCTATATTACCGTGCCCCCGGCTGCGTTCACGTATTGGATCCGGAGATCGACATCTTCAATCAGACGATTCCGGAAATGGATCGCATGGCGTCGCTCCTGACGAACTACGGACGCATCCGGATGAATGAGGATGCGCAGGCGCTAAACCCGACGATATTTGGTTCAGATCCGAGCGGCGCCGGGAGCTGGTGCGAGGCGTATGAACGCGCCGATTTAGCGCGTCAGCGCGGCGATTACGAAACGGTCGCGGCGCTTGGCGACGCGGCATTCGCTGGATCGGACTATCCGAATGATCCGATGGAGCGGCTCCCGTTTATTGAGGGGTACGCGATGATCGCGCGTTGGGCGGACGCGGAGCGCTTGACCGGAGAAACGCTGGCGGTGACAAGAGTCATGAACGATCCGCTCTGTGCCCTATGGCGGCGGATCGAACGGGATGCGCCGGACAGCGGGGCGAAAGAAACCGCGATTCACTCTGTGCGGGAGAGGCTCGATTGTGACTTTTTAGCGGATTGACGAAGAAGATGAAGGAAATCGGAGAAAAAATCATGGAAGAACAAACGAAACCGTCGGGTATCAAGGTGCTGTGTATTGGACTGGCGCGGCGCGGCGGCATGCTGCATTTTCATGACTGTCTGGTTGAAGGGTTATCGTCGCAGTGTACCGTAGCTTCCCTGACCGCGGCAGCAGCGGACCATAGTGACCGGGTCGCGCTTCAAACGAACGTCCGCCATTTTTTCGTCGATACCGGAAAAGGGGCGATTGGCACGCTGAGCAAGCTCCTTGCGCCGGACAGCTGGCGTGCTTTGGAACGAACGATCGAGGTTTTCTCTCCCGACGTGGCTCATGTCACCGGTGCGCAGGAGTGGAATCCATTTTTAGGCGCAATCTTAAAGAAACGAAACATTCCCGTCGTTTACACGGTCCATGACGTCATTCATCACGAGGGCGTTCCCGGCTATTTTCGGGTTACGGAAGCGATTTTCCGAAGGCTCCCATCCGGGTTCGTCGTTCTGACCGGTGAATCGAAGCGTCAGCTCGCCGCGCAGGGCGTTGATGAGACGAAAATCCGTGTCATTCCCCATGGCGTTTACGACTTCTTCCGTCGGACTCAATCCGATGAGCCCGATTCGCAAGGCACTAACGGAACGGACGCACCGACGGATGACTCGAAGCCGAAAACGATCCTGTTCTTTGGACGGATCGAACCTTATAAAGGACTGCCGATTTTGCTCGATGCCTTCGCTCCATTAGCGGCGGCTTATCCGGACTGGCGTCTCGTGATTGCCGGAAGCGGGGACGTCAGCGCGTATCGAGAACGGCTTGACCATCCTCGAATTGAGTTGATCAACCGATTTGTCAGTGATGAGGAAGTTGAAACGCTGATGAAATCCGCGGAGATCGTCGCGCTTCCCTATCTTTCGGCGACACAGTCCGGCGTCATCCCGACGGCGTTCCCGTTTGAAAAAGCGATCGTTGCGACAGCGGTCGGCGGCATTCCGGACATGATTCGAGACGGTGAAACGGGCTTGCTGGTTGAGCCTAATAACCCGGCTTCGTTTCGGAACGCGTTGGAACGGCTGATTCAGAACGCGGAACTGCGCGCGAAGTTAGGAAAAGCCGGCGCCGCCTTTGCGCGCGTGAATCTAAGCTGGGATGCGATTGCTGCTCAGCATGTTGCGTTTTATCAGGACCTGATTCTGGCACGAATCGGATTGGATGGTTAAATGATGAATTTGAGCGTTAATTCAGTTCAGCCGACCCTGAGCGCGATGGAGCGCTGGAACCGGGACGCAAAGGAACGGCGCAAGCGTTCGATCGCGGAGGGCGATTTTTGGGCGAAAAAGGCGCGTGCGTTTTCGAGGCGGGTTGACGATCGCTGGGGAGAAGGGGAGGACGAGCTCCATCGGCTGATTCGTTTCTTGATGAGCGGAACGCCAAAAGCGCGTGTTTTGGATCTTGGCGCAGGAACGGGGCAATGGTCGCTTTTCTTCGCCTCGCTTGGCGCGGCGGTGACTGCGCTGGAGCCTTCGCCGGGAATGCGCGTCTTATTGAATGAGAATCTCGCGAAGAGTCCGGCGTTGGCGGAACGGATTGAGGTCGTTGACGGTCGTTTCCCGGAGACGCGCTTTACCGAGAAGTATGATATTGTTTATTGTGCGCATGCGATGTATGAATGGGACGATTTTTCGGCGGCGGTTGATGCGCTATGCGAGGCATCGCGGGGCTGGGTCGTCCTAGCGACACGTGTCCCTTATTTAGATGATTTTTATGTATTGCTCCGTTCTGCGTTTCATGCTGATTTTGACGCGACCGGGATGGACCTGCGCCTGCTTCAGTCCGCGCTGATTGAAAAGGGGCATACGCCTAAAGTTTATTTTGAACGGCGTGAAACGCGGCATGTACGGCGTTTTGATTCGCTCGACGATGCGGCGGCGGTTATTGGCGCCCGGCTGGAAATTGATCCGGAATACGTTCGTGGGTCGATTCTTCGCAGTGGGTTCTACGACGAATCGACCGGCACGGTTCAAATTCCGATGCGCGGAACGACGGGTATCCTGACGTTTCCCGTTCCCGTTTCGCGGTAGAATAGAATGTAACGACCGCTGTCGAATAACGCGGCGGCGAAATTCACTAGAATCGCGGAGATAGAATCCGATGACGAAAATTTCTTACGCCTACCGCCCGAAGACGATGCTCCTCTATAATCATCACGCGCTTAAGCGCAAACCGCGCCATCGAAGCGAGGAGGTTGCGGACGCTTTGCGTGCGGTTGGAATCGATCCGGTTATCGTATCACCGACGAAAATCGGCAACGCGATTGAACTCGTTGAAAACGCGGTCCTGGACGGATTTGAACGGATCATTTCGACGGGCGGTGACGGGACGGTCAACGAGGTCGTCAATGGCATCGTTCGCGCTCAGCGCAAGGGCGCGCCGCGTCCAACGCTGGGGATTCTTCCAAACGGGCGTGGAAATGACTTTGGCTTTGCCGTCGGCATTCCGCAAAACCTGAAACGCGCGGTTGAAATTATCGCCGCTGGAAATGTCCAACGGACGGATGTCGGGCTGGTTTTTGACGGCGTAAGCGAGCGTTATTTTATCAATGGCGCCGGCGTAGGAATTGACGCGGCGATTAATTATTGGGCGACGCGTTCGCGCCTGAATGGCTTCGCTTCGTATCTTTGGGGGTTGGGAAAAGCTATCGCGAAAAATTATGCCCAGCCGCGAATGAAGATTTGTATTGACGATCTCGAGCTGGAAACGCAGGTCCTGATGTTGGGCGCAATGAACGGGCGGCGCGAAGGCGGCGGTTTCGAACTTGCGCCGGATTTCGACCTTCAGGACGGCTTATTGAACGTGACCCTCGTGGGCGACGGACTGCCGGTCACGAAAGTTCTGCCGATTGTCCCGAAAATTCTGAAAGGTCAGGTCGATGATTGCGCTGGGGTTCTTCATCGTTACCGAGCCAGGAGAATCAGCGCGGAGATTTCCGGCGCGGGCGTGATTGGTCAGGCGGATGGTGAAATTTTGCATACGGGCATCCGCTCATTTCGCGCCGAAATTTCCGGCGAAACGGTCGATCTCCTCGTTCCTGAGAAGGATCGGTAGCGTCCGGTCATGGCATCTCCGCGTCCGAAATCTGCGTCAATCTCAACAACGTGCAGCGTGGTTCTTTTCGCGGTTGTCTCCGCTATTGCGGCGCTTGCCGCATATGGACTTCTCCTCCCGAGCAGCGCAGTTTTTGGGGATGATCCGAATTTCCTTTGGGCATATCATCGCGGCGGCGCGGCGGAATTCCGACCGTTCATGGGTTGGATTCGCGAATATGGCGTGCTCCTTTATGAAGCGCTTTCGCCGATTTTCCGCGAGTCGGTCCCCGCATGGCGGATCTCCGCGTTGGTGCTGCGCTGGATCTCTGCGCTTCTTTTCTTCCTGACACTTCGGCGGGCGTTCCCGAAACGGATCGCGCTTGTTTTTAGCGCCGGACTGATTTTCCTGCTTTATCCGGGGTTCAGCCAGCAGGCAATTCCGCTTGAATTTATCCTGCATTTCTTCTCGCTCAGCTGCATCTTAGGCTCTATCGCGCTTCATCAAAATGCGCTCCATTCAGAGCGGAGCCGAGTCGGCGCATGGCTGTTCATGACGCTGGCGGCAGCGCTGTCGCTCGCCGGCGTTTTTTCCTGCGAATATTTCATTGGCTTGGAGCTCGTTCGGCTTCCGCTCGTGTACCGTTCGCTCCCGAACGCTTCGCCTCGTTCAGGACGGGTCAAACGGACGCTGATTAGTTCAATTCCTTTCCTAATTCTTCTGACGCTGTTTTTCTATTGGCGAATTTTCGCGACCTCGATTACCTATCTGGAACCCGTTCTCATTCAGGACCTGTCCGGCGACTTGCCCGGCACGGGACTGCGTTTGATGGCTCGGGCTGCGGGTGACCTGAAGACCGCTTTTATCGATGCATTCGGGCTCCTGACCGCGATTCCGTTGAGCGGAAGGACGGGCTGGATGATTCTTGGGCTTATTCTCGGCGGCGGAGCGGGGTTAACTTGTCTGTTGCGGTATCTTGACCGCGAACCGAACCCGGAAACGGGCGGATTGGGTGGACATGACCCTCATTCGGAACGGCAGGATGTTTTGACGCTTTTAGGGCTGGGACTGATCGCGGGGCTGATCAGCGGTGCGCCGGTTTGGGGCGCGGGGTTGGAAATGACGCTGACGCTTTTCTGGGATCGGCTGACGCTTTCGTTTATGTGGGGTGCGTCCGTATTCGCCGCCGCGTTCATCAGCGAAGTTTTCCGACGGCGGTACCGAACGTTGGTCTGGGCGCTGGTAATTGTTCTCGCTCTCGGATATCAATTTCAGCTTCAGAACCGCTTTCGGCGTGACTGGGAGATTGTCCGCTCGACGCTTTGGGAGTTGAAGACCCGTGCGCCGGACCTCGAATCCGGAACAACGCTCCTGATTGATCGCATGATGGTTGATTCGCTGACGGATAATTCCTTGAACGCGCTGGTGAACT
Source organism: Flexilinea sp. (assembly GCA_034430135.1). Taxonomy (GTDB): domain Bacteria; phylum Chloroflexota; class Anaerolineae; order Anaerolineales; family Anaerolineaceae; genus Flexilinea. The sequence continues at coordinate 6,708 of DAOUFB010000087.1, read as the reverse complement.
GGCTTTATGAAGACCCGGACGAACCCGCGCGCGAAGTCATTAAAGTTTTCGAAGTCGGTAACCGCCGAGAGATGTTGCTAAACGATGATCCGGCGCGTCCGTTTACGCATAACGCTTTTACAGGGATGCTGGCGGACGCAATCTTCGCGGTAAAAACGCCGTCCGGTTGTTTGACGATTTTGCGTCCCGGCGACCGATTCATGCCGTCGCTTTCCAAAGAAGGAAAAGCGCTGTTAGCGCGCGGCGCTGAGCCGTCGGAGCGAATACTTCCGACCGTTTCGCGTCCCATGGGTACGCCCGCCTGGTTGGGCAGTGAGCCGGATGAGAACTGGTGCGCGCTGTATGAGCGTGCGGAGTTGGCGGCGGATCGCGGAGATTGGGAGTCTGTACTGGCTGAAGCGGAGAAGGCTGACGAAATGGGGTTCGAACCGGTCAGCGCAGTTGAATACCGGAGCTTTTTTGTTGCGGCGCTGATAGCGGATGACCTCGAACGTGCGGAACGGTACGCGAGCGCGATCCTCGCTGAAGAGGGCGTACCGGCTTATGCCGCGGCGCAGTTGGACGGGCTGACGCTTTCATCCGGAGCAGACGCGATCGCGGCGCGGGTGCGCGATGAGGCGGAACGGCGCTAATCGGAACCAAGGAACGCCATCTCGACGCGGCGCGGTCAAATGGGAGGGACAATGAGCAAAGACAAAAGCCACATGAAAGAAGCGAAAAAAGAAAAGAAAGCCAAAAAGCCGAAAATCCGCTCCAGTGCGAAAGCGATTATTCTCCGCGGCGGGAAACTCCTGCTGCAACGCTGCTTATTCCCGGGAGAGAACGAAGAATGTTACTTGTTCCCCGGCGGGGGACAGAAATTCGGCGAACCGCTTTCGGAGACGCTGCGCCGGGAGGTGTTAGAAGAAGTTGGCGCGGACGTCAAAGTTGGGCGGCTCGTCTGGATCCGCGATTATATCAGTATGAACCATGAATTCAATGATGAAGAAAACGTTCATCAGCTTGAACATTATTTTTTAGCTGAGTTGACGAGCGAACCCGATCCGGCGCGCGTGACCCATCCGGATTCGGTTCAGGTTGGTACGGATTGGATCGATTTGAAAAAAGTCGCGGATCTTAACCTTTATCCGAAGCAAATCCGAACGCGGTTTAATTCGGAGGAGTGGGTTGACGGCGAGTTGTATGCCGGAGATGTAAATTGATAATTTGATCTATTAAGTGGTTTAAAACTTGCACCTACCTATCGTAGGCTAAAGTTGTCCTTAAATCGGACATAGCCGGAAACGCTTGCGGCGTGAATGCCGCAATTCGAAATAGAACTGCCGGAGGCATATATGAAGCAAACTAAAAATATAATTTTCGTTTTATTAGTGATGGTTGCGGTTTTGATCGTCAGCACGGCTGCGGTCAACGCACAAGATACGGCGGCCCTACCGGCGTATACAATCATGAGCGTCACGTCGGGTTCGGAAGTCACCATTATGACGAAGGATTTTCCGGCGAATCAGGACTTCATTGTCTCGATGCGTGATGGCGCTGCGGGAACTTCCGAGAACGTTGCGAAGTTTAATTCCGGAAATGGCGGCGCGTTCAGCTTGACGCTCGCGATTCCGGCGAGCCTGAAGAATGCCGCGATGATCGACATGACGATCATGTCGATGAATAATCCGTCGGGATTCAGCATTTCCGCTCAGTTCGCGAATGGTGGAACGGGTGTGAAGGTCGAATGCAGCTATGGTGTTTCGCCGACGTTTGGCTATGACGCCGTTCTCCGCAACAGCTCGATTACGGTCACGACCAAGGATTTCCCGGCGAACTCGAAATTCAAGGTCAAGATGGGCGTTTTGACGGGCGGCGTTATTACGCATCAGATGATCCCGGGCTATGCGACCTATGAACTTCCCCAGGCGTACTACGATTGGACGATGTCTCCGGGTACCTCCTTGCCGCCGGCGGGTTACATTTACAACTATCCCGATCCGGTCGTTCCGCCTTGCTGGCCGACGGGGCAGGACTGCGCCTATACGACGGTGACGACTCCGGGCGGCGGCACGATTTTCAGCGGTATTGAAGTTGGCGAATATGATTCGCTCGACGGTTCTCCCCAGACGGTGTCCTACCCGATCCCGAGCGAATTGAAAGACGTCTCGCCGATCGTCGTCCGCTTTGAAGATCAAGGACCTTGCGGAATTTATTCGTTCAATTACTTCTGGAACACGGATTTCCCGGTTTCAACGACGAACGTACCTACGGTTAACGTCGTCCTGGTGCCCTAATTCGATCTTAATTAGTTCTACTCGATTCCCGCTGGAACCGCGCGAAAGCCTCTTCGGAGACGGCGCGGTTCCAGCGGCGTTTCTTTATTGAATTTTCTCCATGAAATACTGATCAAACCTCAGGTTCACCGAATAAAACGGATCCGGATTCGCGGCGATTCCTTCGTGACGGCTGGTCAGGGTTCGGAAATTCGCTCTAACGGAAGCGATCTGTTCAGCGCTCATGTCCGCGCCGCGCGTCGCTGATTCATAATGAATCAGGCGCGCATACGGGGTAAAGAGGTTCGTTTTCCCACGCTCATAAGCCATCCAGCAAAGCTCAATATCGTTATACACGACTGGCAGGTCTGTCGGAAATCCGCCGATTTCTTCGAACAAGCTGCGTTTCATGACGAGACAGGCGCCCGTCACCGCCAAAACGGGCGTCAGCTTTCGCGTCCCATTCCGGTACACGGTTGCTGATTCGGAGCTGCCTTCGAAAACATGGAACATCCAGCGTTCCTTAAACGAGCCATAGCTGCAGCCGGCATGTTGAATACTGCGGTTCGGAAAGAGAAGTTTCGCGCCGACAGCGCCGACTTCATCGCGTTCGGCAAGAGAGACAAGTTCATCGAGCCAACCCGGGCTTAAAATCTCGGTATCGTTATTCAGGAAAACGAATATTTCGCCGTTTGCTCTCTCTGCGCCAAAGTTGTTGATTTTTGAGTAGTTGAAGCGGTCCGCGTACCGCAGGATGCGCCCCGGAAATGACTCGTCGGCTTCGAGTTCGCGGTAATACGCTTCGATTTCGGGCGTGACCGAGTTATTTTCGATGACGAGGATTTCGTAGTTTGGGTAAGTCGTTTTCGTCCGAATCGACGTCAGTGCCCGCGACAGCATTTCGCGCTGGTCTTTATTCGGAATCAGGATCGATACGAGCGGCGTCCTGCTGCTTCGGTAACGGATACGTCGGAATGGCGCGGATCTGAGTGGGAGAACGTCTGCGTCAATTTGCTTGCGGCGCAGGTGGGCACGGATCGCGTCATTTTCGAGCGCGAGCCGCTCCGGATCGTCCGCGCGCCAACCGGGCGCATAGTGAGCCCCAATTTCGGGAATATGCACGATTTGCGACGCGCTTTCCGCGAGGCGGAAAGTGATTTCTGCCCAATTAAACTTCCCCGCGGGGGTCGTTTTGCCCGCGATGCGTTCGAGAAGTCCGCGGCGAACGGCGCAGAACGGACGCAGGAGGTTTTCCGTTCGAAAGGCGAAAAAGTTAAAATCCGGCTTGAACCATGGATCGGTTCGGTGTACTGACTCCGTCAGGCGATCGACGTCCATGTACAGGAGGTCACATGCTGGCTGACGAGCGATCGCCTGCTGGAGAGCTGTTTCGGTGCGACCGCTTAGAACTGCGTCCGTTTCGATGAAAATGAACCACTCAACCTCCGGACAGGTTCCAAGGAGCTTCGAAAGCGACGGTTCGACGTTCCGCCCGCCGTCGAAGAGAAGAAAACCGTTCTTTTCGACGAAGAAAGCCGCCATCTTGACAGGATTTTCCGGTTTTCGGCGGTTCTTCTCATTTCGAAAAATCCAATAGAGGTATGAATTGATAACTTTACGAAAGGTCGCGTCATAAACCGGTTTTACCAGAGCGCGGATCGGCTGGTTTTTTTTGAGGTTCTCCAAGAGGTCCATTGCTTTTTTTTAGCTCGTTTCTTTTTTCGATAGGTCAATCCAGCGGATCATCGGGTCGTCCGGCTTGAACCAGTTCGCCTGACGGCGGACGTAGGCGCGCGTTCCCTTTCGTATCAGCGCGCGTGCGTCGTCGAGCGTCATTTCTCCGCGGAGAACGGCGGCGATCTGCGGGTAGCCAATTGCAGACATTGCCGGCAGCGTCGGTTCATAGCCTTTTTTCAGGAGTATTTCGACTTCTTCGATGAACCCGTTTTCAATCATGGCGTCGATCCGCTGATCAATCCGCGCGTAGAGTTCGGCACGGTTGCGTATCAGTCCAATGACCGTCGCGTCGTAAGGCGGGTCCGTGATACGCCGCTGGTCCGAGAATTTTCGCCCGGTTGAGAAGATAACTTCAAAAGCGCGAACCGTTCGGCGCAGGTTTTGATATTCGATATGCGCGGCGGCGTCAGGGTCGATCCGCGCTAACTTTTCATGGAACGCTTTTGCGCCTGTTTCGCGCCCGATCGTTTCGAGGACTCGGCGCAGCTCGGGTCTCGCTTCGAGTTCCGGCGGCGCCCAACCCTGGAGCAGTGCGCGGATATACTGACCCGTCCCGCCGGCGACGATGACGCGTTTCCCGCGGGCGTGAATGTCGCGGATTGCGCTGTCCGCGGCGGATTGAAACCGTGCGAGCGACCAGACGTCGTCCGGATCAGATACGTCGATGAGATGATGACGAACGCCGTCCATCTCTTCGGGCGTCGGTTTTGCCGTCCCAATCGTCATCCCGCGAAAAAAGTAGCGTGAATCGGCGGATACGATTTCGCCGCCGATCTGCTTCGCGAGCTGGATCGCGTAGGCGGTCTTTCCGACGGCGGTCGGACCGACGATAACGGTAATGGGAATGCGTTCGCTCTCTGTTTTCATGGGAGTTATTATATCGGACTCCGGTTTCAGGAGCGCGTTCACGCGGAAGAACATTTATGGATGAGCCGCAGGACGGAAAAACGATTCATGATTTTTCGCTTTTCCATGCTATATCAAGTATCATTTTAAGAAAATGGGTCCGGCGTCATCCTGCTCATGGGCGGGCATGGGAAGATTTTGGATCGGGCAGGATCGCTGGGAGAAATGGACAATCGGTAAATGAATTTTTTTCCTTTTGGTATGTGGAAGTCGCCCATTAGCGACGCACGCTATGTCAATGCGGGCGGACGACTCGGAACGTTAGCGTTTGGGCGCGGCGGTTCGATCCTGCTGACCGAATCCAAAGACGGACGCAATCTCTGGCTTTATGATCCAATTGAGGGTAAGCGGTGTCTAAATGGCGACCTTCCGGTTGGCGGAACGGTTGGCTATGGCGGGGGCGATTTTGATGTGTCCGACGACCGGATTGTTTTCGCTGTCCCCGGCAGGGGTTTATTCCTGCGCGGATATGATAAGAAGCCCGCATACCCGCTCGTCGCGACGGCTCATTGCGTCTCCTCGCCGAAACTCTCGCCGGACGGCCGTTTCGTGCTCTATCTCGAAAGCAACGGGTGCGAGGATTGGCTCGCGGTCGTTTCAGTCACGGACGGTGAAACGCGAAAATTAGCGAAAGGCGCCGACTTTTACATGCAGCCGAACTGGAGCCCGGATGGGAAGCGCGTCGCATGGGTCGAATGGAACCATCCGCATATGCCTTGGACCGGGTCGACGGTGTTCCTCGCTGAATTTGACGCCGAAACGGCGTCGCTCCGGGAAAAACGGAAAGTCGCGGGCGGGTCAGATTTTCCCGCGGATCAACCGCAATTTTCTCCCGACGGGAAACGCCTCTCGTATATTGTCTCAAACGGCGGATTTCAGGATATCGCGCTCTTTGATTTGGAATCCGGCGCGTCTCATGTTCTTGTTCAAGGTGAAAATTGCGAATTTTCTCCGGCTGCGTTCGTCATGGGGATTAAGTCGACCGAATGGTTCGCGGACGGCGAGCGGCTTCTTTTCCGTCGGACCCGCGGTGTCCGTCAAACGCTTGAGATTGTCCGTCTGAGCGACGGCTCGATTGAGAAAGTCAATTTTCACGCGCGCTATACCGGTTTCGATCAGATTGCGCTCGATGCGAAAACGGGAACGATTGCCGCGATCGCGGTTTCACCGTATGAGGACGCGGTTGTTCTGCGCCTCGGCGCGGAAACGGGCGTGACTTCCATCGTCCATCGGCTAAGCACGGATGAGTTATCGGAGGATTGGATTTCTAAGCCGCGTGAATTGTCATGGGAAGCACCGGACGGTTCGATGGTTCATGGCGTTTACTACGCGCCGAAGAATCCGGATTTTACCTGGGATGGGAAGCCGCCGGCGTTCGTCATGATTCATGGCGGACCAACCTGGATCCGCGACCTGCGCTTCAGCATGGAGCGGACGTATTTCACGACGCGCGGTTATGGCTATTTGGACGTGAATTATCGCGGTTCGACGGGCTATGGAAACGCTTATCGGGATGCGCTGAACGGTTTCTGGGGGCTGGTCGATGTTGAAGACGCAATCGGCGGCGCGAATACGATCGGGAAACTGGGACTCGCGGATCGGTCGCGTATCGCGATCATTGGCGGCAGCGCGGGCGGTTATACCGTCTTGAACGCACTTTCACAGTTTCCAGTGCTTGCCGGAAAAGATACGCTTGCCGTTATGCCCACCGGCGGCGGTAAATCGCTGTGCTGCCAAATTCCCGCTCTCATCTTCGCAGGGCTTACGATAGTCGTTTCTCCGCTCATCGCGCTCATGCAGGATCAAGTGT
>DAOUFB010000086.1:0-1634 GCA_034430135.1 Flexilinea sp. | reverse complement strand
GTATATCCATCGTGTCCATTTCATCATCAAATCTTCCCCTTCCACTGAATGCTTTGAACTTTTCCCAATAAGCCTGGGACTCGAACGCTGGAAAACGCCCAAAGTCCCATTATCAGGATTTAAGATCAATTTTTAAAGTTTTTTGTCATGATTTTTTCTAAAGCAGGTTTTAGAACCGCCGTTTCTCATCCGAGAAACTTCCGGAACAGCTCCGTGTACCGCCCGCAGGAAACCGCCAGCGAATATTCAGCAGCGATCCGCGCCGCAGCCCGACCGCCCATTGCGCGGGCGCCTTTCGCATCCGCCAAAACAGATCCGATCGCATCCGTCAGCGCTTCTACGTCCCCAAACGGAACGATAACGCCCGCGTCCGGATCAAGCAGCGTCCGAATTCCTTCTAAATCTGTCCCAATCACGGGCAACCCCAGCGACATGGCTTCCATCAACGCCAACGGCATTCCTTCCGTCCGGGAGCATAGAACGAAAACGTCCGCCGCATTCAGCAGGGAACCGACGTCGGAACGGTTCCCCAACAATTCACAGCGCGCCGCGCTGCCATGCGCCGTAATTTGCGCGGATAAAAAATCGCGCTGCGGTCCCTCTCCCGCGATCGCGAGGCGAACACCGGGCACCGCCTCAGATAGACGCCGAACCGCCGCGATCAGGTTTTCCTGAGCTTTCTCTGGTACGAGCCGTCCCACGGTGAGAATCAGTTTCTCAGCTGCGTCAACCCCCAACGCTGACCGCGCCGCAGCTCGGACCGTTTCGTCCCGTTCAACCGGTTTGACCCCGTTTCCAATAACGAAAATCTTATCTGCGCGGATGCCTTCTGTGAGCGCCTGGTTGCGGGCACGGTCAGAAACAGCGACAAGAGCGGACGTCAGCGGACTGTTGACGGCGAGGCGATGAAGCCATTTCACCGCCGGTTTTAAGCGTGCGAACTGTCCATGATGCGTCGCGATACGAACAGGAACGCCAAGTCCCGCCGAGCTGAGAATCCCAACCAAATTTGCGTCATGCGTAAAAGTTTCGAGGATGTCCGGACGAAAATCACGGATCATCGCGCGGAAGCGAATCAACGCTTTCGGCAGCGCCATCGCATTTTGAACCGGCTTCCCAGCATGAAACGAGGATAGAACATCGATTTCGAATGGAAACGACGCGCGCCAGCTCTCAACAGCTCCGTCCTTATCATAGTAGAAAACGACCCGAACGAAGCATCCCTGCGCTGTGAAGTAAGACGCCTGATCGAGAAGGACGCGCTGTGCCCCGCCGGTCGTAACCTGTGATCCGAAAAGAAGAATCCGGAGCGGACGTCCGCCTTTGTTCGTTGGTATGGTAATTGCCTGATTCGTCATGATACAGCTCCGATTCTTTTTACTCATTTTACAACGAGAACGGGCACTGCGCTATTCGTTCACAAAAATCGTCTGCGTTTCAAATTTCCATAGTCAAGAAAAACAATAAAAAGTAACAAAATAAAACAAAATGTGAGTTGAAGAAGTAAATGCAACAGTTTATGGTAGGCAGGGGGGACAGGAGAGGGTGTTTTGAAATGCTTTTTGCGGTGGGAAAGAGACGTGAGTATTTTTATCGTATCGAGATGTCCATGACTCCCGCTCGCTTATCGCCTC
>DAOUFB010000085.1:0-18543 GCA_034430135.1 Flexilinea sp. | reverse complement strand
GAAGCGAACGCCGTGATTGAACGGCTGAACAACGGGGAAGATTGGAACACGGTCGCAGCCGAGGTCTCAACCGATTCAAGCAACAAGGACAACGGCGGGGATCTGGGTTGGTTTGGAAAAGGACGCATGGTTGCACCATTTGAAGAAGCCGCTTATGCACAGGAAGTCGGTACATACAGCGCCGCGCCCGTTCAGACCGATTTCGGATGGCATATCATCCAGATCATCGCGCATGAAATGCACCCGATTACATCGAACGAATCGGTTCAGGCGCTGAATGCTGCTTATACGAAGTGGCTCGATGCGCATCGTGAAACGCTGAATGTGAAGACTTCGAACGATTGGCGCAATTACGTACCAACCGATCCGCAGCTTCCGTATTAAACGAACACTTCACACGAATCGAAAAACTGCTGTTTACGCAACAAACAGCAGTTTTTCTTTTTCGCAGCCAGACCGCTTTCGGTATAATTATCCCGAGAAAAGGAAAAGCAGGCGCGGACATGGACAACCATTCCAGATATTTACCCATTAAAGATGAAGATTTAGTGTACCTAAGCGGGCGCTGTCCGAATCTCCGCGCCGTTATCGCCGCACTTCCGCCGATTCAACGGCTCATTGAGCCAGATCCATTCACAGCTGTAATTTCTACGATCATTGGACAGCAAATCTCCGGAAAGGCGCAAGACGGAATTCTGCGCCGGTTTGAGCAGCGTTTCGGTGATATGACGCTCGAGAACCTCAGCGAAACAACGATCGAGAAACTGCGAAGCGTCGGCATCTCAGGACGGAAGGCGGAAACGATTCTCCGATTTACGTCCGCGGTTCAGGACGGTTCTATCGCGTTAGACAGTTTCAATATCCTTCCCGACCAGGAAATCATCCGTCAACTCACCGAGATCAAGGGCATCGGCGTTTGGACGGCGGAAATGGTCCTGATTTTCTCACTGCTGCGACCCAACGTCCTGAGCTTTGGCGACCTCGGCATTCGCCGCGGTTTGGAGCGGCTTTATGGGATTAAAACGATTGACCGAGCCTTTTTCGAAAAATGCGCTGAGCGCTATGCGCCGAAAGGGACGATTGCCTCGCTTTATCTTTGGGAGATCGCTAGTCCGAGATTTCCAGGCGAGATTTTAGCTTCCCTGGAAATAATCAATCATGAGGCGTCCTAAACAATGAATGAAATGGTTTGTGTCTTCTCAACCCCGTTGGGAAACTATCGCTTGACTTATACCTCATTCGTGATCCTCGCGCTCGACCGTTCGCCGGATGCCCCGATATTGGATCCATCCCCAAGCGACGTGATCGCTCAAGCTGCAATGAAACAACTACGCGAATACTTCGACGGTTTACGACAAAATTTCGCCCTTCCGCTCGATCCTCACGGAACCGAATTCCAACGCCGTGTCTGGAAAGCGCTCTGCGAAATTCCCTACGGAGAGACACGTTCTTACGCCGAAATCGCCTCAGCCGTCGGGAACCCGAAAGCTTGCCGCGCTGTTGGACTCGCGAATCACCGCAACCCAATCTCAATTCTTATCCCGTGCCATCGCGTCATTGGCGCGGATGGATCGCTCGTCGGTTATGGCGGCGGACTGAATATTAAACGCAGTTTGCTCGAGCTCGAGCAACGCGTTCTATCAACTGGCTCAAAAGGAGAAAAACCATGTTAGGAAACTTCATTTATTCAAACCCAACCACGCTTTATTTCGGAGAAAACGCAATTGACGGATTAAAAACCGAGCTTCCGAAATATGGAAAGACCGTTTTATTAGTCTATGGCGGCGGTTCCATTAAAAAGAATGGCATTTATGACAAAGTCATTGAAATTCTGAAAGACACAGGGAAGACAGTTGTCGAAGACGCAGGCGTCATGCCCAACCCGACGGTCAGCAAGCTCTACGAAGGTGCAAATCTCGCGCGAGAGAATAAGGCGGACTTAATTCTCGCTGTCGGCGGCGGGTCTGTTGTGGACTATTCAAAGGGGGTCTCTGTTTCCGCTTTCTGCCCCGATGACCCATGGGAAAAATATTACATTCGACGGGAAGCTGTCGATAACCCGATCATCCCGGTCGGTGTGGTCCTGACAATGGCAGGAACTGGTTCCGAAATGAATGGCGGTTCGGTCATTACCAACGAAGCCGCAAAACTCAAAATCGGACGCGTCTTCAATACGGACGTTTTTCCGAAATTCTCGATTCTAAACCCAGTTTACACGTACACCTTGCCAAAATATCAGGTCGTTGCGGGAATTTACGACATTTTCAGTCATATCTGCGAACAGTATTTTTCCGGAACGGATGATTCGACCTCGGATTATATTGCCGAAGGTTTGATGCGTTCCGTGATCGTCAGTTCCCGTCAGACGCTGAAAAATCTTGAGGATTACGAAGCCCGCTCAAATATCATGTGGACCGCAACCTGGGCATTGAACACGCTCATTTCTCAAGGAAAATCCGGTGACTGGATGGTGCATATGCTTGGGCAAGCGGTTGGCGCGTACACGGACGCGACCCATGGAATGACCCTCGCCGCGGTGACCCTCCCCTATTTTCGCCGAATTCTCCCGAATGGAACGGCGAAATTCGCACGGTTCGCACAAGCCGTTTGGGGAATACAGCCGAATGGAAAGAGTGAATCTGAGTTGGCGGAAGCGGGACTTCTTGCGCTGGAAAGCTGGATGCGTGAATTAGGACTCGCGATGAACATTTCGGAATTAGGCGTTACCAGCGAAATGATCGAAGGCATCGCTGACGCAACCTTTATCCTCGACGGCGGCTATAAAATTCTAAACCGGGAAGAAATCGTCGCGATTCTAAAAGAAAGTCTATAAACCTAAAAGAAGAAACCTAAAAGAAAAATACGTGAAACACTGTGGGAATCGGCAAGCGCAACCGATTCCCGCAGTGTTTCATGTGCAGACTGTACCAACTTCGACTATAATAGGCGGTAAGGATTAAAAAAAGGAGGGAGTCATGAATCAACGAAAACCGAATCTCCGAATCGGAATACGGACGTTTATCCTGATATCAGCTGTCTGTTCTGTTTTGACCGGCTGCATCCATTCCCCTAACAATGAGTCCATTTACACACAAGCCGCTATAACTATCGCAGCGGAATTAACCTCGACAGCGCTCGCCTGGTCGCCCACGCCGCCGCCAACCGATACCCCGCTGCCGACCGATACGCCAGTGCCGACACAGGAACCTATGGTTTTACCGACAATGCCGGTTCAAATTGACGTCCCGCTCTCGGAGCAAACTACACCGACAACCGTCATGGCGGAAAACCCCTATAAAGCCGAAGTCGCTTCGATTTCTCCGTTCCCGAATCAGTTCCTTCCGGGTCAGAAATTTACATGGACAATTTCGCTCAAAAATATTGGATCAACCACATGGTCCGGGAAATATGGCTTTTCTTATAGTAAAGGGGTCCAGCTCGCGAACTCCAGCTCCGTTCAAATTGACACGGTGACACCGCCGGGAGGTATCCTTACATTGAACCTTCCTGCGACTGCGCCGGATCAGCTTGGCACGCATCAATCCGAATGGAAACTCACCCGTCCGGACGGTGTCGCGTTCTTCTATATCTACTATAACGCGATCGTCGGTGACACAACGTTTATTACCAGCGAGCCAAATGCACCCGCAACCCAAACACCGAACACGTTAGAATGGATGTGTTCCGACGCTGGACGTTCCAACATTCAGCAAGCCGGCTGCGAAGAATTTTGCCGAACGAATGCCGCAGTCATGCTAAGCAAGGGGAAACCTTGTTATTCGTACGGTAATCAGATCATGCCGTAACCCGTCAAAATCATTAAAAGAGGTATTGTTTCAATGAAATCATTTTTCAAAAATCATAAGATGATGAAAATCTCGGTGCTCTTCATCATTTTCGCGGTCGCGCTTTCCGCTTGTACGCATACGCCGCCCGTCGTCCAAGAGCAGGCGACTTTCGTCATGGATACTGCCGCAGCGAACCTAACCTCAACCGCGCTTTTAGCGCCGCCGACCGATATTCCGACGGAAGTTCCTACCATGGCTCAGATGACGCCAACGGTTCGCGTCCTTCCGACCCAGCTCCGTTACGGCGCTCCGACCGTGGCTTCCGTTCCAACGATCGCAGCCGTCGCTCCAGCTGTGACTGCTGGAGCCGTCGGCAATAAAGCGGAACTTATTTCAACCGTTCCGAACAATAACCAGACCGCACGCTATAACCAGACGTTCACGCTGACATTCACGCTGAAAAACACCGGTACGTCAATTTGGACGAATCAGTATAAAGCAATTCATACCGGCGGCACGAAAATGTCCACGACTGACTCTGCCCCAATGAGCGGAAATATTGGGAATGGAATGAGCGGCACGATCACTTTCACGATGGTCGCGCCGAAGGATAAGGGCGCCTACACGCAAAACTTTAACTTTATCGACCCATGGAACGCCGTTATTTTACCCTTGACGTTCACCGTCATCGTCAGTGACCAGGGCAACATTCCGCAGGCAAATACACTGACGCCAACGGTCGCGCCCACTCGAACCGGCACGCAAATGAGCCACTTCGAATATATGTGTTCCGACCAACAACGGTCGATCCAGCAAGGCGATGGATGCGATACGTTCTGCCTTGTCACGCAGCCCTACCGCAATCCATGCTACATTCGCGGCGTCATCAACCCAACCGCGACAGCTAAACCAGCCGCTACAGCAACGCAGCCGGCGCCCACCGCTACGATCGCATTTACCGCGACATTAGTTCCTACACTTCCGCCGCCAACAGACACAGCAGTCCCGTTTGTTCCGCCGGACACGGCTACGCCTGTTCCGGAATTCCCGACAGCAGAGCCCACTTCATCTTCAGAAGCCCCTGGGGAGGCTCCTGCACCGTAGAAAAATTGCGCTTTCTTCCGTGTTCGCGCAGTTTGAAGGAAAATAAAGCAGAAACAGAATTGAGGAAGCATGAAAAATTTTTATGATGTGCTGATGTTTGGACATTTTGCCAAAGATATTTTGACCGTTGACGATAATTCGATCGAAAGTCCGGGCGGAGCTGTTTATTACGGTGCGGTCGTCCTGCGCCGGTTAGGGCTTAACGTGGGAGTTTTTACCCGCGGTTCGTCCGATGATTTTCACTATCTCGATGAACTGACCGCCCTTGGGATCGACATCGCTGTGGAACCCGCGGATCAATCGTCCGGCTGTGTCAATATTTATAAGTCATCCAACATGGAACGACGCATCTGCAAGCTCAACGGATTCGCGGGCGAAATTCCGCTCGACACGATTCCGACCGATCTTTCTGCGAAAGTCATCATGATCACGCCGATTATTGCCGGTGAAATTACGCTTCCAACGCTGATTGAGCTGTCGAAGCGCGCGCCGATCGCCCTCGATGTTCAGGGCTTTGTCCGCGTTCCTGAAGGCGACGACCTTAACTTCCGCCCATGGCCAGATATGGTCGAAGGTCTAAAACACGTAACCTACCTGAAAGTTGACGCCGCAGAAGCGGAGCATATTACCGGGCTGACAGATCTCCATGAAGCAGCTAAGATTCTCGCCGGCTACGGACCGAAAGAAATCATCCTGACGCGTTCTGATGGCGTCCTTGTTTATGCGGATGGCGAATTTTATCATGGTCCTTTCGCGCCCCGAAGCCTCGATGGACGGACCGGACGCGGCGACACGTGCATCACGAGTTACGTCGGCGCTCGACTGACCCACAGCGCGGAAGAAGCCGCCAAAATCGCGGGGATCATCACCACGATGAAACAGGAAAAACACGGACCGTGGGACGGTTCTATCGATCCTGAACGGTTCAATGTTACGGACGTTTACCCAAGCGGTCAACCTTTCCAACCTGAAAATTTCGGACCGGGAACCTTGGAAATCATCGAGACCAAGGATGAAACGACCGTCGCGGAAGATGATGAAAAAGGTATTGAACCTGAAAAAGGAACCTGCGAAGACGTCGTGACCGAAACGCCGGTTGAAGACCCCGCGCCGCATACTTCCTCCATTCCCAAATACGTTCCGAACACAGATCGCATTTCGTATTCAATCCCCGCGAACACCGCGGCGAACGAAAACCAATCCTTTTTATCCGGGGGGAAACCGAAAGGAACGGAGAATTTGGTTTGGATCTGGGTCGCGGTAGCTGCCGCGTTGCTTGGGGTCGCTGGAATTTGCCTCTGCAGTGTGCTGAAATTCATCATTGGGTAAAGCCTGAGGCAAACGAAACTTGTAATATAAAATAGACGTAGTAAAATTTTATTCTTTAGATAAACGATAGGTTGACGCGTTTCAGCTATAAAACCGGGAGGTGGACAAGACATGCCGCTTGAAAGTAAAATCCAGGAAAAAATCCAGGTTTGGCGCGAACGCGTCAATCGTCTTAAGCGTGAACATGGTGATTTCGTCATTTCAACCGTCACCGTCGACCAAATTTATTCGGGGATTCGCGGCGTTCCGATTCAAGTCAGCGATATTTCCTACGTCGATCCGGAAAAGGGCGTCCGTTATCAGGGCTACACCATCGAGGAATGCATTAATCTCATCTCGAACCCGGAAGGCGCAAGGTTTCCTTATGCCGGCGGTTTATATTACCTGTTGATGACGGGAGAACTCCCGACGGAAGCGAAAGCCCTCGAAATTGAAGACGAGTGGCGTTCGCGCGCGGAAGTTCCTCAGGTCGTTTTCAACGTCATCGACGCCTTTCCGGACGACGCATCCGCGATGGCGATGTTCTCTGCCGGAGTTGTTTCGATGTCGAGCCACTCAAAATTCAGGCAGCGCTATAGCGAAGGCTTGGATAAGAAGGACTATTGGATTCCGATGCTCGATGACAGCATGGATCTGATCGCACGGGCTCCGGAAATTTGTGCGTATATTTACAATAAAAAATATCGCCAGCATAACCATATCTCGCCCGATCCAAATTTGGATTATGGCGCAAACTTCGCCCATATGATCGGACTTGACGATCCACAAGTCTATGACATGCTTCGTATGAGTCTCGTTCTCATGGCGGATCACGAAAACGCGAACGTCTCCGCACATACGGCGCACCTGGTCGGTTCGGCGCTTTCCGATATCTATCTCGCTTGTTCTGCTGGATTGAATGGGCTCGCCGGACCGCTTCATGGGCTTGCGAATCAGGAATGTTTTAAATACATTCAGGGCGTTTATAACGAATTTGGGCACGTTCCGAATCAGGATGAAGTGACCGAGTATCTCAGGAAAACAATCGAATCAGGACAGGTAATTCCAGGGTACGGTCACGCCGTGTTGCGAAGTATCGATCCGCGCTTCGCCATCGAATATAAATTCGCAAAAACAACGATTCCGGATGACCCGTACTACCAGACCGTTAACGCGATTTTCAAGGTCGCGCCGGAATTCCTCAAAGCCACCGGCAAGGTTAAGAACCCCTGGCCGAACGTGGATGGATTGACCGGCGTCCTTTTCAACGCGTTCGGATTGACCCATTCAAGCTTCTACACGGTTCTCTTCGGGTTAAGCCGCCTGCTTGGCTTCACGGCGCATATCGTTTGGGCGCGAGCCATTAATAAACCTATCGAACGCCCGAAAGCGTTGACGACGCGCATCCTTGAAGCTATGGTAACCGAAGATACCATGGAGAACCTGATCCGTTAATTCTCGGAAATGAAGTAATTCAGTCGCGGACGCTTAGGGAGAACTGAGGATATGATGGAGAACCTGGTCCGCTAATTCCGCTGATTCTAAACCGTATCAAAAATCAAAAATCTCCCTGCGCGGGCAACGTCTCACGCAGGGAGATTCATCGTAAAATTCTTTCAAGTCAGGTTATTTTTCGATTTTTTGATTCATCTTCCGGATCTCACGTAAGATCTTTCCGTACATAACGAACCAGACAACGACATAGATAATAAGGAACGGGAGCAAAATCTGCAGGACGGAAACGAGATCCGCGGGAATCCAAAGCAGCGTCAGCCCAACCGAAAGGAACATTCCGATCAGCAGCACAAAATGGACGATTGTCCTCTTCATCAGGCTCCAAGCTTCATATTCGTAGAGGAGCCCCGCCACGCCGATAATCACGCCAAAAACGGTGAGCAGAATATTTTGAACCAGGATCGCGGTTAGCCCATTTCCAAACCGTTCGACCATTCCCGGAACCATCGGATAAAAATCGCCGTTTACACCCCGCACTGCGCTTTCGAACCAGTAAATGATGAAAGCGATGGTATGAGAAATCAGGATTCCATTCGCAACGCAATTCCAGATTTTGTTTTTCATTCGTTTTTCTCCTATAAATTTAAATATTTCTTCATATCCGCGATATAACGGCGGGATACGAACGTCCGTTCTCCGTTTCGGAAAATCATGCATATCGTTCCGCTAAGGCTTAAATCGAGCCTTTCAACCTTGTTCATGTTGACAATTTCCGAGTTCGAAATTCGGACAAGGTATGGGATCGGATATTTCTCCTCGATCTCGTAAAGCCGAAGTTTTACCAAATAGGTATCTCGTTCCGTTTCAACAAGAACTTTTTTCTGATCCGTGTAAATGCGAATTATTTCGCCAGGTTGGATCAGGTAGATCCGCTCTTCAAGGTAGCCGATGAGGAAGCTGGTCGACGGGGTCGACTGGAGCGACCGAATTAATTCACTGAGCTCCGGAGTTAACTCCGCCGCCCGGATAACGAACGTAGGTTCAAGATATGCCGGGTCAAGCTCGATTTCTACTTTCATTCAAACCTCCCTTTCTTTTCTTTTTCGTAATTAAAGAATACCGGATTGAATTCGCTTTTTCACCTGTTTTTCGCTCGATGGTCATTTTTCCGGCGCAGATTGCCGTTTTCCTGAGATAAACGGAGTAAAAAAGAATCATTGAAAAGCGAGCCATTGAACAAAGCGAAAGATGGGGAACATAAAAATGAACATGGATGTTTTTAATGGTCTCATGATTCCATTTTTAGGCACGACGCTCGGAGCAGGTTGTGTCTTTTTAATGCGTGGTCAGTTAAATGACCTCGTTCGCCGTGGATTGGCGGGGTTTGCCGGCGGAGTCATGGTCGCAGCGTCCGTCTGGTCTCTTTTGATTCCAGCTTTAGATTTCTCTGAATCCATGGGGACGTTTGCCTTTGTCCCCGCAGCGGTTGGTTTTTGGCTCGGGATACTGTTCCTCCTCTTTCTGGATAATCTGATTCCTCATCTTCATCCCAACATGGATCAGCCCGAAGGTCCCAAAAATAACCTCCAAAAAACCACGCTCCTCGTCCTCGCTGTCACGCTTCATAATATTCCGGAAGGAATGGCGGTCGGCGTCGTATTCGCAGGTCTTGTCGCAGGCAGTCCGGGCATAACTCTCCTTAGTGCGCTCGCGCTTTCGCTCGGAATCGCAATTCAGAACTTTCCCGAGGGCGCGATTATTTCGATGCCATTGCGCGCAAACGGCATGAACAAACCGAAAGCGTTCGTTTATGGGTCTCTATCCGGAATCGTTGAACCCATCGGCGCGCTCATCACAGTTCTACTGTCGAGCGTCATTCTGCCGATTCTTCCTTACGCGCTCAGCTTCGCGGCAGGCGCGATGATTTACGTCGTCGTCGAAGAATTAATTCCGGAAATGTCCGAGGGGAAACATTCCAACATTGGGACAATTTGTTTTGCCCTCGGATTTTCAGTCATGATGATTTTGGATGTTGCGCTGGGATAGCTCGGCGCAACATCTATGCGCATTTTCAAAGATTCGCCGCTTTTATTCGGAATTCCCTTTCCAAACGGTAAACCCTTTCAACGACGATCCGCCGATAAATTCGGCTAAAATCGAATTAGCCGGAATGAGATCATGCGGAATCGGCGTGACCCATTCCAGGAATGAGAGCAGCCGCTTTGCCTCAATGTACGCAATGGACCCGAATGTGACCTGACGAAGCGCGGTCTCGGCTAACGGTTTCAGCGCGGATAATTCGTAAACGAGCGATGAATTGACGTAAGCGTCAGCGTTTCCCTGATAAGGGAAAATATGCTTATCTTCACCAGCGCGAACCGACCCCCAGCGCAAAATCGTATCTTCCGCCGAATAACCGCGCTCGCGATAATCACGGACAACGCGCCGAATCAGTCGGGTATCGACCGTCGAAACGCGGTTATAACGGTCAACGTTGAGCTGCGTCAACGGCGAAATATAAATCCGGAACTTTTGAATCCCCGGGAGAAGTTTCGGATTCATTCCATGGATTCCCTCGAGAATGATAATCTGATCCTCTTCAATGCGAACCTTTTTTCCCGGCTTGCTTTTTCCGTCAAGGAAGTCATAACGCGGCAATAGAACTTCCTCGCCCGCGATAAGCCGGGCAACGCAATCATCCATCAGCGATAAATTCAGGTTTTCGAGCGCCTCGAAATCATAATCCCCTTTTTCATCCCGCGGGCTCTTGACACGATCGACGAAAAAATTATCCATTTCAATCGGGACCGGCGAAATGCCATGCACCAGCAACTCGATCGTCAGCCGCTTCGAAAAAGTCGTCTTTCCCGAAGAGGACGGACCCGCAATCAGGATCACGCGCGGACGCGGATTCATGGACGCGATCCGTTCCGCTAAATTCGAAAACTGCTGACTATGGAACGACTCACTGACGAGGATAACCTCGCGGATCCGATCTTTCTCAATCGCGAAATTCAGGGATGAAATTGAATCAATCCCCAACCTCGCCAACCAATCCCCATAAATTCGGAATTGTGAAAGCATCATCGCATCCTCTTTCAACGGGCTGATTTCGATCGATTTTCCATCTTTCGGAAAGCGCAGGTAAAACTGGCTCGGCTCAACAGACGGCTGAATTTCGAAGTAGGGAAGGTATCCCGTCGACGGAACCATGTAGCCGTAGTGATAATCAATATAATCATCCAAACGATACATCGCAAGGAATTCTTTTTTTCGATAGTTCAGGAGCTGGTACTTTTCTTTCTGACCGCGGCTTTCGAACAGCTTCTTCGCGAAGTCCACCGCATAAAGCCCGCGTTCAATCGGACGATCCGCGGCAACCGTCGCGCGCATCTCCCGCTCCAAATTCGCGTAATAAGCAATTGGATCTTCAATAGCCATTCCCCGAATGTGGCAGAATAAACCTCCGGATTGGATCGAATGATCAACCATCAAATCCGCGCCCGGATATAACCGTTCAAACGTCGCCGCCAGGAGAAAAACGAGGGAACGCCGATAAATATTTTTTCCGTCGGAAATTTCGGTCGTGACACCTTCAACCCGAGCGTTCGAGTCAAGTTTATAGGTTAATTCTCTTAGCTCGTGATTCACGATCGCCGCGACGAGCGGGTACCGATATTCGCCGCGAATCTGCGCAAGAAATGAGCCGACATCCGCACCTTTTGGACCGCTGATAAGCCGCCCGTCCGGAAGTTCAGCCTGTATAATAGAGGATGGGGGGAGAACTTGAAAACCTTGTTCCATGTTGAACCTCGCTTATCTTGATTCATCAACGTTAGGAGGCGTATCGCTTTGAACCTAATTTTGATTTTTTTGCTGGTGTTAATCTTACCGCGAATTTTACTTTTCCTGATGACGATCCGCGCCCGCTTCACGACTCGCTTCGTTCCGCCGAACCGTATCGCTGTCATTCTTGGAGCTGGGCTGGAAAAAGACGGACGTCCGACCCGCGTTCTCCGCGAAAGAATCGAAACCGCGGTTGATCTCCTCCGCCGTGGGAACGTTCAAACGCTCCTCCTTAGCGGCGGGAATCCTAATATCTATGCGAATGAAACCGAAGCAATGAGACTCTATGCGCTCGAATTGGGCGTCCCGAACGAGCGAATCCTGATTGATCCCGATGGCTTCCGTTCATTCGAAAGTTGCGTCAATTTAGCGCGCTACGGGACGAATCAGGTCACGCTGATCACGCAAAATTTCCATCTTCCGCGCGCCGTCTGGATCGCGCGCGCGACCGGAATTAACGCCGTCGGCTGCGTTGCGCCGCATGAAATTGAGCATTGGGATGATGAAATCCTTTGGCAGCTCCGCGAACTCGCAGCCTCCATACGCGCCATGGTCGATGTTGCCCGATATCATTTAGCGCATTTTTCAAAATCAAAGCAGTAATCTGCAAACAGGAACAGTGACACACCCCGGCACAACGTTCCTTGGCTCAAGCTAAAGTTTCAGAGAATCGCCAAAACGCCGTTATTTACGCCTGAAATCGTTTTCCGCGTGATCGTATTGAACCAATCTTGATCCGCTTCCGCTTGGACAGGCAGATAATTTGCCGTTAGTCCGCGATTCAGGTATCGTCCGTTGCCTAAATCGACCGGATGCTCCCAGAGTATTTCCTGAGACGTTCCGACCTGACTCATCAAAAATGCTGTTTGGTAAACCTGAATTCGTTCTCTTAACAGTTTCGACCGTTCGTGCTTGACTTCCTTCGACAGGGCGCCAGGCAGCTTTTCCGCAGCGGTCAGCGGGCGCGGAGAGAAAGGAAAGACATGACCGCCGCTAAACCGTGCACGGTCCACAAAGTCCAGCGTTTCCTTAAATTCATCCGCCGTTTCGCCCGGAAATCCAACGATAATATCCGTTGTAATCGAAAAACCATCCCGCACACGCCGAGCCTCGTCCATCAGCGCTAAGAACGATTCGGGTTTCGTCCGCCGCGCCATCCGCTTTAACACGGATGGAGATCCAGATTGAAGCGGAAGATGAAAATGAGGCATGAGCCGCCTGTTTTCCCATAACGCGGCGAAATCTAAATCAAGGTCCCAGTTTTCGAGCGAAGACAGCCGAATCCGCCGGATCGAAGTTTCAGCTAAAATCAGGCGCAGCAGCTCAGCAAGCGTCCGCTTCGAGTGCAGATCGGTTCCCCATGCGCCGAGGTTCACGCCGGTCAGGACAACCTCCTGACCGCCCGCCGCCTCGACACACTGAATCTCGCGAAGGATCGCCGCCGCATCTTCGGATCGCGCTTTGCCCCGTGCGAGCCGCGTTACACAAAACGTGCAGAAATTATCACAGCCGTCCTGAACCTTGATAAACGAGCGCGTCCGCCCCGCTGCATGAACCGGAAGCGCTTTATTCGCTTCAACCTCCGCGCCGTCAACGGTATCCATTCCGAATATTGGACGCAACCCCCTAACCAGTGTGTCTTTTTCTAAATTCGAAACAACCTGAACGACGCCGGAAATCCCGCTCGCTTTAGCGCGTTCCATCTCCGACCAGCAGCCCGTTACGACAATTTTCGCGTTTGGGTTCCGCGCCGCGCTCCGAACGCGCGATCGCGAATCCGAAGCCGCAGCCGCCGTTACAGAACAGGTATTGATAATGACAAGATCAGCGTCCGCCGCCGTCTTCACGATGATATGACCATGGGACGCGAGCTCCGACGCATAACGGTCGATCTCCGCCTGATTCAGGCGGCAGCCGATCGATTCTAAAAAAACCTTCAAGCCGTCCCTATCCCCTATCGCGAAGGACCTCGGTCGCGATCCGTCCCATGGGCTCGTATCTGGCGCGTTCGTTCGTAGCTGCCCCAGATACATTTCGCAACCGTGGCGCGTAAGTCCCCCGCCTCGAGATAGAAAAGCCCTTCTGCCGTCGTCCCGCCCGGCGACGTGACCTCATTCCGAAGAATCGCGGGGTGAATCTCACGTTCTTTTAAGTATTCCGCTGAACCTAAAACCGTCTCAATCACTAATTCCGTCGATGTAGCCCGGGAAAGCCCAAGATGAACGCCGGCATCCATCATCGCTTCCATGAACAGAGAAACGAACGCCGGTCCTGAGCCGCTAATCGCGCCGAAATAGTCAATCTGATCCTCGCTCATAACTTCGATCGCGGTTCCAACTTGCGATAGAAGCGCACGGACGTAGTCCTTATCTTCTTGGGAAACGCCATAGTCCGCGATCCACCCGGACACGCCTTTCCCAATTTGTACAGCCATATTCGGCATCACGCGAACCAGATTCGACGTGCCTAAATCTTCTGCCATGCGAGACAGCGTCACCCCAACAGCAATTGAGATGACGAGAGCTTCAGGGGCGATCTCGTCAGAGATTTCATCCATGACTTTGCTGATGTATTGCGGTTTGACCGCCAAAAGAATGACGTCCGCGTCACGAACCGCCGCCGCGTTGCTCTCCTCCGCGTTGACGCCGTAAGCTTCGACGAACGGCTTCGTTTTCGCCGGATCAACGTCATAGACCGAAACATCCTCACCTTCGCTAAATCCATGGGAAAGAATCCCTCTGAGAATCGCGCCGCCCATCATTCCCACGCCCAAAACAGCAATCGTTCGTCTTCGTTCACTCATTCCAAACCTTCACCTTTCCAGCGGCTATACACCGCCATCGAGAGAATCCGTCCTCCGGATTTTTCTTCAAGGCAGACTTCGCCGCTTTGAACCGTCCCTTTGAGCCCGCCCATCGCCTCGCTCACTGCATTCCGAATCGTCACCGAAGAAGCCTTGATCGCGTACGCCGTGACCATAAGGAAGGATGCGTCGTCCGTCAGGATCGCCCGGCAAGCTCGAATCAGCTCCGGAAAGCTCTTATAAAACTCCCAAACCTCGCCTTTCGGACCACGTCCAAACTTGGGCGGGTCGAGAAGAATCCCCTGGTAAAAACTACCGCGCCGTGCCTCGCGCTGAACGAACTTCAGCCCGTCGTCCAAAATCCAGCGAATCCGATCCTCAGGAAGCCGGCACGCTGCCTGATTCTCTTTCGCCCATTGGATCGCCTTTTTTGATGCGTCTAAATGGGTCACGGACGCCCCCGCAGCCGCAGCAGCCATCGACATAGCGCCTGTGTAACCAAAAAGGTTCAAAACTTTCGTCGGTTTCAACCGGGCTCGAATACAGCCGCTCACCCAGTCCCACTGGCAAGCCTGCTCAGGGAAAAGCCCGAGCTGCTTAGAATTAGACAAGC
The DNA here is from genome assembly GCA_034430135.1 of Flexilinea sp. GTDB lineage: Bacteria > Chloroflexota > Anaerolineae > Anaerolineales > Anaerolineaceae > Flexilinea. The sequence goes on along the minus strand of DAOUFB010000085.1, from coordinate 3,626 downwards.
TCAAAACAAATCTCAGACCACGATAGTTCACCGTCCAACGCTCAGGAACTGAACGCTTCTGTACCCAATGTCCCCCGTTTTCTTCCGCTGAAGGAATAAATTCAGCGTCCGCTTTCGACCAGTCCGAAAAAGCCAACTTCGGGCGCCAGATCGCTTCAGCCTCTGGACGGATCAGCGTCACCGCGCCGAACCGCTCCAACTTGCGCCCGTTTCCGCTGTCAAGCAGTGCGTACTCCGTCCAGCCGGGAGACGTCAGCAATTCCACATTCGGTAATCCGTGCTCTGAACCCATCCGTACCTCGTTCTACTTTTTGTCAAATATCCGTGCCGTCGCCGCTTCGACGTCCGTTTTTAACCGTGCAAAGTCCAGCGTCAAATAATGACCATTTTCGTAAACTACCTGCCCGTCAATCATCGTCAAAGCAACGTCCGATGCCTGAGCGCTATATACAATAAGGGCAGCGGTATCATGATCCGGAATTAAATGCGCTTTGTTTGTATCGATCAGGATCATATCCGCCTTGTACCCAACTTTCAGCGCGCCGCAATCCGTTCGTCCCTGCGTCCTTGCGCCATTGATCGTCGCCATCTCGAGCATCTCTTCCGCCCGCAGGAGCGTCGGATCATGCTTTACGCCCGGATGAATCATCGCCGCCAAGTGCAGCTCTTCCAAAATATTTTGGTTGTTATTACTCGCCGAGCCGTCCGTTCCAATCGCGACACGCAGTCCCGCGTCAAGCATCTCCCGCATCGGCATCACGCCGCTCCCCAATTTCAGGTTCGAACTTGGATTATGAACCGGAACGACGCCATACTTCGCCAATATTTCAATATCCTCAGGCTCGACATGAACGCAATGAGCCGCGGTCGTCGGGCTGTCGAAAACGCCTAAATCCGCGAAAAAGCGCGTCGGCGTTTTCCCATATTTTCGTTTGCAGCCTTCATGTTCAGCGACCGTTTCAGATAAATGAAGCTGCATCCGTCCGTTCATTTCGCGGCAGATGCGCGCGTAACGCTCAATTCCCTCCGCGCTGTTCGTGTATTCCGCGTGAATTGAGAAATCCCCTTTGACCCGACCATTTCCGGCGCCATCGTACGTTCGCACGAAATCGACCGAAGCCCGAAAACGGGTATCGTCCGACTCATGCCCGTTCGGATTAACGTCCATCAACGGGAAACAGAGATTTGCTTTAATACCGGTGTCGAGGATCTCCTGAACGTAAACAGCAGGAAAATGATACATATCCGAAACACTCACCACGCCGCCAGCCAGCATTTCCGCTACAGCCAGACGACAGCCCAAACGGATGTCATCTTCATTCATCGCCGCTTCGAGCGGGAACATTTTATCAAAAAGCCATTCCTGAAGCGTTAGACCCGTCCCAATTCCGCGCAAAAGGGACATAGGCGTATGCGAATGGGCATTATATAAACCAGGCATCAGGATCATCCCGCCGCAATCGCGCTTAACATCCGCCGCGATATTCGGCTGACCCGATCCCAAGGCGGAGATCCGATCGTCTTCCACGACAAGATAACCATTTTCAATCGGCGTCCAATTTCCGTCGCCAGTCAGTATTTTTGCATTATGGAAAAGTGTTTTCATATTTGTCCTTTATGAATTGAAACTTTTTACGACGTCACGACCGAAAATAACAGCATGACGAACATCTGCGTAAAACCAATAAACCATGCCCAGAATAAACCGCGGGTATCGGCGATCGACTTCGCCGTCAAGACGCCTTGCGTCACGCCGATAATCAGCCCAAATACACCGCCTAAAAGGGGGAAATAATACCCGATCAGACCGGAAAAAATAATCGAAAACGTCATCACCGCGCCAGTCTTAACCCCAACGCTCGACCCAACCGTGAAAATCGTCCAACGAAAAAGAATTTCAATCGCCAGCGCAAAAACCGCCGCAAGGATAAGCGTTAAGACCCAATCGCCGAAACGAAACGAAAAAACCGCCGTTCCCGGTAAGGAAAAAGCTTTGTAAATCGCGGTCATCGCGACCGGGACCGCCGCCGCGATCCAACCGAAACGACGCCAGTTTTGTTGAGGATCGAGGGTGCGCTTCTTCGCCTTAATCGGGGTAACGACGCCCTGGACCTTTAAAAAGTTCAGGTAGATAAGCCGATCTTCCCGGCTGGAAAGTCCCAGTCCTAAAAGAAAACCCAACGCCGCGACTCCGCTTAACGACAGGACAAAACCCAACACATAATTCAAAAACCGGTTCGATAAAAGCGTTGAAGTCACCGGCGGTCGCTGCCAAAAGAGCATCAGCACCGCGAAGAAAAAAACCAGTGTTAATAGTAGAAGTAAAAATCGATTCTGCTTTCTCATTTTCCTGTCCCGTTATAAAGCGCGCCGCGCTTCAAGTTCAGATTGAATTTCCTGATACTTTTCTTCATCAATCATATACTTTTTCCGATAAATCAGGTAGCTCACCACGATACAAATCATCGGAAAAACAAACATTGCAAACCGAAACAGCCGCATACCGCCCAAGCTCATATCTGCCGGTCCGAGCGCTTCCCGCATGCCGGACAGAATGACCGTTGCGCCGACGACACCGGACGCCAAAGAAGAGGAAACCTTAAAAATGAAAGGCTGAAGCGAAACGGTAACGGATTCGTTGCGCTGTTTATTTTTCCATTCGCCATACTCAACGCAGTCAGCGATCTGCATGAACATGATGAGCTGGATCGCGGCGTCCCCAATAAAGACAAGCAGCCCGCCCGCTGCAACAGGAATCATCGCACCACGCGACGCCATCATGAAAACGATATAACCCATCAGGATCATCACGGTCGCTCCCGCGTAAATCGATTCCCGCTTAAACCGACGGCGGACGAGCGAAAATAGAGCCAGCGACGTGATTTGCGCCACGCCGAGAATCAAACCGAACACGGCGTACATGTTCAAATCACCGTAATAATATTTAAAATAGTATTGTCCGAATGATGTCGTCGTCGTATAGCCGACATGAAAAAGGATCATCGCGGCCGCAACCCAAATCAGCTGGTCGTTATTAAAAATGACCCGAACCATGTCGCGGACAGATGTCTGAGGTTCGACGCTCTGATCAACACTTCGATCCTCCTTTACGAAAACTAACGTCACCATCTGAAAGAGAATCATTAATAAGCACGTAATTACCGCGAGCCAGAAGTAACCCAGTTGCAGCGAACCTGCCCAGTTTCCAAGCGCTTCCGTGATCGGCGTAATCAGCACAACCATCGCAAACATCCCAATGTTGGCGCAGATTCGGGCGACCGCGCCGATGCGCTCTCGTTCCTTCTGATCCCGGCTCAGCGCAGGGAGCATGGACCAATAGGAAATATCGTTCGCCGTAAAACTAATTTCCCAAAGCACGTAGACAAAAAGAAAAATCAGGACATACTCCATGCCCTGAAGATGAAAATCGGTGAACATCAGAACCGTCATGACCGAGGATAAAACGACACCGAGAAAAATCCACGGCTTGAATTTTCCCCAGCGCGACCGTGTATTATCGACCAGCACGCCCATAAATGGGTCGTTAAACGCATCGAACGCCTTCGTAAAGATGATCGCCGCCGTAACCCACCACATGGTTCCGGTCGGGACCCGGAGAACATCGG
>DAOUFB010000084.1:0-20469 GCA_034430135.1 Flexilinea sp. | reverse complement strand
AACCACGCAAAAGAGCTGGCGGATGCCTCTTTCCGCACTGTCGTGACGCCAAACGTTGATACCGTCTATTCACAGGCCTGGCTCGACATCAGCGCAGAACCCATGGTCTACGTCCTGCCGGAAACGGATCGTTTCTGCAACGTGCAGCTGCTGGACGCATGGACGAACACCGTTGCTATGTTGGACAAGGCGGGCGCATACGCGATTGCGTTTCCTGGTTGGGAGGGAGAACTGCCTGCCGGGGTGACGCGCGTGGACGTGAATACCGCAACCGTATGGTCGATCGCCCGTGTTGTGCTGTCCGGAGACGAGGATCTCCCCAATGTTTATGCCATCCAGGAGCAAATGCAGCTTCTTCCTCTCTCGGGCTATGGTCAGGAGGAGACATATACGGCGCCAAAGGGAACGTATGCGAAGGAAAATGACTTTGTTCCCGTAAGCAAGGTTCTTTCCATGACACCGACAGAATTTTTCAATACCGCAAACACGCTGATGCAGGTCAATCCGCCCGCGGACGCTGATAGGGAACTGTTGAAAAAATTCGCTGCTATCAACGTAGGCGCAGGCATGACCTTCGATCCCTCTCTCCTGGGCGAGGGCGCTGCTGAGCGCTGGGCGCAAATGCTTCAAGAGCTTCGCGCCAAGCTTACTGCTGAGGGCATAAAATATTCGCAGAAGCTCGGTCAGTGGATCTATTACGGCAGGCCGATCGGCGAGTTTGGAACAGAATACGCTTACCGCGCTTTGGTGGCGCTGGTGGGACTGGGAGCCAACACGGTGGATGTCGCGATCTATCCCAAAACCGAAGTAGATAAAAACGGCGCGGCGCTGAACGGAGAAAAAACATATACACTCCACTTTGAATCCCTGCCTCCCACACTGGAGGGCGGTTTCTGGTCTGTGACCGCATACGGTGAGGATGACTTTCTCATCGACAATCCAATCAATCGCTATTGCATCAACGACCGCTCAGCGTTCGAATTGAACGAGGACGGCACACTGGATATTGTCCTGTCGAAGGAAGCGCCGGAGGATACCTCCAACTGGCTGCCTGTTTCTGCCGGAGAATTTCATCTGTTCATGCGAATGTATGTGCCGGATATGGCTGCGTTGGATACGTGGCAGCCACCCGTCATCCGCGAATTATAAGAAAACGGAGAAAGGAAAAGTTATGAAACGCATCACATCGATACTTCTTGCAGCGGTGCTGCTTCTGTCCGGCGCTGCCTTCATGCAGGCAGGAAGCGAAGAGCAGGACACGCAAAAAACGAACCTCGACCTGAACGCCGAAGTTAAGCCCGCCACGGACTTCACGGCGAAGACAAATGCCGCAGTCTATGACGAACTCGACTTCGACGACAAACAGGAATATGAGTTTGCTGTCCGCGGTCTGATCGACGCTCCGGAATCGCTGGAGCTGAAAGATGAGGACGGGACGGTTCTATGGAGTCAGGATGCCTATGCATTTCTGGATGACTACGAAAAAGCGCCTGACAGCGTGAACCCCAGCCTGTGGGAGAATACAAAAAACAACCATGTCTATGGACTTTTTGAGGTGACGGAAGGTATCTATCAGGTGCGCGGCTACGACATGTCAAACCTCACGGTTGTTAAGGGTGATACGGGCTGGATTGTCTTCGACACGCTGATGAGCGTGGAATGCAGCCAGGCCGCCATGCAGCTGATTGAAAAGAATCTGGGCAAGTTCCCGGTCAAAGCCGTCATCATCTCCCATTCCCACGTCGACCATTTCGGCGGCATTGCCGGCGTAATGGCAAAGGAGGACAGGGCGGACGAGTCGCTTTCCATTGAAGAGCAGCTTGCCAGTGGTAAGATCCCTGTCATCACGCCTGTGGACTTTACCGAGCACTCTGTGAAGGAAAACGTCTATGCCGGCAGGGGTATGAGCCGCCGCAGTAATTATCAGTACGGCATCCTGCTGACCCCCGGCGTGACCGGCAAGCTGGCGCAGGGCATCGGCATGGGGCAGTCTGCTGGTATCGTGTCGTTCATCACGCCCAGCTACGAAATTAAGAAATCCGGCGAAAAGCTGACAATCGACGGCGTGGAGCTGGAATTTCAGCTCACACCGGGCACGGAAGCGCCCACCGAAATGAATACGTGGCTGCCGCAGCGTCATGCGCTGTGGATGGCGGAAAACTGCACCGGAACGCTCCACAACCTCTATACGCTGCGCGGCGCTGAGGTTCGAGACGGCGCGGCATGGGCAAGCTATATCACCGAGGCGATCTCCCTCTACGGCAAAGATGTGGAGGTTACCTTCCAGTCCCACAACTGGCCGCATTGGGGGAACGATGTGGTGAACGAGTACATGGTCAACACCGCGGCGGTGTATAAGTTCATCAACGATCAAACGCTGACCTATATTAACCAGGGCTACACAAGCGATGAGATTTCTAACATGATCAAGCTGCCGGAGGCGCTGAACAAAATCTGGTACACTCGCCAGTACTACGGGACGGTCGCACATAACGCCAAAGCGGTTTATCAGAAGTTCATGGGCTGGTATGACAGCAATCCCGTCCATCTGAACCCCCTTATGCCCAGTGACAGCGCGAAGAAATGGGTCGAGTATCTGGGCGATACCGATAAGGTGCTGCAAATGGCAAAGGCGGACTTTGACAAGGGCGAGTACCAGTGGGTAGCCGAGGTCACGAACACGATCGTTTTTGCGGATCCGACGAACACCGACGCACGGCTTCTGTGTGCTGACGCGCTGGAACAGCTGGGGTATCAGGCGGAGTCCGGTCCGTGGCGCAACGAGTACCTGACTGCCGCGCAGGAGCTGCGCCATGGCAATGCAAATTTCACCGCTTCCGCCAAGAGCACGGATGACATGATTAAGGAGCTTTCCGCACCGATGCTGTTTGACTATATGGCCATCGTTATGGATAAGCAGGCGTTTGCAGACTACGACTTTACCATGAATGTGACGCTGCCCGACTTAGGCGAACAGCATATGCTCCGCGTAAAGAACGGCGTGCTGCTGGTCTACACAGATACGCTGTCCGAAGAGGCAGACGTGTCCATCACCTGCCCGAAAAACGCACTCTTTGCGATTTTGACCAACAACCAGGAAACGGTCGCGGAGGCTGTCAAGGTCGAGGGCAGCGCCGAGCTGCTGACACTGATGATGGAGAATATGAACCAGTTCCCAATCGGCACAACCAATCCGTTCAACATCATCGAGCCGTAATGGCTTTATCGATCAAACACACAACATCATCGAACTGAGCTGCTGCATGAAAGCCGCCGACGGCTTTCATGCAGCAGCGGTTTATGCTCCGCCTTCATTCGCGGCGATACCTTTCGCATGTCTTAGAATCCGTCTGCCGCCGATCACAACAAATAGGGGTTCGCAGCAAGTCATTTTCCAAGATTATTCTCCAAGACAATATCGTAAAGCAGCCCCATTAAATTCACGCTGCGTTTCAATTCCAATTCCCATTTTGAGGGCATTTTTGGATAGTCTCATTTAGATGTTAAAAAGGAGCATTCGGAAAGCGCGGGCTAATCGTCGCGAGGTTGACGATGAATTGAACCACGAAAACGAGCGACGCCGCAACCCATGCCGTCCGCAGCGCCAGCTTGCGCAACCGCGCTGGAAATAATTCCGGCTCGCTTTCGAGCGTTATCGGCAGCGCAAATATCGCCCCCATGATCGGCAGGAGCGCCGGCAGGACGTATTGCGTCGATTTTACGGCGACGAGAAAAACGAGATAGGCTGTGATCGCCGCGCTCCAAAGCAGCGTCACCTGAAACGTCAGCCGCGCACGCCCGATGAACGACCCAATCAGCAGCGTTCCCCACAAGAACCAGAAGCAGAACATGCGCACGTAGTGATCCTCGAAAGCAGGCGCCCAAGCGTCCCAGCCCGGACGATAGTCATTCCTCGGATCGTAGTCGCCCTCGTAGCCATGCGCCATTTCGCCGGATTTTTCGCTGATAATCGCGATCATCCGGTCGCGCGCGTCCGCACGGAAAAGATACGGTGAAGATAAAGCGGCGGTCAGAACCATGACTACGATAAAGAGGAGTCCAACCCGAAACGCCTTCTTCCAATCAATGTCCCCCTTGAGAAGCGCCTGAATCAGGTAAACGCCAACCGCCGGCGCGAAGAAAACGCCATAAACGCGCGTCGCGACCGAAAGCCCAACGAAAACCGCCGCCGCAAAGAAATTCCGTCCAAAACGGAAGCTGTCCCGCTGGAGAAAATACAGCGCGAGGCAGACAAAAAGCAGGTTCAGCCCGTCGGGATGCCAGAAGCCCTGATTATTCTGGAGCGAACCCGGCGCGAAAAGGAGAAAAACGAGCGTCAGCGCGGCGATGAACGGGCGGCGAAAGCGGGTAAAGAGAAAGACAATCACCCAGCAGGCAAGCACAACCGGAATGACCGAAATACCGAGCCGCAGCAGCGGCAGGTTAAGATCGATCCGTTCCGCGAATGAATCTCCGGTCAGGAGACGTACCGGCGTCAGGAGCAGCGTTGAAGCGGCATAGAAAGGATAGCCGTAATGATAGTCCTCATAGATAAAAAGATGATACAGCGTCGCCGAAAACGTCTCCCCGGGCGTCATGACGTCCATCAGGATCGGGTAGATAACGACTTCGTCGCCGCCATAGCGTGCGAACGCGTCCGGCGAATCCGTCCCGTTCAGGTTCGACGGCAGCAGGATTAGCAGGTAAAAAACCGAAATCAGCGCCAATACGGCGATCGTCCGCCGTTGAACCGGCTCGACGTCGCGCCAACGCGGAAGAACCCGATACCGTTCCCAAAGCGGCAGCGCCCGAAATTCAGCGGCGAAAACGCAGCGGAGCGAACCGATCGCCGCGAGGAACAGCGCAGCAGCCCAAATCAACACCGGACGCAGCGGATGAGGCACGAACAGCCAGGTAAACAGCAAACACCAAAGCGCCACGCCCAACGCCAGAATGAGAAAAAGCTGGGTTCGATAAACGCGTTCCCGCTCCGTAAAAAAGCGGTTCAACGCAGATGCGGCGCGTTCCGCAAAACGGAAACCGAGGACCAGGAATAAGCCGCCGATTAGAATCAACCCAAGCGCGAGCACGAGACGCTCAAGCGAATAACCGAAGATCCGCGCCGCAGCCGGTTCGGATCGGGTAGCGAGGGTCATGACCGCGGCGAGTACCGCGCCGAGCCCCGCGCCGACGCTGAACCGGCGCACACCGGGCGAGGTCAACCGCGCGGCTTCGTCCTCCGCGCTCAACAGGCGTGATTCAAGCGGCAGCAGGTTCTTAGCCATGACCGCGTTATAACCCAACCGAAGTGCTGTCCGCGCCGCCGAGCGTCACCTCGGTCGAATACGGTTGCGAATTGCGGATATATTCGACGGTTACCGTCTCTCCCGGCTGATACGCGAAAAGGGCGTTATAGAAAGAACTATCGGCATCAATCGTCTGCGTCCCGATTTTCGTCAGAATATCCCCAGCCCGAAGTCCAGCGCGATCCGCCGCGCCGCCGCGAACAACTTCGTAGATGTACGTTCCATAAGAAACGGGGAGTCCGTACCGGCGCGAAATCCGCGGCGTCAATTCGAGCCACTGAATCCCCAGACTTGGACGTTTAAAATCGCCATTGGCGATGATCTGGTCCGCGATGAGTTTCGCGGTATTCGACGGAATCGCGAAGCCCAGCCCTTCGGCGGTCGACGAACTCGTCGCCGAACCGCGCACGATCATGACGTTGATGCCGATGACTTTTCCGTCAAGATTCATTAACGGACCGCCGGAATTTCCCTGATTGATCGCCGCGTCTGTTTGGATCAGGTTCTCCATATAGTAGCCCTCTTCGGTCTGCAGGAAGCGTCCCGTCGCAGAAACAACACCGGTCGTGACGGTGTTTTTGAAGTTACCGAGCGGCGAGCCAATCGCAATGACCGTTTCGCCAGATTTCAATGCGTCGGAATCACCCAGCTCAGCAACCGCGGGAACAGCGCTTTCAATCTTCAATACGGCAAGATCACTGAATTCATCCGCATTGATTAATTCGGCGGGAACGGTCTCTCCATTCGACAGCTCGACGGTAAATTTTTCCGCCCCGTCAACGACATGATGATTCGTCAGGATATAACCGTCGGAATGAATGATCACGCCGGAACCCATCGAGCGGCTCGGACCTTGATTCTGGTAAAAAAAGCCCCAGTAACCGTAATAACTCTGGTCAGCGGGTTTCTCTGCCGTAATCGTCACGACCGCGGGTCCAACCGCTTCTACGACGCGGGTCACGTCGCTGTCGACGCTGACTTCGCGGATAATCTCCGGCGCACGTGAAACGACGGCGGAAGGAGCCCCGGCAACCTGTGTTTGCAGGAGTTGAACCTCGTTCCGAAGTTCGGCGATTTCTGATTGAGCCGGAGATAGGTTCTTTAAAACAAAGCGTTCATATCCATACGCGCCAAGCAGGAAGAAAATCAGCGCGAGAAGGAGCGTCCGAACCCAACCGAAGCGGGAACGGTGCGGACGGATTGGCTGCTGAGTCGGCGTGAAGCCGTTCGACGGAGTATAGTTCATAAGTACGAAAAAATCCTTTTCGATGATAGTTATATTAAATTATCGCTGGCGCGTCAGTGTTACGTTCGTAGTCAGGCACTTTCCGTCGCGGTAGTAATCGACCTGAACCGTGTCGCCCGGCTTATGACTGAAGAGGAGGTTCATAAAGTAGGAATCATCCGGAATCGGACGCAAACCGAAGCGAACGATGATATCGCCGACTTCCAACCCTGCCTGATCCGCGGGGCTGCCCCGCTCGACATAATCAACTTCCGCTCCGCTGGAAACCGGAAAATCGTACGCTTCGATGACCGTATCGGACAGATATACATCGGAATAACTGATCCCAATGTACGGGCGGGCAAAATCGCCGGTTTCGATAACCTCATCGACGATAATTTTAGCGATGTTCGCCGGAACCGCGAATCCAAATGCCTCAACTCCCTCACCGACGATCTTCATGACGTTGACGCCGATAACCTGACCGTTCAAATCAACGAGCGGTCCGCCGGAGTTCCCGCTATTGATCGCGGCGTCCGTCTGAACCAGATTCTCCATGTTATAGAGGAAGTCGTCAATTTCATCCACTTCATCGCGTCCAATCCCCGAAACGACGCCGACGGTCACCGTATTGCGGTAACCTTCCGGCGAACCGATAGCCATGACGGTCTGACCTAATTTCAGCTTATCCGAATCGCCCCAATTCAGGACATAGGGAAACGGGTTTTCCATCTTAACAACGGCAATATCCGCAAAGCGATCAGCCGCGATCACTTTAGCAGGGATCAATTCCCCATTCGGAATCTGGACGACGACTTCCTTATATTCTTCAACGACATGGTGATTCGTAACGACGTAGCCATCCGGATGAATGACGAAGCCCGATCCCTGACCCTCGTCCGTAAGCACAGTAACAACCGCGCGCCGTGCTTCTTCGGCGACGTTGACGACGCGGTCAGCGCTGGAAACGGGCGCAGCGGACTGAACGGCAGGAGAAGCCGCAACCGGAGACGCGAGTTGAATCGCGGGGGGATCCTGATTGACATGACTGAGCCGCGCTGGATATGAAGCGACCTGCGTCTGGAGCGTTCGAAGTTCCGCGCGCATCCGCTTATATTCATCGGAATTCACCATATATGCCGACGGGAGCAGGCTGCTGACCGCCATACCCAGGACAAAAAAGCCGAGGACGATCCAGATCCGGTACCGCGCCCAGATCCCATTCTCCGCCGATGAGCGTGCACGGGGTGTGTTTGGCTGAGAGGGGACATGCGTCATTCGTGAACGCGGCGGGAAATTCGGGCGAGGATCATTCATAATAGGACTTTGACTTTCATCTATTTTTTATTCGGGAAGAGCGAGCGGATAAAAAGCCAAACCGCCGCAGCTGCCCAGACCCAGGCGTACCGCCCGGGTCCGTTCTTCCCCGTGCAGGCGCCAAGACGGCGCAGCGTCAAAAAACGCGGTGCCGCTTCGCCTTGATAATATCGAGCCAGTGCCGAGCCATAAATCCGGCTCAGCGGGACACGGCGCAGCAAGTCTTCCGCCAAATCAGTCGTCAGAATTTTGACTTCCGCGCTGTACCAGCCGTCGTCACACCATAACTGCACGATGGGCGCCGAAACCGCAAGGCGTTCCATCTCCGCGTTACGTTCGTCCGCGGGAATTACGGCGTAGAGCTGACCGTTTTCTTCGAAGCAAGGATACGCTCTTTTGATGGATTCAGTCGGGAAAATGATAACGAGCTCGCGTCCAAAAAAATCGGGAAGCGCATTTCGAACCGTGCCGAGTCCGCTTTCCCAAAGCCAGGGAGCGCCTCTCTTCAAGAAAGTATCCCGTCCGGCATCGATCAAGCTGCGGACGGATTCGCTTAGCTGTATTCTCATGGGTTCGCTTCCTCGTTACTTCGGTTTTCCGGTTTCAGGCGTCCGAAGGCGGGCGTAAATCACAGCCGTACCGTCCGCGCCTTTGACTTCTTTAGTCTCAATGACGTCCGGATACGCCTGAATCATGAGCGAAAGCTGGCGATAGCCGAAGGTCCGCGAATCAAAGCCGGGATCGAGCTGGCGCAGGTGGTGTCCCAACGTGCCGAGAAAAGCCCAGCCGTTTTCATCCGCCGCCAGATCAAACGCCGAATGAAGGAGGGGAAGCGGATCATTGGATGCGCTGTCGAGATCCATCGCGCCGGCATCCTGCCCGGCGGACGGCGCGCTGACCTGCTGAGCGGCGGCGGATTTCGACGTTTTCCGCTTATGCGTCTCTGATTTGTTCCCGCCCCCGTTCGTTGATGCGAGCGACTGGAGCTGGCTCGTCGGGACGAGGTTTTCAGTATAGACGAAAACGTCGCATGCGTTCACGAACGCGCGCGGTGTAATTTTCTTTCCAATCCCCATAACGAAAATACCCTGCTCGCGGATCCGCGTCGCGAGGCGCGTATAATCGCTGTCGCTCGAAACGAGGCAGAACGCATCAACCGTTCCGGAATAAAAAATATCCATCGCGTCAATAATCATCGCTGAGTCGGTCGCGTTCTTCCCGACCGTGTAGCGGAACTGTTGGATGGGCTGAATCGCGTGGCTTTGGAGCGTATCTTTCCAACCGCCCATGTTCGCGGAGGTCCAATCGCCGTATATGCGCCGAATCGTGATAAGTCCGTATTTCGTCGTCTCGGCGAGAATTTTCTCGATCAGCGACGGCTGTGCGTTGTCTCCGTCGATCAGCATGGCGATGCGCTGGGTTGGGGTTACGTCGGCAATATCTTTAATGGTAAAACTGGAGTTTAGTAAATCCGAATTCATGTCCGGGTGATCCTTTCAAGCGTTCGAGCGTCGAATCATGAAACTTCGACCTGTGAATTTATTATATTCGCCTTTTCATGATTTTGTCCATGAAGCGTTCAACCCCCTTTCCCGCCGCGGGGTCAGGGGGTTGAACTTCATTTTCAGAGAAAAACCGATTCTTTACTCGAGCACTTCGATTTTCACCGAAACAATCGAATCGGATTGCGTCAGCGTCGGGATCACCTCAACGCCTTCGATGACCTTTCCAAAAATCGGGTAAGACTCGGTCAGTTTCGCAAGTTCCTTCTCAACTTCAGCCGCAATTTCTTCATCGCTGAGCTTATTTTCCTCTTTTGCGCCTTCATTTGACGCCGTGATGGCGGCGGTATAAAACGCAGTCAGGTCATCCGTAAAGAAGAACTTGGAACCGTTCTTATCCTTCCCGCCATTGACCATTCCGACCCAGCCGGCTTCACCGTAGCTCAGGTCATTCACGTCGTTCGCGAAAAGATAACCGGGATTCCCCATCCCGTTCCCCGCAGGATCGCCGGTTTCCGCGATGAAATTTTCCTTGACCCGATAGAATGCGTTCCCGTCGAACCAGCCATCTCCCGCTAAGAAAGCGAAGCTGTTAACGGCGAGCGGCGATTCCTTTTCGAGGAGATCAAAAATAATCGTTCCTTTCGTCGTTTCAACGACAGCGCGGTAATCCTTCTCCGGATCAATCACGATTGGCGGAAGTTCCGTGTAAAAACGCTTTTGAACCTTGAAGTAGGCGAGGTAGTTATCTAAAACGTCCGTTTCCCATCCGCCTTTGAAGGAATTTAAATTCAGGAAAATCGTCGGGGTTCCTTCGATAAGACTCGTCCCGGAGGCATTATCGAACGAGATTTGCTCCTGAGCGCGGAGGTCTTCGTCCGCGAAATCTTTTTCCCACTGGTCATAGTCGAGTCCGTCGACTGACTTCATTTTTTCCTTGAGCCAATCTTCATATTCCTCAACCGTCGCAAGCGTCGCCCATTCTCTCTGTTTTTCATAAAGCAGGTGCTCAACGGCGAAGAAGAGCGATTCGTCCTGTTTCCCTGCTGCATCCGCCGCCCAAGCCGACATCGGCGCCTTGGTATGATACGGGAGCGGGAAATGGCGATAGACGTAACGAACATCTTCCGGATGATCCGCCTGATACGCCAGGAGCGCGAGGCTGGCAATGGAGCAGTAAGGACATTCAAAATCAGAGTACATCAAAATCGTCATTGCCGCATCGTCTGGTCCTAAAACCCAGTCCTCGTCGGTAATGTCTCCCAGCTTCTCAACGATCGACGCATTCGGCTGAATTCCTTTGGAGAGCTGACCTTCCATTCGCTCCGTACCAATCGGCGTCAAATCTGCTTCAACCCAATTCTGAGCAAAAACGCCGTTGACGACGACGAAAGCCAACAACAGCCCGCATAAAATCATCCATTTATAAGTATTTTTCATTCCTTAACCCTCTTTTTTCAATTTGGTTCCAGCTTTCGCCGGATCATTTATCCGCAGCTTTCATTTTTTAATCGCTTCTGGAATTTGAATTTTAATAGCGTCCACGAAAATAATTGAAAACAATTCAAGAATCCGTTCAAATCGCGTCCATCGCGGAAGCCGGTAAAACGCCCCGCTCAATCATCCGCCTGACGACCTCCCGCGTTACCAACTCGGTCGACTGCCCCGCGTCCAGGACGATCCAGCGGTCAGGCTCTTCCGCCGCCAACCGAAGATACCCCTCCCGAACCCGACGGTGATATTGCAGGTTTTTATCATCGAGCCGGTTCCATTCTTCTCCATTAGTCTGGCGCCGTTTCAATCCGACTTCCGACGGGACATCGAATAAAAGCGTCAAATCGGGTTTCAGCCCGCCCGTCGCAAAAGACAAAATCGCCCTCAGCGGTTCAATCGGCGCCTCATTTCCATAACCCTGATACGCGAGCGTCGAATCAGCGAAGCGATCGGACAAAACGATCACCCCCTGCGCGAGCGCGGGTTTAAGAACCTGTTCAACGAGCTGTGCCCGTGCGGCGTTAAATAAAAGGATTTCCGTCCGCTGTTCCATGGACTGATTTTTCATGTTCAGGAGAATTTCGCGAACCTGATTCCCGATTTCGGTTCCGCCCGGCTCACGCGTCGTCAGGAGCGGAATTTCCAATTTTGCGAACAGATCGATCATTCGCCGGATTTGCGTCGTTTTTCCCGATCCGTCCGGACCTTCAAACGTGATAAACATCTGTCTCTCTCCTACTCAACTTCCGGGCGGTACCGCCGGATCGGGACGCCGAAGAGCGACGCCAATCCGGATTCAATCTGATTGATCGTATTCGAGCGCAGGACATAAACCGGGGTCCCGCGTTCTTCGGCGTCAAGGATAACCGACTGGCGCTCGCGAAAATACGGGCGAAGGGTCATCAGCGCATCCGCTTCTTCGACGTAGTTCGCGATCAGCGCCCGAACGCCGAGACGTTCCGCTGCCTGCTGGTAGCGGTTGCGCGCGACGCCATGAAGATAGATTTTCATCGTCCGCGGACGGCTTCCGTTCGTCCCGTTTCCATTTCCATCGCCCAGAGTTGGCTGATGGCTGCCGCGCTCCTGAAGAAGCCGGCTCGTATGACCGCTAATCTGGACAATATTGCGGTTGGCGATCGGATTCTTTTCAGCGGTCGGCGCCTGAAGAACGCCGGAACGTCCTTCGAGAACCGGCGCAGGGGCTTTTTCTCGGATGATCCGTCCCTTTTGGTCGAGGCGCCGCGCTTCCGGCTGAAGCGGGACACCGCGGACAAGCGCATCAACGGACGCCGCGACATCCTCATAGATAATCATTTCGTTCCGCGCTGAGATCTCAACAAGCGTCGTAAACGTCGGCGGGGATCGCCGTTCGAGAACGGTTTTCTGTGTCCCGCGCCGTTTCGCTTCCTCATCGGAGAGCGTGACCGACTCAATGCCGCCGATCAGGTCGGAGAGCGTCGGGTTCATGAGCAGGTTATTAATCGTCTGCCCATGGGCGGTTCCGATCAGCTGAACGCCGCGTTCCGCGATCGTCCGCGCCGCGATAGCCTCGCTCTCCCGTCCAATCTCATCGATGACGATGACTTCGGGGTTATGGTTCTCAACCGCTTCAATCATGACCTCATGCTGGAGCGCAGGCTTCGCAACCTGAAGCCGGCGCGCACGTCCCACGGCAGGATGCGGAATGTCTCCGTCTCCGCCGATTTCGTTCGAGGTATCAACAATAACGACGCGTTTCCGTTCAGCGAGGATCCGCGCCGCTTCACGGAGGATCGTTGTCTTGCCAATGCCCGGTTTCCCAAGAATCAGGATCGAGCGGTTCGCGTCAATTAAATCACGCAAAATTTCCGCCGTTCCGAAAATCGCCCGTCCGATTCGGCAAGTTAACCCGATAATTCGGTTCTTGCGGTTGCGAATCGCGGAAATCCGGTGAAGCGTCCGTTCCATTCCGGCGCGGTTATCTAAATCAAATTCACCGACATTCCGGCAAACTTCATCGATCAACTCATAGCTGACTTCATCTTCGCCGAGAAAAACTTCGCTGTCGCCGAACCGAGCCGATGGGACACGCCCAACGTCCAAGACGATCTCGGTCAACGCTTCAAGATCCCCAAGCGGACGAATTGCCTCCGTGAGTCTCGGCGGCAGGATCTTTAACAATCTTTCCGTATCTTCAAGGTTATTTAAATATTCAAGCTTCATTCGTTTTGACCTATAGTTCTTATTCCGACCGTTCGATCCGATCGATCGAGGCAGATTCAAATTGATTCGCCGCGGCGGGGGAAAGTTCGACTAAAGATTCGACCCTGCGCGGTTCCGGACGGCGAATCGGGACAGTTAACTGCTTCATGAAAACCGATTGCGAAACAACATGAGAAAAATCACTCGGGAGCGCGGCGCGAACCGCCGGCTGACGTTCGGATAGAGTGAGCGCCAGCTGTTTCTCGGGCGGCGTTCCAAGCCGCGTCATCAACGCGCCAAGGCTCAGCCGGATTTCATCCGCATTTTCGCTGACAAAAACCGATTCAATATATACACCCGCGCTGGTTTCATTGACCGCCGCGGCGGCGATCCATTTCGCGTTATCCCGCCGATCCTTGAGCGCGTACAGCCGTTGCGCTCCGGTCTGCGCCGTCGTCAGTCCCAATGGGCAGCGTGTCACTTGACGGTAAAAAGAAAAAAACGCACTCCGATCAAATTCATGCACCGTCCGCCAACGAAACGCCGGACTCCGATCCGGTTCCCGAAACGAGTTAACAAATCCGCCGCAAAGTCCGAGATACACGGACTGGTCATATCGGCGCCGAAATCCAGATTGATAGAAAACGTCACGAAGAGGATCGTTTTCGTCAAGCGTCACCGCGACGCTGAATCGTTCTTTGCCCCCGAGCCGTTCCACCACGCCTTCAATCAGGCGGATCAGATCCGTCTCAGTGGATTCTCTGGATCGGTACAGCGCGGCAATCCAGGAGGATTGACCGCTCAAGTCGCAGCAGCAATCGAGAACAGCACGCCGCCCTCCGTTTCCGTCGACGGCGCTGAAAAGCGTTCGATCCCGCGAGAAAAAAGACGAAGCGAGCGCGAGACGGCGAAGCGGTTCAGGCGCGAACCGTTCGGCATTCAAAAAAGAAACCCTCCGCGCTGCGGCGTCAGCCAGGAAAAAAGTATCAGATAAAGATGTTGGACGAACTGTCAGCAATGATCATCATTCCTACAAACAGCATGAGAACCAGATCGGTCCACGCCGCTGAAAAAAAACAACGCAAGCGTTTAATAATCGTTTCGTCGTTGAGCAATCCAGTAAACAATTCCCAGCGCGACCGCACCAAGAATCAGCCCGCCGCCAAGGATCGCGAGCAACGGCGAACGCGTCTGGCTCAGCGCAGCCTGCTCCTCGGATTGGATACGCTGTTCAAGCGACGCCTGCTTCTGTGCGCCGAAATTCACTTGAATCACGTCGCCAGCCTTAACTTCAAGCTCGAAGTTCATCGCCGTCGTCGGATTATATTCGTTCGGAAGCGCGATCGAAACGACGTAGTCCCCTTCGGGAACTTCCGGGAAACAGAGATCTTCAATCCCCGTCGTCAGCCCGGTAAAGTTTTCAACGCCATTGCGCTTGGTAAGGCTGACCGCGCCGCCAGGAATCCCCGTCTCACCGCTCTGCACGGTCGAATTTCCATTCAGGTCATCAAAAAGAAAGATGCAAACCGAAGCGTTCCCGTCGTACGGCGTCGGCGTCGGAAGCGCGACCGTCGGCGTCGGCGAGGGTCCGAGCGTTGGTGTCGGCGTCAGGATCCGCCCTAACAGGATCTGCGTCCCAGCGATCAGCGAGCAATTGACATCTAAATTATTCAGCTGACGCAGCGTTTCAATATCAACGCTCATCCGCAGCGAAATGCTCAAACAGGTATCGTTCCCCTGAACCGTATACAGGATATTCCCGTCAAAATCCGGCGTCGGCGAGGCAAGCCCCTGCGCATTGACGGAAGACGTAAACGATAGAAACCAGACCATCAGGCTAACGGCGATAAGCGACAGGTATTTTCGGGGATAAATGCTCTTTCTCATGGGGCAAATTATATCATTGAACAATTCTGTTTTTATTTTTTTCCGCATCAGCGATCATCGCCTTCGCTGCGAGGAGATTTTCCTCGTTCGTTCCGCCGATAACCGCTGCAATTTCGCGCAATGAGGCTTCATCATTGAGACGGATGACAACCGTTTCCGTCCGACCCTGCTTGACCGACTTACTGACCTGGAAATGGGCATCGCGGTACGCCGCCAGTTGGGGCAGATGCGTAATACAGATGACCTGATGATTCCGGGACAAGCGCCAAAGCTTCTCACCGACCGACGCGCCGACACGCCCGCTGATACCAGTATCGATTTCATCGAATATCATCGTCGGAATGTCATCCGCGTCCGCGAGCGTATTTTTCAACGCCAGCATCAAGCGCGACGTTTCCCCGCCGGATGCAATTTTCGCCAGCGGTTTCACGCCTTCGCCGCGGTTCGGCGCAATCAGGAACTCCCCGCGGTCATAGCCATTCGACCCAAAAGCGAGCTTTTTCCCGTCCCCTGTCGGAAGTCCATCCGGATCTTCTTCCTGCGTCAGGCTGATCTCGAACGTCGCTGACCCCATGGATAAGTCTTTCAGCTCCGATTCAACGCGGCGCGCGATCTTAGCCGCGACCTCATGGCGCTTAGCAGACAGTTTTTCCGCGTCAAGAGCGAGACTCTTTTTCTTCGATGCAGCAATTTTCGATAGCGCTTCGATCCGCTCCTCCGCGTTTTCAATCGTCTCCAACTCCTGACGGATCCGTTCAGCGTAAGCCAGGACTGCTTCGACCGTCCCGCCATATTTGCGTTCAAGATCATGAATAAGCTGGAGCCGCTCTTCAATTTCGTTCAATCGTTTCGGATCAAAGTCAATTTCTTCCCGATAGGCATGAAGCTCGTCCGACAAACGCGACGCCTCATCGATCAGGTTTAAAACGATCTCAACGAAAAATTCTTTTTCTGGGTCTAACCGGACAATCCGCTCAAGATGACCTTGAAGAACGCCGAGCTGGTCCAGGATCCCCGGCTGCCGTTCGCCGCGCCCGTCGATGAAATCGAACCCTTTGGATAAATGACGGTTAAGCGCCTCAGCGTTCCCGATTCGGTCGCGTTCAAGCGTGAGCGGAGTTTCCTCATCTGGTCTCAGCTTCGCCGCGTCGATTTCCTCGAGTTGGAAAAGAATAAAGTCACGCCGCCGTTCCTTTTCTTCGTCGCTCCCGCGCAGCGCGGCGAGCTCGGCGATCGTTTCACGATACGTTTTGAGCTCCGCCCGGTACAGCGCGAGCGCTTCCTCATTTCCCGCGAACCGGTCGATCAAAGCCAGGTGAGATGCAGGATTCAGGAGAGATAAATGATCCGATTGACCATGAATATCGACCAGAAACGCACCAATTTCACGCAGGATCGCCTGTGTCACGGGACGCCCGTTTGCCCGCGCCGTGCTCCGTCCCGTCGAGCGAATCTCACGGCTCAGGATTATTTCATCGTCGTCCGGCTCGTCTAAAAGCTCCTGTTCCGCGAGATACGCGTTCAGCTCGGCTCGAATCGGCGCATAACTGAACACCGCCTCGATCGCCGCGCGTTCTTCCTCAGCGCGGATCATCGATGCATCGGTTTTTCCGCCGAGAACAGCGCTCAGCGCGTCCAGAACGATCGATTTTCCCGCGCCGGTTTCGCCGGTCAGGACGTTCAGCCCATCGGAAAATTCAATTTCCAGCTCAGTAATCAAGGCAAAATTGCGGATTTGAAGTCGTTTCAGCACGGAATTTCTATTGTCCTTCGTTCGCAGTCAATTCAGGGTCGTGATGAACCGCGCTCGGGTTGCGCTGCATATATTGAATGAAGTTCCGGTAGAAGGAACCCTCCGAGCCGACCCGAACGAAATACGCCGAATCTTCGGAAGCGGTGATCCGAACGTGGTCATCTTCGGAAATCGGAATCGAACGCCCGCCGTCGAGCGAAAGCACGGTAACATCCCGGCTTCGGCAGGAGAGTTCAATCACATCGCTGGGATGGAGAATCAAGCCATGGTTCAGCGAAAGATGCGGCGCAATCGGGATCAGCAGGATCGTTTTCATTTCCGGCGCAATAATCGGACCGCTAACCGCCATCGAATATGCCGTTGACCCGGTCGCTGTCGACGCGATCAACCCGTCCGAAACGTACTCAGTCAAAAAATTCCCGTTAACCCGAACCGCGATCCGCGTCGGGCGAACGTCCAAGCCGCGCGCAAAAACGGCGTCATTCAGGACGTCGCTCCGGATCACGGCGCCGTCACTGCGTCCGACTTCGACATGAATCATCATCCGTTCCTCGATCATAAACTCACCGCGGATCAGTTTCGGAAGCATTCCGCGCCAGCCGTCGATCGGCAGCTCCATCATGAAACCGAACGACCCAAGGTTCACGCCGCAAACCGGAATTTTCAGCGGGGCACAAAGCTTCCCCGTCCTCAGCATCGTCCCGTCCCCGCCGAGCGTAATGACCAGGTCATACCGCTTTTCCTCGAGCCGCGAACGGAATTCGCGGTCATGAAGCGGGCGGCAGTCGGTCGTAATCGCGTCGCCGCTGTCTTCGCGCAGCGCGGTGGCGATTTCGCGTCCGACGTTTTCCGCGCTCGCGATACTGTCATGCCAGACGACGGCGATATGATCCGGTTTTCGTGTCGGGGATCTCATCCGATTATGGCTCCATCTTTCATCATTTCTTTTCAATCCGACCCGCGGATAACGCAGCGGGGTCACTTTCCTGATAAATTCTCATCGCAAATCGATCGGTAACCGCATCCGAAACATTTCGCACGGTCATGATGATTCCGCGGGTATCCGTCCCGCTCCGCGGTTCGGATCGCTTCCAACGCCTGAAATAAGCGTTCCTGCAGGTCAATTGTATACGATATTTCATAAGATGCGTCAGGGTAACGCAGGATTCCTTTCCGGACTTTTACGCCTTCGCATTTCTCGATCAAGTAGCAATAAGCAGCCAGCTGCATGACATGACCCGGGAGCGGGGACGGCGGCGTGATACCGGTCTTGACCTCAATCGGCACCGGTCCGTTCCGCGTTGAAAGGATAAAGTCCGGTTTACCCGCGAGCCCGGACGCTGAGTCGTAAAAAACCTTCGCGGTCTTTTCCGCCGCAGCGTCGTCATAACGAACATTCCGCCAGGGGACGCGCTCGCGCCATGCTCGGACGACGACGAGTATCAGGGCAGCAGCGCAGGCAAAAACGATGAGTCCCAAACCGAAAAGAATATCGAATCTCACCGCGCCATGCCCCCTAAACGAATCATCAGCCATAAAGCCAGTCCGCTCAGGACCAGCAAAATGATTAACCCCGTTACCAACGCACGTGTGAACTGACTGCGGCGGCTGAGCGCATCATGTTCCCGCAAGCCGGATTCAAGCGCTTTCTGATTTTCGGAAGGCTCACCGGCGCGCTGATACCCTAACGCACGGGCGCAGTAATGAAACGTTGATAGTTCGGAAGCCTGAATCCGGCGCGTTTTCCCGCGCGCCGCAGGTCGTTTTTCTTTTTGCATGGAGAAAAGGATAACATGGTTTCGTCTTAAGTTTATGAGAGATACAAACGGTTTTTTTGTCAATTGTGGTAGATTATGAGGTATGGAAAATACGGACAAAAACTTGAGACTCGATAAGCAGCTTTGTTTCGCCTTATATGTCTGTTCAAAAGAGATTATCCGGCTCTATAAACCGCTTTTAAAACCCTTTGACTTGACGTACACGTCCTACATTACCCTGATGGCTCTTTGGGAGCGGGAAGGCGTAACGGTCAAGGAGCTGGGCAACCGCCTTTATCTCGACTCCGGAACGCTGACACCGCTTTTGAAGAAGATGGAAGCTCAGGGGCTTGTCATTCGGCAGCGCGGCATTGAGAACGAACGGAACGTCTACTTGACGCTGACCGATAAGGGACGCGACATGCAGCAGAAACTCGCCGACGTTCCGGAACAGGTTCGCTGTACCGCGCTTCTCAGCCATGAGGACGCCGCGATGATGCTGGACGCGCTGCATCGTGCTCTAATGAACAACAAAACGCTGGATTAAGAGGCAGACGGAATGGCGACGAATCGGGCGATCGGGATTTTCGATTCCGGCGTCGGAGGATTAACCGTCATGCGGGCTTTAATGAAAGCCATGCCCGACGAAGACATCGTCTACTTCGGGGATACTGCGCGCGTCCCGTACGGGTCGAAATCCAAAGAAACGATCATCCATTTTTCCCGGCAGATTGTCAATTTTCTGCGCAGCCGCGACGTTAAGGCGATTGTCGTCGCCTGCAACACTGCCAGCGCGTACGCACTCGACGAGCTTCGGGCATCGTTCGATCTTCCCATTGAGGGCGTTATCCTACCCGGCGCGGAAGCCGCGGTCAGCGCGACCCAGAACGGGCGGATCGGCGTGATTGGAACGTACGCGACCGTTCAGAGCCATGCCTATGATCGCGCGATTCATGCACATGACCCGTCGTTAAATTTAATCAAGATCGCTTGTCCGCTGTTCGTTCCGCTCGTTGAGGAAGGGTTGACCTCCGGCGAAATAACGGAACTCATCGTCGCTCACTATCTCGAACCGCTCAAAGTCAGCGAAATCGATACCCTCGTTTTGGGCTGTACCCATTACCCACTCCTTAAAAAAGTCATCGCCGATTACATGGGCGAAAAAGTCCGCTGCATTGATCCCGCGAAAAATACGGCGGAAGCGCTCAAACGCTCGCTCGCGTCGCTGAAACTGCTCCGCGGCGCAGAGAATAGCTCGGAACTGGAGCATGAACCGCGCTATACGTTCGCGGTCAGTGACGCAGAGGAGCGCATGACCGAATTTGCAAATCGAATTTTGCCGTTCTCGATTGAAGCGGCGGAAAAAATCACGATTGAAGCCTACGAAAGTTAACGGAAAAGAACCTGAACTGCGAAAAGGAGATTGATTCGAGATGGAATATCGTTATGAAATTCAGAAATGCGAAGCGTTGGGATGCGCCGAAATCGTCATGACCCAGCTCGACGGGGAGACCATCGTTGCAGAAGTTGCGGTTGTCCCGGGGAATGGGGCGAATATCCGCCGTTTCGCCGTTGACGGAATTGAATACCTCTACCCTGCGCCTGAGCCGCTCGTAGATACGCGCCATTTCGGCATCCCAGTTTTATATCCGTTTCCGGGGATGGTTCGGGACAACGGGTTTGTTTTCGATGAAAAACGCTTTCAGTTAACGCCCAACCGCGGGGATTTTTACCGCCATGGCTACGTTATCGAGGCGCCGTTCGCGGTCAGCGAAATCGAAGCGACGGAAACGTTCGCCCGTGCGACGCTCGTTTACGCGCTGACCCAGGAAAACGACCTCTATCGAGAATTTCCAGTCGAGAATCACCTGACGCTGACGATCACGCTCGCGGATCGCGCTTTGACCGTCCACGCACGAGTGGAAAACCTCGATGCGGAAAACCGCCTGCCCTTCGGTTTCGGGCTTCACCCCTATTTCAACCTCCACGGCGAACGGGAATCGATTCAAATTCACGTTCCGGCGCAGAAATGGGTCAATCAGGCAGC
>DAOUFB010000083.1:0-7582 GCA_034430135.1 Flexilinea sp. | reverse complement strand
GGCGGCGAGATCGAACGGCGGAAGCGCGTTTTGGAGCAGGCGCGCTCCGTTTTTAATTTCAGCCGTCCGCATATTGACGATTACCGAAAACTATCCGTCCGCAGACCGTTGCCGCGTCTTGTCATCGTATTTGACGAGTTCGCCGAGTTTAAACAGCGTAATCCGGTTGAGTCGAAGAAGTTGATCAGTATCGCGCGTCAGGGACGTTCACTCGGCGTTCATCTTATCCTCGCGACGCAGAACATTCAAGCCGCGGTGGATCCGGAAATTCTCCAAAACTCGACCTTCAAGATATGCCTTCGCGTAGCGGATCCGCAGGACTCGATGCAGATGGTCGGGATTCCCGACGCGATTAACTTAACGCGCGGGCGGGCTTACTTCGACGCCGATCGGCGAATCCTTTTCCAAAGCGCATTCAGCGGTGCGGCGTATCATGAAGAAGGAATGAGCGAGCCGGAATCGTACGTGCGCATTTGGAAAGACGGACGGCGGGAGAAGCTCCCGATCCAGCGTCCGCGCCGTCAATCCTCCTCGACACAGCCCGCGACCGAAGCGCATGCGGTCATCGCGAAGATCCGCGAGACGGCTGCGCGTTTAAACTTAAAACACCCAATGGCTGTTTGGCCGGAAGCACTTCCGGAAAAGATCTACCTCCCCGACGTGCTGAACGATTATTTAACGGGCGGTTGGGATGGGCAGGATTGGCGCTTGTGCAAGAAGTGGGGCGATGAGACGACGACGCGGGATTTCGTTTACCCGTACCTCGGCATGAAAGATCTCCCCTCAAAGCAAAAGCAGCTCCCGCTCCAGGCTGATACGGCGCAGGGCGGAAATATGCTTATTTTTGGTTCATCGGCGACCGGAAAGTCGACGATGATGCGGACGTTGGCGGTGTCATTGGCGTTGACCAATTCTCCGGCAGAAGTGAATTTATATATCCTTGACTATGGTGGTCAGGCTTCGCTGAAAATCCTGGAAGCCTTTCCGCATGTGGGCGCGATCGCGACTCGAATTGAATCGGAGCGTACCGAACGACTTATTCAGCTCATTCGGACGGAAATCCTGATCCGGAACGAGAAGCTCCGTAACGCGAACGTTGATAACTGGATCGACTATAATGCGATCGTTCCGGACGCGCTGAAGCTTCCGGCGCTCTATCTCCTCATCGATTCCTTCGGGAATCTTCGCCAGAGTTTTGAAATCGAATTTATCGACCAGGTCAGCTCGCTCCTGAATGGTGGGCAGTCCGCGGGTCTGTTCATGATTATTTCGTCCAGTCTTCAAAGTGACGTTCCGAACGATCTTTTCGCGAATATTAATTTTCGGTTGACGTTCCTTCAGGCGGATTCGACCGAATATTTCCGAATCGTGGGACATCCGTCCGATTCGAAGTTAGAAGAAGACGCGATCAAGGGTATCCGTCCCGGGCGCGGAATGCTGCGCGGAACACAACCGATTGAATTTCAGGCAGCGCTGCCGACTTATGGTACGAACGACCGCGACCAGATCGCGGGGATCAGCGAATTGGGCATGGCGATGAATCGGATTTGGACGGAGCGCGGCGGACGGCGTCCAGCTCAGGTCTTAACACTCCCGCTGTTTGTCCAGCGTCCCCCGATTCGCGTAGGCGGTCGGTCGGACTGCCTCGTTGAGCTGGGCGTGGATTTTGAGCGGCTCGACCCGATCGGGCTGTCGCTCGTCAACGATGGACCGGCGTTCCTAATCGGGTCTTCCGCGCGTCAAAGCGGGCGGACAACGCTGATGCTGTCCTGGGCGCTGGAGCTTGCCGAGCGGTATTCGCCTGAACGGCTTAAACTCGTCCTTATCGATTTCCATACCCGTACGCTGGTTGGGCTGAGACGACTGCCTCATGTCGATTACATCGGTTCACGTCAGGCGTTCGACACCGCGGTCGAAGCGCTTTTGGAGGAAACTTCGCGACGGGAAGCGATGATCGCGGATGCGTACGACGCCGATCCGGACAGCTTTAACCCGGCGGCGATTCTGCTGGAGCTGCCTCAGGTCGTCCTGATGATTGACGATTATGATAGCTTTTTCCGAAAAACGGACGGTGAGCAACAGAGCATGGTCGACTTGATTCGCCGAAGCGCGGATCTCGGATTCAGTTTTATAATTTCCTGTAAGATGGGCGATTTACCGGCGAACTATATTGACCATTTCGCGGAACAATTTCGAAAGCGCGGAACGGGGATATTATTCGGCGGGACGGAAGGTATTGACGAATTTAATAATACGCGTCCGCCGACAGGAATGCAGTCGGCAGGGCTTCCGCGCGGACGGGGCTTTATCGTTCAACGCGGTCGCGCCTGCCTTTTCCAAGCGTATACCTATTGGGACAAGGACCAATCAGCTCCGGACGTTCTTCAGAAACGCGTCGAAGCGATCGAAAGTAGTATAAAATAGTAGATGATGGCGATTGTTTTTCGCGCCCATTGAGCGAGACGTACGTCTCGGGAAAGAAGAGTATCCTTATGGTTATCGAACCGAATGATTTACGCGCTGCCGCGGAAGAATTTAAAAGCGCCGAGCTTCAATTAGGCGAAATTGTTAAAAAGTTGGACGATGTTACGACCGACCTTAAAGGAAAATGGGAAGGCGCCGCTCAGCAGGTTTTCTATAAGGAATATGAGACGCTGCGCGGGTATATGGAAATTTTTGGGAAGGTCGTCAACGAAATTTCCACGGAGATGCATGGATTGGCCGATCGCTTCGAAGCGGCGGATCAGTAGTTTTAACGCAGAGAGGATTTGGCTATGGCGCGTATTCGGGTTGTTCCAGAAGATTTATTGAAACAAGCTCACGAGATAGCGGGGTTATGCATTTTGGTGATGGACGAAACTAATCAGGTTCTGAAAGCATCCCGTACTGCTCCTCCCTACGACGGACAGTTTGGACCAATCGTTCGCGCAATTGGGGATTCCGTTCATAACCTGGGTCGGATTCGTTCCGAATCCATCAAGGAAACTGGAATCCGTCTAACCGGGATATCGGAGGCATTTACTGCGGTTGATAATTTTGCGATTTATTCGGATTCTCTAAAAAATATGTGTTTTGAGAACGAATATGATGTGTATTATACGGAGGAAGAAAAGCGAATTAAGAAACGGTTCCCCAATTGGGTTAAAGGACAAGATCCAGATGCCGGGACGGATGCGTTCCTGTTATGGGCAGTTTGCGATACAAAGAATAATGGGAATGGTTTTCGGTTGATTCAGGTAGGTGAGAATGAATGGACTGTGCTTGTTTCGGAAACTTATGGTGAAGTCTATAATTGGGATAAGCCTGAAGCTTATAATTCTTGGTGTAACAATAAAAACGCCATTGAGGGTCAGCTGACGCAATTCGAGAAAGCAATTTTAGACGGCATATTTAAGAATATTCCGAAAGGAAGCAAATTAAATATTGCTGGGTATAGTCAGGGGGGCATCATGGCTTTTAACATGTATGAAGATCTCAAAGATCATTTCGATGTCTCGTCTGTTACGACTTTCGGGTCTCCGACTCCTTATAGAGTTGAGTTACCGCCGAAATCGATTTCCAGAAACTACGCAATAGATCGGCGAGGTGACAGAAGTATTTCTGACTGGAAAATAGGGGAAAATGACCCAATTCCTTTTTTTGGTTTTGAATCGACACGTAGAAATGAAATTGAATATATCCTTATTGATGGCGACGGACCTGGGGATAAGCGTACAGCGAATCATTGGGCGGATAATTATATGAATAACGAAACGGTTCGAACAAATCAACCCAGCTTTTCTTTTGGCGGCGATAATCCGGACTACAAAGATATTGCGTTCAAAAGAGAACCATACGATAGGGAGTTGAACGAAAGGTTAGAGTCGCAACGATATACTCAACCGCCCAGTCCAGTTGGATCGTACGATGAAACACCCGATGTATCGACTGTTGCTTAGGGTAGGTATAAGATAACCCATTATATAATGATAAATGAGTTCTATAAAACCGATTGAATGGGGTTCCTGTTTTGAGATGATTGAAATGAACCTAAAGGAGCGTGCATGAACGAAGAGCTGTTTAAGATTGGTATGAAAAAGGATCGCGGGCTAAAGCGCAAGGACAAGCCCAATCAGGATAGTATTAAGGTCGTCCTCCCCCCGACGCAGTCGGTCAAGCCGCCCCTGCTGATTCTTTCTGATGGAATGGGCGGATACGGCGGGGGTGAGATCGCTTCCGACACGACCGTTCGCGTCATCGAAGCGACGTACCTTTCGACGCCGGATCAGGCGATGACGATCGAGGAGCTGATAACGCTTTGCATCAACGAAGCACTCGGCGAACTCAGGAAGCTCGGCGCGACGGACGAAAAATTAAGCTGGATGGGCTGTACGGTGGTCATGGCGGCGCTTTATCCGGATCGGCTCGTCATCGCGAACGTTGGCGACAGCCGTGCTTACCGGATTTCGAGCGCGGGCGATATTACGCAGATTAGTTATGACCATAGCTTAGTGGCGGAACAGCTTCGCCATGGGCTGATCACGGCGGAAGAAGCGCAAAACCATCCGCGAAAGAACGTTCTGTCGATGTCGCTGTCCGCTCGGAGAGAAGGAATTTCTCCCTACATTGCGTCATTTCCATGGGAACCCGGCGATTCAGTTCTGCTCTGTTCAGATGGACTTTGGGGACCGGTTTCGGAAGACCAGATTGGGTCAGTCGTCAGCGAAAATACGCCGCAAGCCGCAACCGAGAAGCTCATCCAAAAGGCGAACGAAAATAAGGGACCGGATAACATATCGGTCATCATCGCCAAATACCATCAAACGGTTTCCGCTCTGTCCGAAATGACGATTGCCCCCGAAACGGAATCATCGGTATCCGATCCTGAGAAGAATCCAGACATGAAGCATCGAATCCGACCGGTTTGGGTCATATTAGCTGTTGCCGTCTTAGCGCTCATCGCCTTTTTAATCAGCCTGAAAATTGAAAACAACCGTCTTCAGGCGACAGCGACGGCGGAAGCGATTTCAGCAGCCGAAACGGTAGCTGCGCTGGAGACGTTAACTGAAGACCGTCTCCGGGCGACAGCGACAGCGGAAGCGATCTCGGTAGCCAAAACAGCTGCCGCTCAGGCGACGTTCGTCCAAGCAGAGCATCTCACTGAGACAGCGGTCGTGGTAAACGCGACGGCGGCGGCGCAAGCGATCGCCGCAACTGAAGCAGCTGCTGCTCAGGCGACGTTCGTCCAAGTAGAGCGTATCACCGAGACAGCGGTCGCGATCGAGATGGAGAGCGCGAACCAGACCGCCACGTTGGAGGCAGAAGTTTTGGCAGCAACGGCAAGGGCAGCGGACATCAGGATCACTGCCGACGCTGTGTTAAACCGTGCTTACGAGAACGCGACAGCTGCCGCATCGGCGATGCTGTCCGCAACACCGACCGTGACGCTGACCGAGGCGGAAACGCTTACTCAAACAGCGGCGGCTCCGTAATCTGACCGTTCGACGGGGATTGCATGATAAGAGGATAAATGACTGAATCCGGCGGGGAGGTCATCGGACGATACACGGTTGAGCGCGAGATCGGGCGCGGGGGTATGGCGATTGTTTATCTGGCGCATGACCCCCAGCTCGGACGCCCAGTCGCGATTAAGCTTATCCGAAAAGGCGCTTTTCCGCCGGATCATATGACGTTGCTTCTTGAAAGGTTTCGGCGTGAGGCGAGAGCTCTTGGACGATTGAATCACCCGAATATCGTTAAGGTTCTCGATTACGGCGAGTTTCGTGGTGCACCTTATCTTGTCATGGAGTATTTGAAGGGCTCGACGCTTAAGGAAATAAAAAAACCGATCAAAGTCGATACGGCGGTTCGCTTGCTTCGTCCGATCGCGGATGCGCTCGATTATGTTCACCGTCAAGGAATCCTGCATCGTGACATTAAGCCTTCGAATTTGATGTTCGACGGTCGGGATCGAGTTTTATTAACCGATTTCGGCATTGCCAAATGGCTCGATGATGATGGGGAGCAGCGTACCTTGACCGAGACGGGCATGGGAATTGGAACGCCGGAATATATGGCGCCGGAACAAGGTCTGGGTCGAAAGGTTGATGGGCGGGCGGATTTCTACGCTTTAGCTGTTGTTTTTTTTGAGTTAGTTACTGGGACGAAACCCTATCGGGGCGAGACACCCTTCGCAACGATGATGAAACATGCGAATGATCCAATTCCGGATCCGCGCGCGCTCGTTCCTGAGTTGAATGAATCCGTGACGAGGTTTCTGCTGACAGCGATGGCGAAAGATCCCATGGATCGGTACGCGTCGGTTCAGGATTTTCTGCGTGATTTTGACGGTTTGGCGCTTCAGGCGAGGTCCGATCGTGCGCTTGGCATGACCGTTGCGCGTTTGCATCAAGATCAGGAAAAAACAAAGCTGGATAGAGAGCCATTGATCGGGGCTCCGTCTGTGGATGATGTTTCAGATCAAGCTGTAACGCCGGTCAAGTTGAGAAACTTTGGCGCTATTGAATCGCTGACGAAGGCTGCAACTGAACAGAGAATTGTCGGGTCCGACGAAGAACGTCTCACGGTTGAGTCAATCGTGGCGCATCCTGCTATTTTTCAAAGGGATGTCCGGAAGAAAAGATCCGGATGGCGAATCCTTTGGATCATTTTCCTATGCCTAGTTGGATTCGTTTCGCTTCATTTTCTCTATTCATTTTTGGTTAATATCAGCGATGATACCCAAGTTTATCGGGGAACCGATTCTGGAGCAACGAACTGGTTTTCTAATCCAGCAAATCTCAACAATCTTATTCGATTTAAGACGGATGAAATCACCACTTCCGGCGGAACGGCGACTAAGGCGAGTTCAATGGCTTGCCCATCTTGGGATGGGGTCGAGGTTGATTATGTTTTTGGAAATAGCATTCAACTGCGGCGGACGAAGAGCCAGGTTGAAAGGAGAACCATGATTGGTGGGATGATTGTCTTTAGTCCGCCGAGCTCTATCGTTGGCACGGAATGGGAAGCTGCGATTTCCCCCAATGCTTTTGATGAGGATTCAACGCGTGCAAAATGTGAATGGTTGGAAAATCGGTTGTTCTGCGGTCCATTTGAGTTCATACAGATTAATTATGGTGATGAAATTCGTGTTACAGTATATGAAGCCGGTTCGGATTGCGTAGGGACGAATGGCACGATCGATTCGGATGACCTCAGGCCCGTTTGGGATAAATTAGAGAATAAAATTGAATAATGTGTCGGTGGAGAAAATGAGCGTTCGGGAAATCGGAAAATATCAGGTTTTGCAAGAGGTCCGGAGCAGCAGTAATGTAGCTGTCTACCTTGCGCGCGACCCGAGAACCAAGCAGATTGTGCGAATTCGGCTTCTGAACCTCGCTCCATATCCTATAAACGACCATGCTCATCTTATTGACCGTTTTTGGCGATCCGTTGAATCGATCCAGAAAATGGTTCATCCTCATATCGTCCGCATTGTGGATTCAGGCGAATATCAGGATTCGCCGTTTGTCGTTTTTGAGACGGTTCAGGGAACATCGTTCGCAGAGGTGCAAAAGCCGCTTTCGGTAAAAACCGCGGTGCG
>DAOUFB010000082.1:0-2771 GCA_034430135.1 Flexilinea sp. | reverse complement strand
CCTTTTTCCAGAGCAGGACGATGAGGACGATGAGCAATCCGGTCGCCGTGCCGATGAAGCCTGATTGAAGAATCAGTGAAGGGGTCATTTCTGAACCTCCGGTTTCGGGAAAAAGTAGTAATCCGTAACAGCATTGATCATGTATGTGTCTTTGTAATCTAAATCTAAATGCAAAGTATTTCGATATGTGTTATCCGATAGAAGAAGGTCATAAATATACATAAATTGTTCAAACTTGCCATTTTCTAGAACCAATTTTGGATGCTTGGGAACTACTAACCAATCGCCGTACAGCAGGTATTTTTGATTTTCTTCTTGACAGGTGTCAAAATAGTTCAATAAATCCTGCGTAGAAATTCTTTCACTCGGAAAGTTTAGCAGGAAATTATAGAGTCCGGATAGACTCTCTACTGTATCTCGTTTAACTTCAATCTCATTTTTATTCTCATAATTAAAAATATATTCTTTGCTACCCTCATATTCAAGATCTCGGTAGAAATGTAACGTTTTTAGCGAATAATCGTGATTACCGTCAATTTTTTCTTTCGTAATGAGCAATTTTTCCTTTGGAGAATATAAGAAAATGTATTCCCCTTTCAATTGACGTGCCAATTCTCCAGTCTTTGGCTCATAAAGATCAAGGTTACGCGAATAGTATATTGAAGAATAGAGATAACCGTCTATCCAGCGAATTCCATACCCAGCCCGAGTAGGCAGATTCGTATTTGGATAAGTATAAGAATTAAATTGTCCATTATCTAATTCAAATATAGTTAACACTCTATCTATCCCGGCGTTTTGGTTGCAGTAAAGCAATGTCTTGGTGGGATTCCACATACAAATACTTACATTATCGCCACTTATAACGTTATATTGCAGATCAATATTTGTCATATTGATGATTTTATATTCGTAACTTAAAGCAATTTCACCAGATTCTTTGGGCGTATTGTTCCTTATTTCCACGAGAAGCCAATCTGAATCCGCGGAAAATCCGCGGCTAACGCCTCTTTGAAGTGGAGCCAATGGGAATAACGTCCTATTTTTTTCGAAATTATCATATCCGCCCTCCAAAGGGATCAGATTCCCGAGATAAAGTTGATGTTGAAGCTCGAGGTAATCTTGAGTTGCGGCGAATCCCTTTTTTTCCGTACCCAAAACGTAATGCTTTCGATTTGGAGATAAGCTAATATTGTACATGTGTTCTTTATCCGTGTCATTCCAAATCGTATACCAGTCATCCGAAAAATCGTCCGCTCTAAAGGAACAGGTTTTCTCCCTGCCATTTCCCAAGAAATGGCAATCGAGCCCTTCTGAATCGTCACTTAACTGAAATTCAAAAAAATGATCATATCCATCAAAAGCAGGCAAAAAGATGGTATTTGAATCATAATCCGGGGGTATGTGGATAATCGCAATATCGAAGAAGGAACGCTCTCCATAAATATCCTTATTGCCGCTTGACTCATGTGTTCCTGGGAAAAAAAGTGTTACCTCTTCTGCCCCAAGCAGATGCAATTTGCACGGAACCTCACAACTTTCACGGACACTTGTGAAAGCATGCGCAGGTAACCTTTCTGACAAAATTTCAACTTCCTGCGATTTTACAGTACCAACATTCATAAAGATCATTGCCAGAAACAAAAAGGCAACCTCAGTCTTTTTCATGTTCATCTATTTTTTCTCCATTATCATGAACCAGTAGTCTAAACGTTCTGCACCGCTGACGGGTGTAGTCGCCGTTAATTCAGGATTGAACCAACTATTTTTTAATATTTTAAAATCAATTTTTATATGATTAATCGGGTCATTCATTTTGAGGTATGCCTCAAAATTGATATTATCACCAATAACATATTGACCTTCAATCATAGAATTTAAAGTTTCTGAAACGATAATGTAATCGTCACCGACCTCTCTTAAGAATGCGAAATGGGAAAACGTGTAGTTGTAATCGCACTCAGTTAATGATTGTCCGTCCGCGCATAAACACAGATCAAGCAGAGCAACTTTATTTGGGTTGGTGATTATTTCTCTAATTTCTTTAAACGCTTTATTGAAATTTTCTTCGTTTTTAGAGTAGATATTAATATTTAGTTTTGCGTCGGAGATATACTTCTCAGTGACTGTCACTAGCATGCTAGGCTGAATTCCTTCTAAGGCGATACTGAAATTTTCTGGGACATAATTGTTGAATTCTGTAACGCATTCCAAGAAAGGTTTATCTCCATTTGTCAAATTACTAATTGCTTCACAAACCGATACCGGTCCGCATCCATTGAAACCATACAAAGAACGTATTTCTGATACGTATTGCGATATTTGGTCTGGAATTGAAACCTCGTTATCTTTATGCCACCGAAGTGAGGCAAGTTTTGGATAAGCTTTTCCGTTGCGGACGATCCAATAACTATTTGGACTTCGACCCTCTCGGATGGAATTCAGGATAATACTGCTTACTTGTCTTTCCAAAAGTTTCTTTTTAGTTTCAACGACAGCTTTCGTAACTTTTCCGGGTTGAATCTGTCCAGCTTTGACCGCGCCGATAAAGCCCTCGTTAAATACAACTTTCTTCTCGTCATACGGAATCTGATCCGTGCTGGTGTTCCTGCACTTATCCGGATTTGCCATTCGTTCCTGAATTTGCAGGTGGGTGATAATCCGCTGCCGATTCGCAGCGCGCGCATGCACTCCAGCCTCCGCACGGGATTCATCCGCAATTCGGCGCAGCTCTTCCTCGCGTTTCCGGCGCATGAGAAGCGCCGTTGCGG
>DAOUFB010000081.1:0-18179 GCA_034430135.1 Flexilinea sp. | reverse complement strand
AGCCTCGGCGAAATCACGACCATAACGACCAACGTTATGGAGATGCTCGGAGACGTGGCAACCCGTGTCGTCATGCTGACAACCCAGGGCGTCTTAAACACGGCAATCATTGTGCTGCTGATACTCGCTTTCGACTGGCGGATCGGGCTCATCTGCCTCGCCGGGATTGTGATATTTGCCTTGATCAACCATGCAATGCGCAGAGCCAACGCGGAAACGTCCGGAATAAAAGTGGAGGTTGATACAAAGGTGATTTCCGGCGTGCTGGAATATATTCAGGGTATTTCAGAGGTAAAAGCCTGCAACATGGTTGGAAAATCAAGGAAAAAGCTTGATGACACCATTCGGATGGCGGAAAAAACCAACACGAAAATGGAAATGATCTGCAACAAATACATTCCGTTTCAGAACATTGTAATGAAGCTGACTGGTGCTGCGATTCTGATCTCTTCGATTGGATTTTATCTGAACGGGACGATGGAGATACTTTCCGCAGTTATTATGATGATTATGTCCTTCCAGGCATTTATCGGTCTTGAGACGATGGGGTCCTATTCCTCGCTCCTCCGAGTCGTTGATCTTTGCGTTGCGCGCGGAAAAGAAGTATTGAGCCTAAAGCCGATGGATATATCGGGCGAAAAATATGTGGCGAAGACGGGCAACATTGAAGTATCCGGCATTGACTTCTCGTACGACAGGAAGAAAATAATCGACAATGTGTCGCTGATCGTACCGGAGAAAACGACGGCGGCTTTTGTGGGACCGTCGGGCGGAGGCAAGACCACGCTTTGCCACCTGATCGCCCGTTTTTGGGATGTGGACAAGGGAACGGTGTCCCTTGACCGGAAGAACGTCAAGGAATATTCGATGGACTCCCTTATGGAAAATTTCAGTTTCGTGTTCCAGAATGTATATCTTTTCCACGATACCGTTGCGAATAATATCCGATTTGGACAGCCGAGCGCGCCCATGGAAGACGTCATTACCGCCGCGAAGAAAGCCTGCTGTCATGACTTTATCATGGCGCTGCCCGATGGATACGATACCATGATCGGAGAAAATGGCGCATCTCTGTCGGGTGGGGAAAAACAGCGTATCTCCATTGCAAGAGCGATCATGAAAGATGCGCCTGTTATCATCCTCGATGAAGCGACTGCTAACGTCGATCCTGAAAATGAAAAGGATCTTATGGATGCCATTCAGGCGCTGACAAAAGAAAAGACGATTTTAATGATCGCGCACCGTCTGAAAACGGTGAGAAATGCAGAGCGGATCTTCGTCATCGATAAAGGTCGAATTGCACAGCACGGGACGCACGATGAACTGATGAAGCAGGATGGAATTTATCGGCGGTTCGTTGATTCCAGAAGGCAGGCGATTGGCTGGAAGATCGGATAAGCGACTTTCATAAAAAGAATGTTGAAGCTGTCCCAAAATGCATTCGGCATAGAAAAGTATTTTGGGACAGCTTCATAAAATCGATATTCGTAAAAATGAATACTAATTAAAAACGGGGCGGCTCTTTCCGCGCTGGGGGAGTCGCCCCGTTTATTTCCAAAAACCAAAAACCCTAATACGTAAAAGCTTCCGTGAGCTTCGACCTTTCGATCATTTCCCGATAGGTTGCCGACGACGACAGCAACTCCTTATGCGTTCCCGCCGCTTCGACCCGCCCCTCGTTCATAACGACGATCTGGTTCGCGTTTTCGATCGATTTCATGCGGTGCGAAATGATGAGGACGGTTTTCCCCCGCAGCAGCGTATTCAGCGAGTCCTGAATTTTCTTTTCATTTTCGATGTCGAGCGATGCGCTGATCTCATCTAAGAGAACGATCGGCGCATCCTTCAAAATCGCGCGGGCAATCGAAAGCCGCTGCCGCTCGCCGCCGGACAGCTTTCCGCCGTTCTCTCCGATGACCGTATCGTACCCGTTCGGGAGCTTCATCACGAACTCGTCGCAGTTCGCCAACCGCGCCGCTTCAAGTACCGCTTCATCCGTCGCGTCCGGTTTTCCAATCCGAATATTTTCCAAAACGGTCGTATTGAAAAGGGTAACGTCCTGGAACACGATCGAAATGTGCTTGAAGAGGTCGGACGTTGCGATCCGTTTAATATCCTTTCCGTCGATTCGGATTTCGCCTTCGTCGTAGTCGAAGAGCCGTGACGCTACCCGGAGCACCGTCGTTTTTCCACAGCCCGATGGACCGACAAACGCGGTGACTTTTCCAGCAGGAGCCGTAAAGCTGATACCGTTGAGGACGCGATTTTCGCCATAGCCGAAGAATACATCTTTGAACTCGATCGAATAATTTTTTAATTCGGACGGAGCGCCTTCCTGAATTTTCGTTTCGTTGATTCTTCGTAGATTTTTGACCCGTGTATCGATATACAGCATCTCCGTAATGTTCATCTCAATGTCGATCATCGCCTCCCCGATGCGTGACGCAGCCAGCGTATACCCGATCAGGTAGAGCAGCGGTAATTCGCCTTGAGCATACAAAACCGTGCCAACGATGATCGCCGCGCCGAGCGTAAAGCGGGACAGGATACCCGCGATCTGAACCGGAATCCCCATGTCGAGTTCGGAGC
Organism: Flexilinea sp.; assembly: GCA_034430135.1. Classification (GTDB taxonomy): domain Bacteria; phylum Chloroflexota; class Anaerolineae; order Anaerolineales; family Anaerolineaceae; genus Flexilinea. The sequence continues at coordinate 15,590 of DAOUFB010000081.1, read as the reverse complement.
GGAGATGAATCTTCTCCGATTCCTCGATCGACGCCGAAACGTCTTCCCAAATTTCGTCTTCCAGCCGATAGCTTTTTATTTCCTGCTGGAGTTCGATTGCCTGCTGAAATCTTTCAGCGTTCTGACGCAGTTTATCATAATATTTCTTTAATCTGCGTTCCTGGAGCGGTCTGGATACCAGGACCAGGACGAAGCTGAGAACGACCGGGATAATAATACTGAGCCCCATGGGTACGCTCCCATAAAGCAATAAAATCGCAATAACGACAAACGCCGCGACATTCCCATAGAATTTCGGGATCGCGTGACTAAGTGCATGTTCGATATCAGCGACGTCTTTTAATATCGACTGAGCTAAATCCGAAGTGTCCCGTTTTGAGAAATAAGAGAGCGGAAGCTCTTTCATTTTCTCCGCCAACCCGATTCGGAGCTGTTTCGCTTCCTGAAACACGACTGTATAGGTGTCGTTGTAATTAATCCAGAAAATAACGCCCATGATAAGCATCACGAGGATGGTCATCGCGATGAACGTCGAAAGCGGTTGAAGTCCACCCTCGATCATTCCCTCCGCAAAGAGGAGAATAACGATCATTGGTCCCATGTTCGCGAAGGCTGCGAGGGCGGTCGTCACGATCGCTCGAAAGGTCCCCTGTGCCCCTTTTTCAGATAATTGAAATTTGGACTTTAAATATTGAATCATCGTCGTTCCCCCTTATGAAACCGCCCAGACATTCGCCTGATCATACAATCGCAGCAGTTTTCGATATTCACCGTCCTCCTTCGCGCTGAGCGCGTCATTCGAACCGCGTTCGATAATTTTTCCATCCTTGACGACTAGAATTTCGTCGACATTGCGAATCGAACTCAGACGGTGCGCAATCATGATCACCGTCTTCCCTTTCATCAGGTTCGCGAACGCCCGCTGAATTTCATATTCATTTTCCGGATCAGCTGACGCCGACGCTTCGTCAAGGATAATCACGTCAGCGTCCTTGACAATCGCGCGGGCGATCGCAATCCGCTGAACCTCACCGCCGGATAGATGCACCCCCTTCGAACCGATCATCGTTTTTTCGCGCTCTGGGAATTTCGCCAGGATCTCGTCGCATTGAGCCAGAGAAAGGGCGTTCATGACTTCTTCGTGCGTCGCATCCGGCCTCCCCATCCGGACATTTTCATAGATGGTCGTATTAAACAGTTTCGTGTTTTGGAACACAAACGCGATATGCCGCATGACGGCTTCCTGCGAATAGTCGCTTAACGCCGTTCCGCCGATCGTGATCGCGCCGCTGTCCAACTTATAGAACCCGGAAATGAGCTTCGCGATCGTAGACTTCCCGCCGCCCGAACTCCCGACGAGCGCGTACGTCTTCCCGCCGGAAAGCTTGAAGCTTAAATCGTTAAGTACAAAATCGTCATCATACTTGAAGGATACGTTTTTAAATTCGATATCCGTACCGGTCAGCGCCGCGACCGTCCCAAATTTAACCTCTTCAGCACTCATTTTCGCGGTGAGGTTTTCAATTTTGTCGATAACGTCGCCGGCTTGCATTTTATACATCATGACATACATGATGCGCATGAAACCGTTATACATCAATCCCGAGAAGATCCCATAGAAGACGACCATGGCGACCGCAGCCGTGGCTGGAACGCCATGCGCATAATCGTAAAACGCGATCGGTATCGCGAAAACGACGCTCGCTCCGATGATTGCCAGAAACGCGACGAACGGCGCGCGGCAACTCAGGGTGTACTGATGAGCGATATTGCCATAATTCGAAATTACTTCGTAAAGCGCTTTGAAAGACTGGATCGTACCGCCGAAAATTTTAACCACCGGCATTCCGCGGACGTATTCGACGGATTCCGCGCTGATCTGTTCTAAGGCGGTCTGGTACTTCCGCATGAAATCCTGATTCCCGGTCGTCAGAAACAAACAGGTCAGGCTGATCAACGAGGACGTCGTAAAGAGCAGCCCCAATCGCCAGTCAATCAGATACATCATAAGAAGGATGATGATTGGCGTCAGGATTCCGTTCGTAAGATCGGGGATCAGGTGCGCAACGATCATGTGTGTTTGCTCCGTGTTATCGTCGATCATCTTCCGGATCGTTCCGGACTGATTCCGATCGAAGAAAGAAAACGACGCTTTGAGAAGGTGCTGAACCCCTGATTTTCGAAGGTTCGATTCTAACCGGAACGCGACGACATGCGTCGCCATGACGGCTAAGAAATAGAGTACTGCATATGCTGAAAGCGCTGCGATGATCCACACCGCAAACTGAATCGCTCGGGTTGTATCCTGATCGATCAGCAGGACCGTTAGAAAACGATAGAAAATCCAGAACGATCCGAACTGAAGAACGGTTGCAACCGCCGTCGTCAGGATCGAAAGCGGCAGCAGCCATCTCTTTTCGGGAACATATTTCAAAATCTTTTGATATACACTCATGGTCCTTTCTCCATTCCAGTGAATTAGTGTTGACTAACTCTGAATTCTAATGCTCAGGGTTTCTTCTGTCAAACGATGTTAGACAACACTAATAAATGGGTTTTCTCGGGCATATTCTGAAACGTTGCGGCGTTATTGGAAAAAGCGGTCTGCTGGAGAAAATGTATTTTATTTGGCTAAATGCGTCATAATGAGTTAGCCTGTGCTAAAATATCAGTACTGGAGTCATGCACGGTTTGTCCGCGCTGAATTTCGGTAAAATAAAGAATAGATCATTAGATCGAAAGAGGAATATTGATGAACACCATTCGTTTTCGAAAATCAGTTTTGTTGAGCTTGACGCTCGTCTTGATATTGGCGGCGTTTAGTCTTTCGGATGTTTTCGCTTTTGACGGAAAGGCGCTGAACGTTGCCGCGCTGAACGGACCAACCGCGATGGGGCTTGCTGAATTAATGGAAGAAGCGCGCATCGACGAGGAAAATTATGAGTTCGAGATCTTCGGAACGCCTGACGAAGTCGTCGCTGAACTTGTCGGTGGAAAACTTGACGCCGCCGCAATCCCTTGCAACCTGGCGTCCGTTTTATACAACAAAACCGAAGGCAAAGTCCGTTTAGCCGCCATTAATACGCTCGGCGTTCTCTATGTCGTCGAAACCGGCGATAGCGTTCAAACCGTCGCTGACCTCAAGGGCAAGACGATTTATGCCGTCGGCAAAGGCGCAACTCCGGAACAGGTTCTGCGGTATGTCCTGACTCAGAATGGAATCGATCCGGACAAAGACGTTACGATTGAATACAAGAGCGAAGCCGCTGAAATCGCCGCGTTGATGAAGGAAGCTGGCGAATCTGTCATCGCGATGCTTCCGCAGCCTTTCGTGACGTCGGTCTCGATGCAGAACGATAAAATTCGCGTTGCCCTTGATATGACCCGAGAATGGAACGCGGTCAGCGGCGGGAATGAGCTTCTGACGGGCTGCTTCGTCGTTCGTTCCGACATCATCAAAAGCCGTCGAGATGACGTTGACGATTTCCTGGACGATTATGAGGATTCCGTCGAGTATGCACAGGAACATCCCGCCGAAACGGCGAAGCTCATCGAGTCATTCGGGATTCTTCCGAAAGCTGCGATTGCTGAAAAAGCGCTGCCCGCCTGCAACATTACTTATATTCAAGGCGAACGGATGAAAACTTTAATGGAAGCTTACTTGTCCGTCCTGTTTGAATCCAATCCGCAGTCCATCGGCGGCAAACTCCCAGCGGAGGATTTCTATTACTTCCCGCTCGAAGATTAATTCAACTCGGATCGCCGCGATCATCTTCTGGATTTTTATCTGGGAGATGATCGCGCGTTTTTATCATAACGATATTATCCTTGCTGCGCCGTCGACAACCCTTAAAACGCTCTGTCTCATCGCTCAAACCCGCGAATTTTGGATTTCATTATCGTTTAGCTCAGTTCGGATCATCGTTGGTTTTTTCAGCGCGCTCTTTATTGGGATCGCTTTTGCGTTTACCGCGTCACGTTTTCGAACGGTTGGCGCGCTTCTCGATCCGCCGCTCCTGCTTATCCGTTCGACTCCAATCGCCAGCCTCACGATCCTGATTCTCCTTTGGGTTGGATCGCGGAATTTGTCCGTGATTGTCTCGTTCATGATGGTTTTGCCGATCGTGTATTTGAATACGCTGAACGGAATTCGCACGGTTGATCCCAAGCTGCGTGAGATGGCGTCCGTTTTCCGGCTTTCGTTTTTGAAACGGCTCCGCTTTATTATCCTGCCGACTGTTTTCCCGTTTTTCCGCGCTGCCGTTAGCGCTGGCTTGGGTTTCTGTTGGAAGAGCGGGATTGCCGCCGAAGTCATCGGTATTTCTTCACAGAGTATCGGCGAAAAATTGTACCTTGCTAAAATCTATCTCAATACCGGCGAGCTTTTCGCCTGGACCTTTGTCATTATTCTGATCGCCTTCGTTTTTGAAAAGGCAATTTTGCGTCTGGTTGACAGGATCGAAACGACCTTAACTGGAGTTGCTCCATCTCAAAACCAGAGCGACCGGAGCGAAAAATGAACCAGTTCATTGAATTTCAGGATGTTTCGAAGCGTTTTGGATCGGAGGTCGTTCTCGACGGATTTTCACGTCGTTTCCCTTTAGGCGAGGCGAGCTGTATCATGGGGCGCAGCGGCGTAGGAAAAACGACCATTTTCCGCCTGATTTTAGGATTGATTCGACCGGATTCGGGCATAATCCAAATTCCGAATGGGATAAAAACCGCCGCCGTTTTCCAGGAAAATCGGCTCATCCGACATATGAGCGCGCTTGAGAATGTCTTTTTGGTGGTCGAGGATTCAGCGGTCCAACGTATCCGCGCGGAGGAGCTGCTGTCACGGATGGGCTTTGATGCTGCATTGTTCGAGAAGCGTATTGATGAGCTTTCAGGCGGGCAACAGCGCCGTGTCGCGATCGCCCGTGCGCTGATAGCTGATGCGGATGTGATCCTTATGGACGAACCGCTAAAGGGTCTCGATACGAAGACGCTCGAGGTCGTCTGCGGCGTGATCAACGAGGAAACGCGCGGACGGACGCTGATTTTTTCGACGCATGATCGTCATGAAGCTGAACGGCTGAATGCGAAAATTTACGAAATTTAACGGGATTTTCCATACCTGACCGATCAACGGGTCAACCTAATCGGACTTCCTCGTTCCCTCTTCTCTTCGGTCGCATTTGTGGGATCACCTCTAACGATCCCTGCGCATTGAGACTGCGAACCCGTTTTTTACGCTATTCGCGCCGAAATGAAGTAAAATAGGCTCATCGTGAATCCTGATGGAGGAGCTATGATCGAAATTCAAAAAATAAATACAGATAATCGACGTGAGGTCCAGGAATTTATTCAATTTCCTTTCGACTTATACCGAAATGATCCGAACTGGATCCCGCCGTTCCGAAATGATGTCGCGGTGATGATGAATCGCAAAAAGCATCCATTCTACGAATATGGGGAAGCGGATTTCTTTCTCGCCCGGCGTGAAGGTCGAATCGTCGGACGCATCGCTGTACTTATCAATCCGCACTTCAACGATTATCAAAAAAAGAAAGTCATGAGCTTCTGCTTATATGAGTCGGTTTACGATCTCGACGTCGCGGCTGCGCTTTTCGAAACGGCGTTCGCTTGGGGACGTGAGCGGGGCATGACCGAACTTATCGGTCCTAAGGGACTGTCGCTTTTTGACGGATACGGCGTACTGGTGGACGGCTTCAACCTGCGTCAGTCCATGAATATGTCCGCGTATAACTATCCTTATTATCAAACGCTGATGGAGAGCGTTGGACTGACGAAAGTGACCGATTTTATTTCGGTCGAGTTCGACGCAACGACGGTCACGTTGCCCGAAAAAGTGACCCGCGCGGTCGAGATCGTCCGGAAACGCGGCGAAATCAAGGTCTTTACGTTTAAAAACCGGCGGGATATTATGAATCGGGCGAAAGAAATCGGCGCGCTGTATGAGCGGGCGTTTACAAAAAATTGGGAGTATTTCCCACTGACCGAGCGGGATTTATCGTTCCTGATTGAAAACGTTATCAATTTTGTTGATCCGAAATTAGTTAAATTCATCGTGAATCAGCAGGATGAGCTTATCGGGTTTATTCTGGGCTTCCCGGATATTTCTGCGGCAATGAAACGGCACAATGGAAATTTATGGAATCCTGCGTTACTTATCGACCTGTTCCGTGAGGTGAAATTCTCGAATCGAATCATCATCAACGGACTTGGCATCCTGTCTGAATATCGGATTAAAGGCGGAGATGCGTTGCTATTCGGCGGACTTTACGATATTCTCAAAGATAACCCGCGGTTTTTGACGGGCGAAGGGGCTCAAATGTCCGAGACCGCGAAAGAAGTCCAGCGGGAAATGAACGGGTTGGGAATGAAACCGTCGAAGATTCACCGCGTCTACCGGAAATCGCTCTAATCTCGTTTGAATCCCTGAGGATTCGGGGTAATCGCTGCCATGATCCTTCAACCGCCACGCCGGAGCTATGGGCTTTCGCCCTCTCTCGTAACTGTCATCATTCTGTTGACGGTTGGGTTCATCATCCTGAATGTCGTTGTTGTCATGAAGACGGATCGCGGGGCGAGTTTTTACGCGAATTGGCTTGCGGGACGCGTTCTTTTTGCGCAGGGTCAAAATCCGTACAGCTCTGAGGTTTTTGAAAATATTATCTTACGGAATTTGGACGATGTCCGCGTTTCGGGTTTCGTCCTTCCGCTTTACGCCGTTTTACCGACGCTGCTTTTATCGTTTATCAACAATTTTGAAACCGCGCTGGTGATCTGGATGACGATTTGCGAGGCTGCGCTGATCCTGACGGCGATTCGCGCGATTGAGGTCATGCGAATTCGTTCGGGGTTAGGATCACCGTATCTCGTTGGGGCTCTGATCTTCTTAGGGTATTACGGGTTCTATGCTGTCGTCGATGGGGATTTAGGGATTCTTTCGGTTCTCTGCTTGATGGTTGGGATTAACGCAGTACGCGAAAATGAGCCGGAATTTGCGGGGATTATGTTGGCGTTCGCGACGATGAAGTACAGTATTACCCTGCTGCCGATTCTTTGGGTTCTGATTTGGACGTTAGCGAACCGGCGCGGTGCGGTTGCTGCCTGGTTCGCGATGGTTTTAGCGCTGCTCATGCTCATCTCATTTTTGTTCATGCCGAATTGGCTGACCGAATTCTTCCGTTCGATTATTTACTATTATAAATATTTGATACCGATGTATTTCGCGCTGTTCATCGAAGTTTGGCAGCCGGAAATTGGCGGACGTATTGCCTGGGCGTTTTCCGGATTCATTGCGCTGCTAATGATCATTGAATGGATTCTCAACGCGCGCGGGGATGAACGGGCGTTTGAGTGGGTGCTGTCGATGACGCTTTGCGCTGGTTTTCTGGTTGGGTTCCCGAATATCGGGAAAAACCTTTATCTGCTATGGATTCCGCTGTTTTCGGGGGTTGATAAAGCGCTTCAGCGCTGGCCGAAGCGAGCCGGACGCTGGATCGCGGTCGGGTTGATTGGCTCGTTTCTGATCCTGCCCTGGATTGTGACGTTGTTTGTGACCGGATTCGCCGAGCCGGTATCTGCGCTGAATTTTATTTTCCCGGTGGTGACGCTGTTTCTTCTGTACTGGAACCGCTGGTGGACGATTCTCCGCCTGATTGAGACCTAAAGAGAATGCAGCAGTTTTCTTTCTGATCGATCAGTATTCCGTTCAGCGATTCCATTTTCCTGATCGCTCGTTCAAGCGTATAAACGTTTTCCCGTAAGTCAATAAAAAGATATTCAGCATTCGAACGAAAGTTTTCCATGTAAATTTGTTCTCGTTGGGAAAAATGCGGATAGAAATGATCTGAGACGCTGAGTTCTGCGTCCGCTGGAATTTGCGCCGCCATTCGGCGGATGACCTCTATATCGTTATCATCCCGGTTTACGAAGTCATGAATCATTTGACTTGTACCGCTGAAAAAGGAGATGGATACGATCAGCGTCGCGAAAACAGCGAGGGTCGAACAGGTCTTTTTCCAGTTTGGGGCGATGGGTCCGGCGAGGAATCTGATCATCAAAAACAAGTAGAGCGGTGCGCTGCCGAAACTGTATTGGTACTGGATTGAATACTGCGCTTCCCAATTCGGGATCAGATTGATCGCGAGGAGCGGAAGAAAAAGAGCGGCATCCGGAAGGCTAACCAACCCCGTCAGCGGGATGAACGCGAGCGGCAGGAAGGTCACGAGCAGGAATGTTATTTTTTCCTCGGTCAGTATTTCGGAAAGCAGGTATAGCGGCTGAGTGAAGAAAATTTTGATGAGTTCAGCATAGAAACTTTTCGATCCGTCCGCGATTAGATTTTCATATCGATATTCGAATGCGTTCGTGTCAAGGACGAAGTTCGATATGACGGCGAAATAGATCACCGAGCCGATGATGAGCGCACCCCCTTGCCATCCGCGGCGATCTTTCCGCAAGAGTTCAAATAACCCAATTGAGACGAGGTAAATCGCTGAGTCCTCTTTCACAAAAAGGGTCAGGATGAAGGCAGTCCAGAACCCGATCAAATTTTCTTTCTCTATGGATAACAGCAGCGTAAAGAGCAGGAGCGGATAGAAAGCAACTTCGTGAAAATCATAGAAAAGTCCGCCAAGAATTCCGGGAAAGAACAGGAAGACTGTGATCAACGAATTCGCCGTCAGTGCATCAAGCCCGCACCTTTCCGACAGGCGGCGGAGCGGGATGACCGCCAGCGCAACGAGAACAACCTGCGAGAGGAGCAGCGTGATCGGAGAGGGAAAGACCTTATAGAAAGGGACCAGCAGGTAGAGTACCGGTGAAAAATGAACCCGCGTCATGTGATTGACAGCGGTTCCGGTTAGGGTGTAAATTGGCGGTCTCCAAGATGAAATATTATGAAGGATCTGGTCGAAAATTCCGAGGTCGAATCCGCCGGATTGGTAAACGAGATGGCGTAGAATCGCGATCCCGCCCACAAGAGCGCCAAACGACAAGATTACGAGATAGCGTCGAACCTTTTCGGGAATCGCCGGGAGAATGCATTCGTCCGGATAGGCACTGTAAAAATAACGGAGGGGAACCAGGCAAAAGCCCGAAAGTACCGCACAGAGCAGGATCCGTTCCGGAGCGGTAACAATGTAGAGGATCGCGGTGAGAAAAGTCGCTCCAACGAGAAACCGCGCCAGATCTGCCTTTCGCTCAAGGACTGCGCAGAACAGAAACCAAAAGATGACGGATAACAGCGCAATCGCTAAAAAAAACTTTAAAAAACTCTCCGTAATCCGAGAGCTCAGAACGACGAACGAATAGCCGACGAAAAATCGATAGAAATTGAAAAAAACCAATAAAAAGAACGAAACGCTGAACGACAGTATCCATGATTCGACTGTCATTGCGCGCTTGATTTTCTGAACAATTGGGCGTGTTGTCTTTCGTTGCGCCATAGCGTAAATTCCTCATTTGGTCTTCGGCGGTAGCCGTATTATACCATTTAGGGGGCTAAGTTCGAACAGTGGTAAATTTCTGAAGATGCTCAGCGGCAGCTATATTATATATATAGGGTGCTAATCTCGATCGGGCGTAAATTCCTGAAGATGATGAATCTGGTCATCGCTCAGCGTGAACGTGAACGCGGATCGGTTATGCTCTTCTTGTGCGGCGGATTTCGCGCCCGCGATCGGGATCGCTCCTTTCGCGCCGACCCAGTTAAGCGCGACACGAGTTGCGTCCATCCCCTGATATTCTGAGCCAATTGAGTTCAGAATCCGGATTAACAACTCGAGCCGATCCGTCGGATAGCGGTTCACCAAGTTGCGGCGGACACCGTTTTGAATCGGGTCATATAAGTATTTTCCGGTCAGCAGTCCCATAGCGAGCGGACTTTCCGCCAGAAAAGGGATATTTTTGGTTTTGCAGAAATCAAGGACGCCGTTGAATTCAACATCACGTCGCAAGAGGTTATACTCCGACGAGACCGCAGCTAACATAACGCCGTAGCGTAACAGGGTTTCCTGAAACGTTTCGAGCTGATCGGCGGAAAAGTTCGAAACCCCAACGTTACGGATCTTCCCAGCTTCGACCCCTTCCGCGGCGCATTCCGCCAGCATGGACAGCCCCATCCAGCCGACAGGCCGATCTACGAGGTAGAGGTCTATGGATTGGCGCCGGAGCCGTTTAAGCGAACGGTCCAGGGCTGCGTTAAATTCGACCCGTCCAAGACGCCAAATTCGGGGCATGAATTTCGTCGCGAGGAAAGCGTTTGGATAGGCGGCGGTCAGTTTCCCGAGCAGCGATTCGCCCAATCCGTCGGAAAAGGATTCGTTGGTAAAGAAATAGCGGCTGCCTTCGGAAATAGCGGACTTTACGAGGTCGGCGAGATCCGTTTCCTCCGTGTCGAGACCGTAGTCCCAGATCAGGCGGTTCCCCCAGCTCCAGGTTCCGATTGCAATCTTAAAATATGGAAGCATGGTTCCCGCCCGTTCGTCCTTTCGTTTGAATTTCCTGAAATTATACAAGATTTAACCCCTTAAACCGTGGGCTTGGCTCTATAATTAGAAAAGTTTGACGGATATTCACCGGCGGATTGGCGGGGAAACGAGAGGAAACGTATGAATCAGGTTATCGCTGCAATTGATCAGGGGACGACGAGTACCCGTTGTATTCTGTTTAATCGAAACGCGGAGACTTTAGCGAATCATCAGCTGCCGCATGAACAGATTTTCCCGAAAGCGGGGTGGGTTGAACATGATCCGCTGGAAATATTAGCCAACGTCCGAAAGACCCTGGCGAACGCGCTGATTGAGGCGAATCTGCGTGCATCAGATTTAGCCGCGATCGGAATCACGAATCAGCGTGAGACGACGGTCGTCTGGAACCGGGAGACGGGAAAGCCGTACCTGAACGCGATCGTCTGGCAGGATACGCGAACGGATAAGCTTTGCGATACCCTGTCGCGCCGGATCGGCGGGCAGGATCGTTTCCGCCGGAAAACGGGGCTTCCAATTTCGGTTTACTTTTCGGGGATTAAGCTGCGCTGGCTTTTCGACGAGGTCGAGGGACTGATCGACGAGGCACGCGCGGGACGGCTCCTTTTTGGGACGATCGATACCTGGCTGGTCTGGAATTTGACCGGCGGCGTAAATGGCGGATTGCATGTTACGGATGTCACGAATGCATCTCGAACGATGATGATGAATTTAGAGACGCTCGATTGGGACGACGAGATCTTAGCGGAACTCGATATCCCGCGCGGAATCCTGCCGTCGATTCATCCGTCGTCCGGATCGTTTGGAACGGTTCTCCTTGACGGCGTTGAAGTTCCGATTGGGGCGGTTTTCGGAGATCAGCATGCGGCTTTGTTCGGGCAAACGTGTTTCAAGCCGGGAGAGGGAAAAAATACCTATGGAACGGGCTGTTTTATGCTCATGAATACGGGCGAAACACGGATTGAATCCGAGCATGGTCTTATCACAACCGTGGGCTATCAAATCGCCGGACGGAAACCAGTCTACGCGCTTGAAGGTTCGGTCGCGATCGCCGGCGCGCTGGTGCAATGGCTTCGGGACAATTTGGGGATGATTAAGGAATCTTCCGAAATTGAACCTCTCGCACGGTCGGTCGAGGATAACGGCGACGTTTATATCGTTCCGGCTTTCTCGGGACTTTTCGCGCCATACTGGCGTTCCGACGCCCGCGGTGTGTTCGCCGGACTGACGCGGTTCACGAACCGCGGGCATATTGCCCGCGCCGTGTTGGAATCGACCGCGTTTCAGACGATGGAGGTCGTCGAGGCGATGGCGAAGGATTCCGGCGTTCAGCCGACGGCGCTGAAAGTCGACGGCGGAATGACCGTGAACGAGCTGGTCATGCAGTTCCAGTCAGATATACTAAACGTCCCAATTATTCGTCCGAAGATTCGGGAGACGACGGCGTTGGGCGCAGCGTTCGGCGCTGGGTTATCCGCTGGGGTTTGGGAATCGGAGACGGAGCTGAAGCGGTACCATGAAGTGGATCGGATCTGGGAACCGACGATTTCCGCGACGCGGCGAACCGAGCTTTGCGCACGTTGGAAAAAGGCGGTTTCGCGGTCGTTCGCATGGCTGGACGAGTATTAAACAGGATCATAATACATAGGAATAAAATAAAAAATGGTGAAAATAGCCGCTGTAATTCCGGCGTATAACGAAGAAAAGAAGCTGCCCGGCGTGATTCGGGCGCTGAAAAATGATTTTGAAACGATCGTTGTCGTGGACGACGGATCCGCGGACGGGACGAAAACGGTCGCGGAAGCGGCTGGCGCAATTGTCCTGTCACGCGGGTATAACCTGGGCGTTGGTGCGACGACGAGGGAAGGGCTGCGCTGGGCGCTGGATCATGGGTTTGACGCTGCGCTTCTGATAGACGCCGATGGGCAGCATGATCCGGAAGAAGCGGGTCGGTTCGTTCAGCGCTTTGAAGAAAAGCATGAAGCGTTGACCATCGGTGCTCGCGATTATGGGAAAATTCCGCTGAGGCGGCGATTACCGAATTTATTCAGCCGACTCGTGCTTTCAGCGATTTTTGGCGAATTTCTGCCTGATAATCAATGTGGGTATCGCCTGCTTGATCGGCGCATGATTGAGGCTTTTTTAGAGACGCACGAAGCAGGTTACAACTTCGCGATTGAGATGATGATTGTTTGCCGGGAGAACGGCTGGAAAATCGGCTGGGTGCCCATTTCCACGATTTACGGCGACGAAGTCAGTAAGCAGACCGCATGGTATCAGATCGTCGGTTTTACCAGAATGAGTCTCCTGGCGCTAAGACGATTACGAATGTCCCAGCGCCAGGGAAAAGATTCAGCGTAAAACGCGCATCGCGTTCAGCACAGCGAGCAGCATGATGCCCACGTCGGCGAAAACTGCCTGCCACATGCCGGTCAGACCGGTTGCCCCGAGGATGAGAAAGACGGCTTTCCCGCTGAGCGCAAAAATGACGTTCTGACGGACGATCGCGTCGGTTCGGCGGGCGATTCGGATTGCTTCGGCGATTTTCGACGGTTCATCCTTGAGGATCACGATATCCGCTGCTTCAATCGCTGCCTCCGACCCAGCGCCGCCCATGGCGATACCAATATCGGCACGGGCTAAAACCGGCGCGTCGTTGATTCCATCTCCGACGAAAACGACGCTGGCTGTGCGGTTGTCCTTCTTTTCGATCAGCGATTCAACGACCGCGACTTTCTGATCCGGTAAGAGGTTGGCTTCGACGTTTTGGATTCCCAATTGCGACGCGACGGCGGACGCTGTTCCAAGGTTATCCCCGGTGACGAGGACGGTACGGCGGACGCCGAGATCGCGCAATTCCGCCAGTGCCTTTGCGCTATCGGGCTTAAGGTTATCGCCGATGACGAGCGTTCCCGCGAATCGCGGTTTATTTTCGTTTTCTACGGCAACGAAAACGAGCGTTCCGACGTTTTTCGGCGCTTCGACGGAAAGTCCGAGATTGCGCATCATGCGTTCATTTCCGACATGAATCGTTTTCCCGTCGAAAATCAGGCATCGTCCCTGTCCGGCGATTTCGCGAAGGTCCGCGAGACGCGACCGGTCAATGTCTTTCCCATAGGCGCTGAGAATCGATTTCGCGATGGGGTGCGTTGAGTCCGCTTCGGCGTGAGCTGCCCATGTCAGCAGGTCCTCGGCGCTGACGGATTCCGCAGGGAGAATTTCCGCGAGGGTAAAAATGCCCTGCGTCAGTGTCCCGGTTTTATCGAATGCGATCGTGTCGGCGTTTTTCAAGGATTCGAGATAAGTCGTGCCCTTAAATAGGATGCCATTCGCTGAAGCTTTTCCGATCCCCGCGAAATAGGAGAGTGGGATCGAAATGACGAGAGCGCAGGGACAAGACGTCACGAGGAAGACAAATGAACGGCGAACCCAAATTGTCCAAGGATCACCGGTCAGAAGCGGCGGGAGAACTGCGAGCAGCAATGCCGCAAGAATGACGATCGGGGTGTAGAGCTTCGCAAAGCGGGTAATGAAGCGTTCGGTTTTCGTTTTTTTCGTCGTCGCGTTTTCGACGAGGTTCAGAATGCGCATTACCGCAGATTCCGCGAACCGTCCCGTGACGCGGACGGTCAGGACACCGTTCAGATTAATCGTTCCCGCCTGAACTGGGTCGTCGACGGTTACGTCGCGCGGCGCGGATTCACCGGTCAGCGCCGCTGTGTCGAGCGAAGACGAGCCGCTCAGGATGACGCCGTCGGTCGGAACGCGTTCGCCAGGTCGAATCAGAATTTCGTCGCCGGGTTCAAGCACTTCCGGCTCGACGATTTCGGTTTCCCGCGAGGCGCTTCCGGGAATCAGGCGGTTCGCGGATTCCGGACGAATATTCATTAAATCTGAAATCGAGCGGCGCGAACGGGCGACGGCGAGGCTTTGAAGGTATTCACCGGTCTGATAAAAAATCATCACAGCGGCAGCTTCAGAAAAGTCGCCGAGAATCAGCGCGCCAACCGTTGCGAGCGCCATCAGGAAGGCTTCATTGAACCAGTCGCCCGCACGAATGGAGCGAACGGTTTCAAGGATGACGTCCACGCCGCAAATGAGGTATGCAGCGATAAACAGCGCCGTAGAGGCGTCGGCGGCGCGTTGATGAAGCAGAATTCCCGCAGCGAAGAGGGCGAAAGCCGTGATGATTCGGGCGATGAGGCTGCCCTGCTCGGTCCTGAGAAAGGCGGGTTTCACGGCTGGTTCGGATTCTGTCTTCGCTTTGCGGACGGGCTCGGGCAATTTGACCGTGACGCCGGATTCGATCGCGTCTACGAGCGATTGAAGCTCTGGAATCGAAAAGATGGGCGCGGCTGCTTCAGATTCGACCGTCAGCATTTCATGCGCGAGGTCGAACGACGCGGACGAAACGCCCTGGAGCGCGGCGATTTTCTTTTCAATTTTTCCGGCGCAAACCGGACAAGTCAAGCCGGATAGGTGATAACGCTGCTGGTTCATTTCCAGTCTCCTTATTCTTCGTGAATATGTTCCATGGCGAGCTCAAAAATGGATTGGACATGGTCGTCCGCCAACGCATAAATCATGTTTTTCCCTTCGCGCCGCGCGCGGACGAGGTCACTCTGCCGGAGGACGCGGAGCTGGTGCGAAACTGCGGACTTCGTCATATTCAAAACGTTCGCCAGGTCGCAGACGCACATTTCATGGGTGTCGAGCGCTGAGAGAATGCGGACGCGCGTACTGTCGCCGAAGACCTTGAAAAAGTCGGCGAGATTGTAGTAGCATTCGTCGCTATGCTGCTTCGCGCGGACGAACTCGACGATTTCAGGGTTGATCGCATTGCAGTCAGCGAGGTCGGCGATGAATTCGGATGGTTCTTTCTCGTTCATGTGTTCCTTTCCTTTCTGGTTGAACAATTGAACAGTTGAGTTTATATTCAACTGTATTGTAATCCGGATAGGGAACTGAGTCAATGGGAGGGATAAAAAAAGATCGCTCAAAATCGAGCGATCTATTGTTCGTGAGCGCACGGGAGCTCGTCCCTTGAAAAAATCAATGTTGACAGTGACCTCACTCCCGCTCCAGGAAAAA